>CACVAY010000071.1:0-25609 GCA_902727985.1 uncultured Thiotrichaceae bacterium | reverse complement strand
GTTGCATGGGCTAAAAGCACACCAATTTCAGCAGATGCTGCTGAAAGTTCTGCTACAGAGGCCTCAGCAGCCTCAGCAAGCACTACTACAGCCACTACTGTAGCAGCTACTGCCACCACTGCCGGAGCCGCCGCAGCCACTAAAATGACTTCAGCTGATGCTGACTCACTTAACGCAACAGCGCATTCTGTGATTGATGATGGCATCAACACTGTTGTCGCATGGGCAAAAAGTGGCGGCACAACACCTGAAGCTGCTGCTACCTCTGAAAAGGCAGAAGCACCAAAAGCATCGGCTCCAACAAAAGCAGCAACGACGGAAGTCAGTGCAAAAACCATGAGCGCGGGTTCATCTATTCGCCTTGATGGCGTTAACTTTGCTACCGGTTCAGATAGACTGATTGGCAACAGCAAAAGCTTATTGGACAATGTTGCCAAGGTGCTCTCAGAAAAAGAAGATGTGAAGGTTGAAGTTGCTGGCTATACCGATTCAACAGGTAATGCAGCTCTCAACAAAAGCCTATCCCAAAAGCGCGCAGCAAAAGTAAAAGCTTATCTTGCTAGTAAAGGTATACCTGCAGATCGCATGACTGCAGTTGGCCATGGTCAGGAGTCACCTATTGCTGACAACACCACCTCAGCGGGTCGCAAAGCGAACCGTCGCGTTGAGCTACATGTAAAATAAGCATTAATGACGAGCATATTGGAAACAATATGCCTGAATTTAAGACATAAAAAAGGCCTGCAATTGATTGCAGGCCTTTTTTGTATATGGTGGCTATGCCGAGATTCGAACTTGGGACCCCATCATTATGAGTGATGTGCTCTAACCAGCTGAGCTACATAGCCATAGAGCGGCACATTATAGATTGCATTTTCTCCCTGTCAATAGAACGATAAGATTTATTTTCATCTATCAGCCAAACCAAGTTCAGTATATAATTCTCGCTTTCCAAACCTTAGCGAAGATCTTTCTGATGTCCCAATCGATCAATAAAGTGGTTTTAGCCTATTCTGGCGGCCTTGACACCTCCATCATTGTTAAATGGTTACAAGATGTTTACGACTGCGAAGTCGTAACTTTTACTGCCGATATTGGCCAGGGCGAAGAGGTTGAACCTGCGCGCGCTAAAGCTGAAGCGATGGGCATTACTGAAATTTACATCGAAGACCTGCGTGAAGAGTTTACAAAGGACTACGTATTCCCCATGTTCCGCGCCAATGCAATCTACGAAGGTGAATACCTACTTGGCACATCCATAGCACGCCCTTTGATTGCTAAGCGCTTAATTGAAATCGCTAACGAAACAGGCGCAGAGGCTATTTCACACGGCGCAACAGGTAAAGGCAATGACCAAGTTCGTTTTGAACTCGGTGCTTATGCCTTGAAACCTGGTGTTCATATTATTGCTCCATGGAGAGAGTGGGATTTGAATTCTCGTGAATCTCTCATGACTTATGCAGAGGAGCATGATATTGCGGTTGAACAAAAACGGGGGGAAAAATCACCTTATTCGATGGATGCCAATCTATTACATATTTCGTATGAAGGCGGCCCTCTTGAAGATCCTTGGACCGAAGCTGAAGATGATATGTGGCGTTGGTCTGTTTCTCCAGAAGCAGCTCCTGATGAACCAACTTATATCGAACTTACCTATGAAAAAGGCGACCCAGTTGCATTAAATGGCGAGACGTTATCAGCAGCGACTATGCTGGAAACATTGAATAAACTCGGCGGCGACAATGGCATTGGTCGCTTAGACATCGTTGAAAATCGCTATGTAGGCATGAAGTCGCGCGGATGTTACGAAACACCTGGTGGCACTATTATGTTATCTGCACATCGCGCCATGGAATCTTTAACCATGGATCGTGAGGCTATGCACTTGAAAGATGAGTTGATGCCACGCTACGCAAAACTTGTATACAACGGCTACTGGTGGAGCCCAGAGCGTGAAATGTTACAAACTATGATTGATCAATCACAGGAGCATGTAAACGGCACAGTTCGCTTGAAACTCTATAAAGGCCGCGTTAGTGTCGTTGGCCGTAAGTCGGATACAGACTCTTTATTTGATGAAAGCATCGCCACCTTTGAAGATGATGATGGAGCATATGATCAAAAAGATGCAGAAGGTTTCATTAAGTTGAATGCACTTCGTTTACGTATTGCTACAGGCAAAGGCAGATAAATCAATTCCAAGGTACAGGTAGAGAAATAAAAACTCTACCTGTTGCTTACTATAGACTTCTGAGAATTATGCATGTCTGAAGAACGACTCGCTCACCTGGAAATGCTCATCATGGAACACGAGCAAACTATTGACTCTCTAAGTGACACCATCCACCTACAACAACTCACTATACAAAGCCTGCAAAGAGAACTCGATAAATTTGAAGCTCGCCTAACTAGCCTTCAATCATCGCCGATCCGTGCGCCAGAAGATGATGTCCCACCACCACACTACTAATATTGCCGTTTCTGGAGATGATGTTACTGATGAACAACAACAGCTACTTTGCCAGAAATTTTCGCTTAAGCACGCTAGCGATATAGGCAATCGTATTGATTACTTACTGTACTTAAAACCCACCCACCTAGAACTACAACTCCCTCAACAAGCAGCGTTTACTCCTTTATTCTTTGACTTTGTATCAGGTAAAAACAATCACCGACGCCTATATGGTGGAGGGAAAAATCAAGACTTTGCAAAAGCAATTGGCATTAAAAAGTTTCCTGATTTATCTGTCATTGATGCAACCACTGGAGCAGGCAAAGATAGCTTTGTCATGGCCACATTAGGTTGCACAGTCACTTCACTAGAACGCAACTTACCACTCTATCTACTACTCGAAGACGCACTCAATCGCTGTAGCCTTTGCAACGATAACGCGCTTAGAGCAATATCTGAACGAATAACACTCAAGCATATCGACAGCCATGACTATCTCAAAATGAATACCAAAGAGCTCGCCGATATTATTTATCTTGACCCGATGTTTCCAGCCCGTGAAAAAAGCGCAAAAGTAAAAAAAGAGATGCAAATCTTTCATGAACTAGTGGGTAAAGACACAGATGCAGCTATAATGTTGAATCAGGCTAGGGAACGCGCAAATAAACGAGTAGTGGTAAAACGCCCGATCAAAAGCCCTTATCTTGATGAGAAAACTCCCCCCTCTTTCCAAATCAAAGGGAAGACTACTCGATATGACGTTTATCTTCCCTTGTAGTTAAAACGACTTCTCAGAACTCCATTGGCCAACCACCAACTGACCTTTATTATTAAAATAATGCGGCGGCACATCTAGATCCTTAGCGCTACCTTTCAGCACCCTACCCGACATATCGAAAACAACACCCGCACAAATATCCTTTAATTCTGTGGCTGCTGAATTCACGGATACCTGACACCGAATTGCCCCCGTTTCATTAATGAATACAAAATAGGCGGGGTCTATGGAACGAAGATCATTATTAATATCAGCAGATCGTGGTTGAGAAGGGTAATCGCGGCGATACAAAACACCTACAGGGCGTTTCTTTAAGCGCAGCTTATGTATTTGACCTGGAACTAGATCGGCAAGATCAACCACAACGGTGACTGCATTCGTTTCTGAAACAAACCTATGTTGAGTTGGCTCACCTTGAAATAAAGACCTTAAAAGAACTATCAGCAAAAAAAGAATCGCAACAATCGTGAGAACTTGTAAATAAGAACGGTATAATTGACGTTTACTATTTGGCATGGCGATCAATGAATTATCCTAAGTTTTTTTTAGTGAGTGGTGCTTTTTTTGGTTTTCTTTCAGTTGCGCTAGGTGCTTTTGGCGCACATGGCTTAGAAAAAATTCTCACTGAGAAGCTGCTCGAAACCTTCAAAACAGCGGTTGAATATCAATCTCTCCATTCTATCGTATTACTAATAATTGGCCTATTAGCATCACAGCCGCTCAAAACATCAGCCATAAAACTTGCTGGAAGCTGCTTTATAATCGGCATCCTGTTATTTAGCGGTAGTCTGTATCTATACATAGCAACCCAAACAACACTTTTTGCAATGATTACACCAGTGGGCGGCATATTCTTCTTATTTGGCTGGTTAGCACTCATAGTAGCGGCCTTAAAACACGCTCCCCCACAAGACAGGCAACAGATAGACAAGTAATACAAGGATTAATCAACTACCTCAATTGCCTTGCGTAGCAAATCCAGAAACATCATTTCCTCACGTCCTTTTCTCTCTTTATCGACGAAACTAAACATATCTTCGTATGCCTCTTGGCCTTTCAATCTCCAGCGCGCAAACTTGGTAACATGAAATCGTAGCAAGCGTGCCAGAAAAAAAACGCTGGTTGCAAGCACCATTGACAAGACTAACTGCTTATCAAACAACAAAAGGAGTGAGGTAGCAAATCCTAGCAATGACACATACAAGATAGCAATTGAAGTTCGCTGAATAAGTAACAAATAATTTTTAATCTGTGCCTTATGCTGAAGAATTTCTTTTTTATTCATATTGTTATTTTATAGATGAATGAAAACTGAATATCATATAATATGACACTAATGGAACACGAACATCTTTTTGGGCATTACATAACAACAAACGGCTTCAATGAGTTACTTACCCTTTAAACATTATACTAAAAACAAGCACGGACGTGATTTTGTCGTCGGCGATATTCATGGCATGTTTAGCGCTCTGGAAACATTGCTACAAGACATCTCGTTCAATCCATCATGTGACCGTGTATTTTCTGTGGGTGACTTAATCGACCGCGGCGCTGAATCTAATCGCGTTATGGAATTCCTCGAAGAGCCATGGTTTTTCTCCATCATGGGTAATCACGAAAGAATGCTCATAGAAGCTGAATATGATAAAAGCATGTACAAAAGCTGGACGCAAAACAATGGTGGAGACTGGTGGCTTGACATTGACTCTAAAGAACAAACTCGTATCCGAGAAAGAATAAGACAACTCCCTATTGCGTGTGAAATACTAACGCAATCAGGAAAAATTGGTTTAGTCCATGCAGACATCCCAAGCGGCATCACATGGGAAAACTTTGTCAAATCTATTAACGCCGATGAAGATATGTGTAACTACGTTCTATGGTCACGTAACCGTTATAGACATTACAAAATCACTAATTCTACAGAACGTGTAGAAGGTGTAGACCTCGTCGTATTAGGACATACCCCTGTGGAACAACCTATTCATATCAGCAATATTTGCTACCTTGATACTGGAGCCACTTACAAAACCCGCAAGGGCCTAGGTAAGCTATCTGTACTTGAAATCCAACCTAATTTGAAACTTTATCAGATCAATACTCGCAAAAAGGGTTGGTTTAAATAAAACACCCCTTTAGAGAAGCTAAAAAATTGTTCCATAAACAAAGAGCCTAGGATAGCAATACAGAGGCTCTTCTTTATTTTTCGAAACACCTCATCGCGTAGCTATTTAGACATTAAAGCGGAAATGTACGACATCCCCTTCTTGCATAACGTATTCCTTACCTTCTAAACGCCATTTGCCCGCATCTTTAGCACCTTGCTCACCTTTGAACTCAATAAAATCAGAATATGCAATCACTTCAGCACGAATAAAACCTTTCTCGAAATCAGTATGAATCCGACCAGCGCCGTTAGGAGCTGTTGCTCCGTTCTTTACCGTCCATGCGCGCACTTCCTGAACACCAGCGGTAAAAAAAGTCTGTAAACCCAAAAGGTCATAACCTGCACGAATCACGCGATTGAGTCCTGCTTCTTCTAATCCCATGTCTTTCAGAAAATCAGCTTGTTCTTCAGCATCTAACAATGCCAACTCGGACTCCATCGACGCACAAACCGGAACAACTACGGCTCCTTCAGTAGCCGCAAGTTCTTTTACTTGCTCTAGCAATGGATTATTTTCAAAGCCATCTTCGCTAACATTTGCGATGTACATCAACGGTGTGACGGTTATGAGATGCAACTCTTTCAGATATTTCAGCTCATCATCTGTGCATTCGAGAGATCTTGCTGGATTTCCTTCTCCTAAGTGCCCATAGAGACGTTGATAAAATCCTTTCTGTGCAATAGCATCTTTATTACCAGACTTAGCTAGCTTATGCAGACGATTCATCGCCTTTTCAGCAGTATCAAGGTCAGCCAAGGTTAGCTCTGTACTGATAACACCAATATCACTTAACGGGTCTATTTTCCCAGCAACATGAATAATATCATCATCTTCAAAACACCGAACAACCTGTGCAATTGCATCTGTTTCACGAATATGAGATAAAAATTTATTACCAAGCCCTTCACCTTTTGAAGCACCTGCAACCAAACCTGCAATATCCACAAATTCCATTGTTGTAGGCAAAACACGCTCAGGAACTACAATCTCTGCAAGCGCATCCAAACGAAGATCAGGCACAGGAACAATGCCTACGTTTGGCTCAATCGTACAAAAAGGATAGTTCTCGGCTTGAATGCCAGATTGTGTTAATGCATTAAAAAGAGTCGATTTTCCGACATTTGGCAAGCCAACAATTCCACACTTAAAACCCATCTAACTCTCCGTATGCAAACGATTCATCGCTTGCTGTAAATTACCACTGACAACATCGTTGATGACAGCCTCTAAATGATCAATGCCACGCATGATATCGATACAATCAGACGCATTTGGTCTCGACAGAACATAATCAACGACTTTATTTCTATCACCAGGATGTCCAACACCCACCCTTACACGTAAATACTCTTTACCCATTTGTGCATGAAGGTCGCGCAGACCGTTATGACCACCATGCCCTCCACCAATTTTTAGGCGAACAGTACCAGGAGGTAAATCCAACTCATCGTGGATCACAAGAATATTGCTGGTTGGGATTTTATAAAAAGAACTGAGTTGTTTAACTGACAATCCGGAACGATTCATGAAAGTAGCTGGCTTAAGCAGCCAAACATTCTTGCCAGAGATATTAACCTTGCAGACCTCACCAGAAAACTTCGATTCTAGACGAAACGTTTCATTCGCAGCATTTGCCAAGGCATCAACAAACCAAAACCCGGCATTGTGCCGGGTTTTGTCATATTGTGAACCGGGGTTACCCAAGCCCACAATCAGTTGTATGGAAGACGAATCGCCCATGTTCAACTTATGTAATTAAGCGTCATCTTCTGAAGCATCAGGCGCTACAGGAGCACCCTCATCCTCATCAGCGGTTGAAGCTCCACGTGGGGCCTGAACACTAACAATCGCTAAATCTAGTGAAGACTTATGCTCATCATCAGCCTCTTCCATATGCACCATATCCATCAGTTCCACACCTTCTGGTGCTTTGATATCACTGATATGAATAGATCCACCGATATCAAGGTCAGACACATCTACTTCGATATACTCAGGCAAAGCCGTTGGTAAACAAACGATATCTACTTCAACGATAAGACGCTGCATAATTCCGCCTTCTTTTACACCCACACTCATTTCATCATTAATGAAGTGAAGTGGAACAGAGGTATGGATTTTTTCAGCCATATTCACGCGTAATAAATCGATGTGTAAAATCTTGGGCTTTACAGGATCACGTTGATAATCACGGATAAGTACATTCTCTTCATCACCACCATCAATTTCAACTTTCAGGATAGAAGCAAAGAAACTATCTTCCTGTTCGTAGCGCAAAAGCTTTGAATGCTGTAAAGCAATCATGCTTGGCTCTTTTCCGGCACCATAAATGATAGCAGGAACAAGACCTTCTTTGCGCAGGCGGCGGCTCGCACCTTTGCCCTGCTCTTCACGCTTCTTTGCGTGTAAAACGATTTGATCAGACATATTTTTTCTCCATAATGAAAAAAAGCCAGACTCGCGACCAAGTCTGACTATACTTTAAAATTCTGTACCCAAGAGGGTATGAAAAAGCTTACTCTAAAACTTCTTCATCGAATAAATCACTTACCGATTCATCCATATAAATACGATTAATGGTTTTAGCCAAAATAGCTGCTACATTAAGGGAGCGGATTTTAGCACAATTCTTAGCGTTTTCACTAAGAGGAATTGTATTAGTAATAACCACTTCGTCTAACACTGAATTCTCAATGTTATCTACGGCTTTACCCGATAAAACAGCATGGGTCGCATAAGCAATAACTGCCTTAGCCCCCTTATCCTTCAGCGCCTGTGCCGCATGACACAAAGTACCTGCTGTATCGACCAAATCATCTACAATAATACAAACTTTACCTTCAACATCTCCCATCAAATGCATAACAGCAGAGACATTCGGTTTTGAGCGACGTTTATCGATAATCGCCATGCCGACATCATTACCTAGCAATTTAGCTAAAGCTCTGGCACGCACCGCACCACCCGCATCAGGTGATACAACAGCGATATCTTCATAGTTTTTGCTGATCACATCTTCAGCTAACACACCTACCGCGTAAATATTATCTACAGGTAAATCGAAGAAGCCTTGAATTTGCTCAGAATGCAGATCTACCGTCAATACTCTATCAACACGACTACTTGCACACATATCAGCAACTAACTTAGCCGTGATAGGCACACGACGTGAACGGGTTCTTCGATCTTGGCGAGCATATCCGTAATAAGGAATAACCGCAGTTATCCGACCTGCAGATGCACGATAAAGCGCATCAACCATGATCAATAACTCCATAATATTGTCGTTGGTCGGGCTACATGTAGATTGAATAACAAACACATCGAGACCACGCACGTTTTCCAAAATTTCAACGTGTGTTTCACCATCGCTAAAATGGGTTGTAGTCAATTTGCCGGAGGGTATATCGAGGATCTCAACGATATCTTGAGCAAGAGCAGGATTAGAACTACCTGCAAAAACCTTCATCCTGTCTTTTTCAGACATGATTCATCTCGTCGTGAAATTCCAGCTCCGCTGGAAATAAAGAAAATGGCTGGGCCGGCAGGATTCGAACCTGCGCATACCGGGATCAAAACCCGGGGCCTTACCGCTTGGCGACGGCCCAACAGAACTTAGTGTTGCAATGCAATTTTTAGCGGCGATTGATTCATACCCTTCGCTACAAATCCTCGCCATTGCAATGGTACCTGATGTACAACTTCTACTGCCTTATCTTGGCTATCAAAGGGTGCAAATAAACAGCTACCACTTCCTGTCAATCTTGAGGGGGCAAACTGAGCTAGCCAGTCAAGTGCTTCTGAAATCTCCGATGACATTTTACGTGCCTCAGGTTCAAAAACATTGCATCCCTGCCCTTGCAGAAAGGCGGCTATTTTGATGCTATCGCAGTCTCGTGTCAATCCCTCACGTGAAAAAATTTCTGCGGTGGACAAAGTAACATTTGGAGAGATGACGACATACCACGATTCCAGGGGTGACACAGGGGTTAATTCCTCACCGACACCTTCGGCCCAAGCCGAAAAACCATGAACAAAAACAGGGACATCCGCACCCAATTGCAAACCCATCTCAGCCAGTTCGGCATCTGTTTTTCCACATTCCCATAGCTTATTACATGCATGCAAAACAGTCGCAGCATCGGAACTGCCACCACCTAATCCGCCCCCCATGGGTAATTTTTTTTCAACAAAAATATCTACACCAAGATCAAGTTGTGCTTTTTCTTTTAATAATCGCGCCGCTTTTACAACAAGATCATCACTTGGATCAACACCCTCTAATGAGGAAAGCCTTCTAATTTCACCACTAGGATTTAACGTACAAGTAATCTCATCAGCCAAGTCAATGAACTGAAAAACAGTCTGTAGAAGATGATAGCCATCTTCTCGTTGTCCCGTGATATGCAGGAACAAATTCAGTTTGGCTGGAGCTGGAAGAACAAGGGTAGACATAGGAGTAAACGATTAGAGGAGATTACCAAGATTTTACACGAACTTTCACACGAACATTTTGGGGTTGTGACCTAGAGATAACAATAGAGCTTGGCATCGCTGCTGTTGATGCACCCTTATATGCAGCATAACGAACACTCCAACCAGCCTGTTCTATTGTTGTCGGTCTACCAAAATTATCTAAGACAATATGGGTAACAGGATATTGTGGTGCCGCAAGCCCGCGAACCCATGACTGCATTCCATCCACAGGAATCTTTACTCTCAGCTGTTGCTCTATTAAGCGATCTGCACTGCTATCTCTCAATACTGCTCCCTTATTGGTGGTCAAGGTCACTTTGCTATTATTGCTCACCAATTTTGCTAATTGACTTTGCGTAACAGGATGGCGAATCAAGAGTTGGTGACTATTAGCATTCTGTTGCTGCCAATCCAGACCAAATGGATAGTTTTCGTCTCGATAGGTCACACTTGCTCTTCCTAAAAGCTTCCAAGATTGCTGATTGGACAGAGTTTGAACGCGCTTCTTCCAGAGCTGCTGCTTCGCAGCATTATCCAAGACTGCACCTTGCTGTGGCGGATTACTACACCCAGCCAAGCCGATGACCAACATAAAAACAAAAGCATGAACTCTTTTAAACATTCTGTCTTCCTTATAGAACGGATTTTACTTTTAGTAACAATTCATTATCGGGATAGTCTTCAAGCATCTCTTTTAAAAGACGGTTCGCCTCCAGCTTCTTACCCCTTTTTGCTAAAATTTCAATTAAATGGCTTGCCACCTCTGGATCTTGGATCTCTTTAAAAGCCTGACGAATTAACACCTCAGCCTTCTCAAGTTTTCCTTGCTTGAAGTACAACCAACCCAGACTATCAATGATTGCAGGATCTTTCGGCTCTATCTCAATCGCTCTCTCTAAATATTGCTGGGCATCATCAAACCGATTGGTCTTAACCACCAACATATACCCCAAAGCATTTAACGCTGTTGAATTATCGGGGTCTCTCTCCAAAATATACAACAGGGTTTTCTCAGAGGCCTCCAAATCATCAAGCCGTTCTTGAACAACAGCTTTTTCGTACATTACCTCAAGATCATCAGGCGCTAACATCAAGGCTTTATCAAGACTTTCCAACGCCTCTTGATAACGTTCTTTATCCCGATACAAGTGGCTTCTCATAGTAAAAAGCTCTTTGCGCTGTTCCTTTTTTTGGCTCGACGCGATTTCTTTATCCAAAAGCACAACAGCGGCATCCAAACCTTGCGTCTTTTCCACGCTGATAATGATGCGAATCCGTATTTCCATAGAATCGCGTAACACACCAGTAATTTCTTGATATTCCTTTAATGCCTCTGCAAATTTCTCTTGTGCCTCATATACCAAACCACGGAAATATTTTGCATTCATCTTTTGATTAGGAACTTCAGCAAGCTGATCTACTGTTTTCAAGGCATCAGCAAATTTCTTCCCATCTAATTGAATACCGATAATATCCAAGAGCACAGGAATACCACCTTTCTGCTCTAAATAAATTTCCTGCAGCAGAACAACAGCTTGATCAACCTGTCCCAATGAAGAGAGAATACGCGCATAGTGTTGTTTGGTTTTTGCATCCGCCGCCTCTACGACCAGACTATTGAGTACCGCCAAAGCTTCTTTTTCTTTATTTAAATTAGTCAAAGCTTTCACATGTAGTAAAGCAAGTTTCTGTTTCAGCTCTTCATCTTTTAACTCTGTTTTACCTCGTATGGCCATTTCAATAACCATAGTAAACTGCTGATTACGCATACCCAATACTGCTAAGTAATAAAGTGCTTTTGGTTGGTATTCAGGCAACTTCACATATTCTTGTAAGGTACTAATAGCCTGTTCGGTGTTAGCCTCCCGCTCAAGTAAGGCCATTGCGATATCAATTCCTGCAAATGAGCCGAATCCATCTTTCTTATTGGAAAAAACGTATAAAGCATTTGCTGCTTCTAGGTATTTTTCTTTCTTTATATAAAGCAACAAACGGTATTGCACCGCATCTGAAGAATCGGGGTCGAACTCATGCCAACGATTAGCCGTTTGTAAGGCCTGGTCTACATCTCGCGTTTTTAGTGAAAGCTCAATGGAACGCTGAAAAACCTCAGCATCTTGTGTTTGCTGGGCAACCTTCAGGTAATACGCTGCCGCATCTTCAAAATGACCGTTCTGAAATGCATATTCTCCCAACATCATTAACTGGGAAAAATCATTTATTTCTGCAATTTCAGCCTTTACTGCCTCAGCATCTAAAGAATATTCACTTTCCGATCCTTTCTTCTCAGGAGAGTCACAGGCGCTCAACAATACTAAAGTAAGAGTGCTCAACAGCACTCTCATGATTATTTTAGGAGACAAAAACATATGCTCATATAGATATAAAAACTGAACTCATACTACACAATGGAGGTAATTTTATCGAAATTATTCGATAAAATTACGCAATCTGCTTGTAATCTAACGACACCTATCAGAAAATCCCTCCCCTTGAAAGCATACCAATACGATTGAATGTCCGTTGTTGTCATTGGCGTAAATCATAAGACTGCGCCCGTCAAAATCCGTGAAAAAATAGCCTTTTCTCCTGAAAACTTAGAGAAAGGTTTAGAGGAAATAGGCGCTATCGTCAAAGAGCGAGTCATCGTTTCGACCTGTAATCGTACAGAACTTTATCTGGGATCTAGCAAAAATAGCATTTCTTCACACGACATTTCCCAATGGTTAGCGCGCTTTTTTCAAATCCAGGAAGATAGTTTCCAAGACTTTCTCTATGTACACAAGCAAGATGCAGCGGTTCAGCACATTCTTCGCGTCGTTAGTGGTTTAGATTCTCTCGTTCTGGGCGAACCTCAAATTCTTGGGCAAGTGAAAGACGCCCATGCATCAGCACTTCGGGCAAAGGCTACCGGACCAATGCTCAACAAGCTAATGCAATACTCCTTTAAGGTTGCCAAGAAAGTTCGAACACAAACAGCCATTGGGGCAAATCCCGTATCCGTTGCTTATGCATCAGTCAGTCTCGCCAAACAGATATTTGCCAAACTAGAAGAGCAAACTGCACTACTGGTTGGTGCTGGAGAAACCATAGAATTAGTGGGCCGACATTTAAAAGCCCAACATGTTGGCAACATTATTGTGGCCAATAGAACACTGGAGAACGCCCAACGTTTAGCAGATGAATTTGACGGCACCGCTATTCGTTTAGAATCGGTAGCAGAACATTTACCTAACGCTGATATCGTTATTTCCTCAACAGCCGCCCCTATCCCAATCATCGGTAAAGGCAGTGTTGAGCGTGCGCTCAAGAAACGCAAACATCAACCCATATTCATGGTCGATATTGCAATTCCACGTGACATCGAATCAGAAGTAGGTGATCTTGATGACGTGTATCTCTATACGGTTGATGACCTTGAGTCCGTCATAGAAGAAAACAAAAAATCGAGACAGGATGCAGCTAATCAAGCTGAAAAAATGGTTCAGCTTGAGGTAAAAGATTATATGGATTGGGTACGCGCGCAGAGTCAGTTACAACTCATTTGCCAATATCGAACACGGGCTGAAACGCATAAACAAGATGTTTTGGAAAAAGCCTTACAACAAATTCAGAATGGTAAATCGACTGAAGAAGCTTTAACTTTCCTTGCTCACACGCTTACCAACAAACTCTCACACAACGCCACTGTAGCACTGAATAAAGCCGCAAAATCTGGAGACCTGGACACGCTAGAAACAGCTTGTAAAATTCTCGACTTAACACCTATCGATAATCAAAGAGATTAATTACCGTGAAAGATTCGATCAAATTAAAATTAGAAAATCTGAGTCAACGTTTCGAAGAAATCACGCAACTGCTGGCTGACCCAGACATCATTGCTGACCAAAACCAGTTCCGTAAATTATCGATGGAATATAGCCAGCTTGAGCCTATTGCCAAAGAATTTTCTTCATTTTTGCTTGCAGAGGAAGATTTGGAAACCGCGCAGGAAATGCTCTCTGACCCAGAATTGAAAGATATGGCGCAAGATGAAATCAAAGATGCCAATAAAAAAATGGCTGATCTTGAATTGAGCCTACAAAAGCATCTGCTACCAAAAGATCCGAATGATGCTAGCAATGTATTCCTGGAAATTCGAGCTGGAACCGGAGGAGACGAAGCGGCAATCTTCGCGGGTGACCTCTTTCGTATGTATTCACGATTTGCCGAGCAACAGCGCTGGCAAGTAGAAATCGTTAGTCAGAACGAAGGTGAGCACGGAGGCTATAAAGAAATCATCTCACGTATCATCGGCAACAATGTGTATTCACAACTAAAGTTTGAATCAGGTGCTCATCGAGTACAACGCGTACCCGATACAGAAACTCAGGGACGTATTCACACTTCTGCTGCAACGGTTGCCATCATGCCTGAAATTGATGCAGTAGAAGCACAAGAAATCAATCCCTCAGACCTTCGCATAGATACTTTTCGAGCATCTGGTGCAGGTGGACAACACGTTAACAAAACCGACTCTGCAATCCGTCTTACTCACTTACCGACAGGGGTTGTTGTGGAATGTCAGGATGAGCGTTCACAGCATAAGAACAAAGCTCGCGCTATGTCACTTTTACAATCGCGTTTATATGAAGCAGAACGTGCCAAGCAACATGAAGAACAAGCAGCAGCCCGAAAAAGCCTGGTAGGTTCAGGTGATCGCTCAGAACGTATCCGTACTTATAACTTCCCTCAAGGACGCATGACGGATCATAGAATCAATCTCACACTATACAAGCTTGATGAAATCACTAGTGGTAACCTACAACTTGTGATTGAGCCGTTGATTAATGAATATCAAGCTGATCAACTTGCAGCGCTCAGTGAAAGCTAACACACTTCAGAGCATACTGAACCAGGGCATTCAAGAACTGACTAACATGTCCTGTAGCGCGTCTTTAGATGCACAACTGCTCCTGGCTTACACCCTTGGGAAAACGCCAACCTATCTCGTCGCTTGGCCAGAGACCGTCATTGCTGAAGCAGATAGCAACATATTTTCAGCGCTTATTGCTTCTCGGAAAAAGGGGGTTCCCCTTGCTTATTTAACAGGTTCCAAGGAATTTTGGTCACTTGATTTCAAAGTCACACCCGATGTCCTTATCCCACGCCCTGATACAGAACTATTGGTCGAGACAGCTCTTGAACTCTGCACAAATAAAACAGAAGTTCGTATTTTAGATCTTGGAACAGGTTCAGGCGCAATTAGTATCGCACTAGCGAGTGAGTTACCCAGCGCTGAAATTATTGCGACAGACTTGAGTGAGAAAGCACTTATTATCGCTAAAGAAAACACTGCCAGACATCAAATTAAGAACATCGAACTTATTCAATCTGATTGGTACTCAGCAATACCAAAACAGCGCTTCGATATCATCGTATCTAATCCTCCCTATATACGGGATGATGATCCTCACCTGCAAACCGATATACGATACGAACCCTATTCAGCGTTGGTTGCTGAACAGAAAGGACTAGCAGACATTGAAAAAATTACTTCAGGGGTGAGCGATTACCTGTCTAAGGATGGGCACCTATTAATTGAACATAGCTACGATCAATCAGAGGATGTTCTTACAATACTCCGAACAAAATTTTCGCAAGCAAAAACACTAAAAGACTATGCTAGCAATGACCGATTATCACTAGCCCATCAGCTCCTCTAAAATGGCTCAAGCACTTATCAAGAAGCTACTCCCAACAAACAGAGCTAGTATTCCCATCAGAATCTTCAGCGCTTTTTACTCCAACATTGGTATATGTCATCTTGCGACAATTCGTATCATGGTATTGTGACGCACCTGATTTTGCCGTCGCCGTGATGGTATAAGACATACAACTTGTACTCGTTGCTATACAAACTGTTGAACCATCGCTTTCCAAACCAGAAATGCTCACAGTATAGAGATCATTCTCTGAAGATGCGCTAATCCCTAAATCCGCTTGACTAAAAGCATAACGTAAGTTTTGAGAAAAAAACTTCTCTTGTGACTGAGCCGCCGACATGATGGCAACCATAGCATCTGTACGCTTACTCTCTTGCACATACCGAGTATAATTCGGATAAGCGATCGCTGACAGAATTCCAATAATTGCCACAACAATCATCAACTCAATTAACGTAAAACCGTTATTTTTATTTTTCTTCATGTGAATGCACCAACACATCATACTTAATTGATTCTTCACTATAGAAGCTCTACAACAATGCTAGGCATTTTTAAGACAAATGGACTTAGGCATTCCATTACTCACTCCGTCATATAAGTATCAATCAGAGGAGTAAAGGACTATGAATTCGAAAGTCTAATAACGAGAATTAGCGAGAAACAAAAGCATCAGGAACCGTTGAACGAATTTGTGTTAGGCGTCCTTTTGCTTCCTCATAACTTCCATAAGGAATACGTACTTTATAAAGCCCCCCCGCTTGTACAACGATCGCATTATAACCTGCTCTGTTCATTTGCTGCTGCATACCTTGAGCCGTTTCATAAACGCCGGATGCTAACACTTGCACTGCTGGCCGCGTGTCATTTGACAATTGCTGGCCTGCTGTGGAATTTGATGCGCTGTAGTTATATGTAGCGTTTGACGTATTTGCCGAGTTACTACCACCATAATCGTAGTAGGAAACATTGCTAGCTGGCTGCTGTGGTTGTGGTTGTGGTTGTGGCTGCGGTTGAGCAATAACAGGGGGCACATAAGCAGGCTGCGTATTTGGACGCGTAGCCGGGTTGTATACATTTGTGGATGCAGACGTATTAGCCGATGTATTTGTACCGGCATTTGTGTTACTCAACACATTATATGCACCATTATTAGCCGTATTTTGCTGATTACAACAAACCTTCCCAGTTGACGTTGACGTCGATGCTGGAACGGTTGACGGAATCGTATTCCCCGTTGTTTCTACTTGATTTGAACAACCTGTCATAGCTGCAACCATTGCAGATACAATAAATGCTGATTTGATTGTCTGACGACGAACCTGTTTCATAATATGCCCCTAAATGTAGTCAATAAATTTATTTGGAAAATAATCAAAAGTTGCGCGTTATTTCCCTTAATTAATATTTCATTCATCATTTTCGAAATAACACCCTAAGAAAATGACACGTGTGATTACTGCAAACCATTATAATATATCACTAAAATAACCTTCAGAATATCTAACTTACCCCATCTCAAAGCCTCATTTTTAAGCATAAATTATCAAAATTCACATTTTACAAACAAGACTAAATCATTAAAGTAATAAAGGTATAGGCTATCTTGACCAACGGATTCTGCTAAAGTTTCAGCCGACTCTTACATTACACAGTGAACCTATGTCGCTCAATAACGCCATTATCAACATCCACAACCTACGTCTACGCACCTATATTGGCTTCAACCCAGAAGAAAAAACCAAACAACAAGACATCATTATCAATATAAAAATTCATTACCCCATCAGCGAAGGTATCCTTCATGATGACGTTGATGATGCTTTAAATTACAAAGTGATTACCAAAAAGGTCATTCAATATGTAGAAAATGGACATTTCTTACTACTCGAACGCCTTGTTGCAGATGTATTAGGCCTATGCAGTGAACACAAACGCGTAACATATGCGAAAGTAACTATCGAAAAACCTCACGCCTTACGGTTTGCAGACTCCGTATCATTAGCCATGGAATATGGTAAATAACCAGTACATTTTTAGAGTAAAAACATAACGAAAAGACATATATCAAACTTAAAGTAGATGAGGCTACTGCTTTTTTTATAGAGAATGATACAATTGATCCACTGAGGTTATCGCTAAATATTGCTCATGACGCAATCACTCAAACACTCAATCAACGCCCAACGCGCCCTACTCAATGACTTATTAAGTAAAAAACTTAGTGCGACTACCCGGAAAATCCTGCCTTTATTATCTGAGCGTGAACAACTTGATAATCACCTACGCAGTTTTTTCCAAAACCTGGATCATTGTAAATATATTTACGTGCTCAATGAAAATGGCGTACAAATCAGCTCTACCATTAACCGCTATGGCGCTGATGAAGAACAAATAGGTAGAGATCGCTCAAAACGCCCATACATGCAACACATTGACGACTGTTACACAGACTTCAATCTCTCAGAAGCTTATATCAGTCGAAACAAAAAGCGACCATCAGTAACCGCCATACAAACCATTCACAATGAAAGCAAGGACTGCGTCGGCTATTTAGGTGTCGATTTTGACTTACGCGAACTCCCCCACTCAGATGTCATCTACGAAGAACCACGACAATGGCGTCAAATAAAAGGGGATCCCGCAATACGTCAAGGTGTGTTTTTACAGCAGCGTATCGATAGCTTAATGGATAAAAATCTAGATAATGTGATGTCAGTACATGAATCGTTGATTCTAGATCAGGGTGTACACCACATTCAAATGCATTTCTCCAGTAGTCGCTCCACCATATGGCACGTTGATGACCCCTATGTTTATCGTCTCCTAACCATGGAAGAATTGTCCGACACCAATATCTGTCTTGCCTATCCACAGCGCTCTTATTTCAAACGGGCGATAATTCCCGCCAAAAATATCAACAAGATACTTTCCCTTTTCAAAACATTACGTTTTGCGGATGACACTATTTATTTACGCTCTGCGTCACTTAACATTGTCAATGGAAAAGTGGGACTAAATTTCTCATGTGATGGTACACACTACCTTGAACATGATGAGTTCCTCGCCAAAGGGATAGATTTTTGGTTCGGTGGGGAAGCTTTTCCACAAGCTGTGATCACAGCAAAAAATGAGGACATTGATCATATGCATTTAGATACTATTATCGAAAAACTCGCTGGCGAAGGCTGCATGAAAGTCAATAAATTACTCTATGCAATTGAAAAAGGTGAAATTCCCGAGATTCTAACGGGCAATTCAGCAACAGAACGAGAATACATATACAATGAATTAAAGTCTGTCATGGATGTATATGAAGGCGGCGTTTGTAGTCTATAAATAGGGCGCACCAAAACTCTCGAATACGGTATGCCTTCTCCATACCTTATTCGAGATACCACATCTTAAACACCTGGTTACTCTACGAGATGTTCATATTGATTAAAACGACTAAAAGCCTTTACTTAGAAAACTTGTAATAGGTTTTATCAAGATAATTGGCCAACAATTCCATATCTTCATCAAACAATGAAGTACCTAACTGAGCATCACAGGCCCTAACCATACTATCCAACTTTGCACGATCCTGAACTTTACGATCCTCACGCGTATAGAACTCAGGCTTATGGCAACTCGCGCAGTTATCTTCATGTAACTCATGTCCATAGGCCAACTGTGACGCTTCTTTCTCTTCAGTAGACATCTCAGCAGGTGCACTTGAAGAAGAGCTTTCTTCAGTAGCTGGTGCTGGTGCTTCATTAATGGTTTTTGCAACTTCAGGTGCAGATGTTGCCGCATTTGTCGTTTCTGCTGATTTTTCATTGCATGCCGAAAGCACTAATAATGATGATGTTAGCAAAATCAGGGAAAACAAAGGTTTCATGGGTGGGACTCCTTGTTGTGTTTGCAAACAAGTTTAGACATAAGCACAAAAATTGACAAGCTGATCACGCCTTTGTAACAAAAAAACATTCCATATCAAAAATACATTCTCCCCATAAAATAGAGTAATGTGTTATACATCACCCAATAGCCGCCTTTTATCAACTACTTGTGACAATATACGCGTCTTTGCTTTCTTTCTTATTACTCTCTAACTACACACCACACTAAATTTAAAAACACATAGAGACATGGAGGGAATAATGAACGTAACACAAGCAACGAATAGTCAAATCCAAAGCATGGCGCGAAGCTATCAGGGTCATTCTACACAGCAATCAACAACCCAACACAAAGGCGTCCAAAGCAGCAACCTGCAATCCCTAATCGCTTTAATTCAACAACTGATTAGTCAACTACAAGGTCGACAGCAATCTGGTCAACAACAAAATAGTGATGATCGAAATAACACCTTAACTGGAACGCGAAAAGATGATGTTCTGCGCGGGTTCGATGGCAATGACAAACTCAATGGTCGAAATGGTAACGATCAACTTTTTGGTGGCCGAGGCAATGATCGTCTTAACGGCGGGCGTGGCAATGACACACTAGAGGGCGGAAACGGCAAAGATACACTTATTTCTAAATTCGGCAATGACACTTTGAACGGTGGTCATGGTAACGATATTGCTCATATCCGTGGTGGTAATGTTGATGATTACACAGTCACAGAAGATAGCAATAAAAACAGTTTCACACTCACACATAAAACGGCTGAGCATACCGTTTCACTGAGCAATATTGAGCGCTTCAAATTCAATGACATAACCCTCAATCAAGCACAACTGCGTGAGCGCATAGAATCACCAAAGCCTCCTACAGAGCCCATACTAGATCTTGACCCACAAGTACGTAGCGCTATCCAAGAGCGATTTAGTATTTTTGGCGAACAAAATTTTAACGTTATTGATAAAGATAGCAGTAAATCATTAACCGCAGGTGATGTGATATCCATCTCCGGTGGCATCACAGGAGGCCCTATTCGTGATATCACTTTATCTCAAGAGGATGTTAATGCCGTTACAGGCGGCACAGACCATTCAGCACTAAAAGAAGAGTTTGAGGCGAATAAGCAAAAATGGCTGGATAACCGCCCTACTGATTATTCCTATACCGTGGAACGTTCTGGGTTTCTTGGGCCTGAAGCAAGAAAACCCATAGATATCACCGTAGAAGGCGACACCATTACTGATAGCCAATTTAGCGATGGCTCAGCAGGTCCGGTTCCTGATTTCAACAAACTTAGCGTTGATGATCTCTTTAACACGGTAGAAAATGCTATCAACTCAGGTGCAGCAGAAATCCGTGTGACCTATGATGAAAAACTCGGCCACCCAACGTCAATCTTCATTGATCAAAGCCGACTGATTGCTGATGAAGAAGTCTTCTTAAGTGCCAGTAACCTTAAAGAGTTAAACACCTCAAACCCTGAGCCTTTAACCTTAAGCAAAGAACAGCAGAATGCGATTGGTGGACGATTCAACCATACTCCTCCGCCAATTATTGCCGATGGCATCAGCACTCAATATACAGGTATTGCTCTCGATAATAATGGCGATGGAAAACTCAGTGTTGGAGATACGGTCAAGCTACGCGACACGGGCGGTTTGCTAGGGCTGGATAGAATACGTGATCATGTACTCACTGCTGCCGATATCGCTGATATTGAAACCGATCGAAGCAACCCACTACTGGATATTTCGAAGGGGTTATCTGCTCAGCAAAAAATACGCCTAGAAAATGCAATTACCCAGGAAGGTGGCATACAAGGCCAGATTAGTATTGGTAATGTGCATGACACAAACTCCGATGGAAAACTATCCGTCGGTGATTACGTACAAATTCAACAGGAATTTGAGCAACCTTTAGGACAAGAAGACAGTCAAATAGGAAAACCTATCGGTATTTTATCTTTCCACCGAATCACCGAGAAAGAACTCGATCGATACCTCAATGATTCCCACAATCCACAGGAATTAACGCTTACTCCTAAAGAAAGCCAAGCTTTAAGCCAGTACTTTAATGATACAGCGCCACTCGCCTATGACGGCCTTGCAACCGAATTTACGGGCAAAGTATTCGATAGTGATGGCAACAAGCAACTTAGTGCAGGTGATCAAGTGGAACTCCGTAAGTACGGTGGTAATGGTATTCCTCAAGCCGACTTTACTGAACTCTACACTCTCACCGACAAGGATATTGCCGCAATAAGTAATACCGACAATACATCTGATGTTCGAGCTGAGTTCGAAGCCAATAAACAGAAATGGCTCGATAATCGGCCTGAAAACTACAACTATCAATTGCAAAGAGGTGGTTTTATTACCCCCGATGCTCGCGCTCCAGTCAACTTGACAGTTAATGGCACTCAAGTCGTAAAAGCTGTATTTACTCCTCCTGATATCATCATTGATAGTCAAGAAGCCATTCCTGGCAGTGATGTACCAGACTTCAATAAGCTTACTGTCGATGATCTCTTTAGTACCGTAGAAAATGCCATTAACGCTGGTGCAGCTGAAGTACGTGTCACCTATGACGAAACGCTAGGCTATCCAACTTCTATCTTCATCGATCAAAACCAACAGATTGCGGATGAAGAAATTTTCCTGAATGCCAGTCAACTCGCAGCGCTTCCAGATTCAGACACTAATCCACCAAGTATTAAGATCCAACAATCCTCAATGCTCTCCTAAAGACATCGTTAGATAATCTATAACCAGCAAGACAATAAAAAAGCCCCTCAGTTGAGGGGCTTTTTTATTTAGCTAGAGCTTAAAGAACTAACCCACGTCACCCTCGTAATCAGCAATACCAGGATTGTCAGATACGCCAACCAACTTAGGTCGATTCATCTTAGGCAGTGTAAGTACATCATCCTTTCCCTTAACGGCAAGAATGTAATCACGAACAACATCCCACATCACACGACCATCTGGTGTACGATTTACGGTAGCCCAACCTGAAACTTTATATGTCTTCTCAGGATCAAGTGCTTCACCATTATCCAGCTTCACATCAGTGATACGCTTACCCAATGATTTACTAGGATCTATAGTGTAATCCAAACCACCCACACGCACCATGTCACCACCAGATTGTAAGTATGGATCAGGGTCGAATAAGTTATCTGCAACGCCTTCAAGTGTGTCAAGCATCGCCGAACCTTTCATATCCATCACATACGTTTCAGCATAAGTCATGGCACACTGCGTCATCACATCTTCCATGGTGATCCAGTCACCTTTCAGTGTAGATGTACCCCAGCGAACACCCGCCGACATCGAGATATCCGCTTTATATTCATGACGTAAAGCATTACACAAAACCTGATCCCACGTACCCATGAAGTTACCACGACGATAAAGTGTACGATCCGCAATCGCTAACTTCTCAGTCAGGATTTCATCGTAAGTCTTACCAACACGGTCTTTATTGAATTTGTGATCTGGATTACGCGCTTCAACGATTTTGTCATCGTATTTCTTGCTACGCATTTGTGTGATATAGGCTTCCATCTCTTTATCAGCAGGCAACCAATCAGAAATCACTGGGAACATCTTATAGTTCATGTCCAGCTTGCCACCGTCCTTCACGTCTATATCCATCACACCGATGAACTTACCATTAGAACCTGCATTCGTGACCAAACAACGACCGCCTTCTTTGTTCTTCACTTCGACAGGTTGAGGCATACCATCATGCGTATGACCACCAAATACCGCATCGATACCTGGAATATTTTCACCCATCTTCACATCAACATCCATACCGTTATGTGAAAGCATGATCACTGCATCAGGCTTTTCTTCGGTACGAATCTTCTTCACCAAGTTAGCCATGTCGCCTTCACGCAGACCAAATGACCAATCAGGGAAGAACTCAGGAGGATTCGCATTCGCGGTACGCGGAAAGGCTTGGCCTACCACTGCAACGCGCTTGCCATTCATTTTCTTCATCACGTATGGCTGGAAAGCAAAACCTTCATCTTCGTCAAATAAACCACGACCATCATTCTTTTCGACCAACTCGGCATATTCATCACTCATCAACGAGTCATCTTTAACCCGTACGTTTTGACCGATGAAATCACCTTTAAACAAGGCAACATTGCTCAGTACTTCAGCCTCTTCATACGTGAATTCCCAGTGACCAACCATAACGTCGATACCCAGAATATTCGATGCTTCAACCATATCCACACCACGCGTCCAGACGTTTGTACCTGAACCCTGCCACAAATCACCGCCATCAATGGTAATGGTATTATCACGACCACCCGCATCTTTACGCAAGCTATCGAGAAGGGTCTTCATATGTGAATACCCACCGGTCTTACCATACTTCTTTGCAGCTTCGAAGAAATCTAAATAAGTATAAGCATAAGCTTCAGGTCCATCTAAAGGCAGATTCATTTTCTCTAGAAGTTTTTTACCAACGATATGTGGAGGACGTCCGAATGCTTCACCAACCCCCAAATTCACATTGGGCTCACGAAAATAAACGGGCAATAATTGCCCATGTAAATCCGTGGTGTGCAAAATACGTGCTTGTCCTTTAATGGGATGATTGTAATATCCATCCGGCATACTCGCTTTCGCATAAGCACTCTGCATGAGCCAAGGCATTGCTCCTGCTGCAGTGCCAGCAGCTCCCATTGCAAGTACCTTCAAAAAAGTACGCTTATCCATCGTTGGCATATATTTCTCCTAGTTGGAATCCTTGTGTAAAATGCGCCTGCGAGAATCTTCTCTGCTGCAAACGCTTTATTGAAAGGATTTGATTATAATGATGTGCGTCAGATTTTACCGTTCACACAAAATATTAATATTGGTATTTACACTATTCATGTGGTGTTTGCTTGCTACAGCGCATGCAGATGTGGTGAAACCTGCTCTGATTGAAGTTAATGTAGACACACAAGGCGACATTAAGATAGAAATTCGCGCAAGTATTGAAGCGTTACTCACCGGTATCAATGGTAAATACAAAAACACACAGGATGCACCCAACGCAGAGGAATATGATGCACTACGGGCTTTAGAAAGCGACGAACTTGCTGTGGAGTTCGCACCTTTCAAAGCGCAATTCCTCGATCAAATTACACTTTCAACAAATACGAATGACCACATCCCCCTCACCATCGAATCCGTCAAAATTCCCGAACCAGGGTATACAAAAGTCCCACGCATCAGCCTGATTAATCTCACTGGAAAAATAGACCTCAACACGCAATCACTACAGTGGTACTACCCCATGGCCTTTGGCGACAATGCCGTGCGCTTACGCCAAATCGATCAAACCAACCAACAATGGCACTGGTCAGAATGGCAATGGCTACGCAAAGATAAGGCCAGCACGCCATTTTCACTCACAGAAATTGTCGCCCAACGACCTGTCCATAAAGTCATCAGTGAATATATTGTTATCGGCTTCGATCACATCATTCCAAAAGGCTTAGACCATATTCTATTTATCGTCGCCCTATTCTTCTTCAGCACGCAGTTTAAGCCGCTATTCTGGCAAGTTACCATGTTCACGATCGCCCACACCATTACGCTTGGGCTATCCATGAATGGCATGATCAGCTTACCAGCCTCCATTGTCGAACCGCTGATTGCCTTGTCCATCGCCTATGCAGCGTTGGAAAATATCTTCGCCAAAGAAAAACTGCATAACAG
Source organism: uncultured Thiotrichaceae bacterium (assembly GCA_902727985.1). GTDB lineage: Bacteria > Pseudomonadota > Gammaproteobacteria > Thiotrichales > Thiotrichaceae > HyVt-477. Next base: position 407 of record CACVAY010000071.1, on the reverse strand, counting down.
CCGATTGATACTGGTATTCGCTTTTGGGCTCTTACACGGCATGGGCTTCGCCAGCATACTCAGTGATTTTGGTATGCCGGATAATGCCTTCATAACTGCATTAATCAGCTTCAATATTGGTGTTGAGCTGGGGCAACTCGCCGTGATTGCAGGCTTGTTCTTATTGATTGCTTTATGGTTCAGAAATAAATCGTGGTATCGCACAGTCTTCGTCATACCGATCTCGCTAGTGATTGCGATTTTAGGACTCTACTGGGTTTACGAGCGAGTACAGTTTTAAAGGAAGCTCTGATTAAGTCTATTTTTCTGGAATCGGGACTTCAGTCTCGCGCTTCGTATTTTATTTTCAATACGTTAGGCGAGGCTAAAGCCTCGGTTTCAATATCGTTTGGACTTAATCAGAGATT
>CACVAY010000070.1 GCA_902727985.1 uncultured Thiotrichaceae bacterium | reverse complement strand
GAGCTTAGAAACCCTAGTGGATTCACCCAAAAAGTAATGATGTCGCTTCAACTGCAAGCCTTCCAGCATGCCTGTTTATAAGCAAACCCGTTTTGCAGCAGAGTATATGATGAATGATCGATACGATGGTTCGGATGATAGTGTGGTTACTTTGCAGTTAGCTTACGGGTTGTAATGCTTCCCTGAGAGATATACAGCCCGACTTTATTGCAGTTAGGCGTGCCTTTGTAAAGGCATTACATTCCACCTTTCAGCAATTCTTACGCTGATATATAAAATTATTAACTATAATAGTGCTCGATATGTTGCTGTTTGGAGGTCACGTCTCTACTTAGCATTACTAATGACTGATAAGCTTGGAGAAAATTATGTCTGCTCAAGATGTATTACAAATGATGAAAGACAACGATGCGCGATTCGTTGATATGCGTTTTACTGACCCGCGAGGTAAAGAGCAGCATGTTTCCTTGCCTGCTCACACGATTGATGATGACTTCTTTACCGAAGGGAAAATGTTTGATGGCTCATCAATTGCGGGTTGGAAAGGGATTAACGAATCAGACATGATCTTGATGCCTGATCCATCAACCGCAGTGATGGACCCATTCTTTCAAGACTCTACGATGATTATTCGTTGTGATATTGTCGAACCCGCAACAATGGAAGGCTACGACCGTGACCCACGTTCCGTGGGCAAGCGTGCAGAAGACTATCTTAAATCAACAGGCATTGCAGATACTGCTTTCTTTGGGCCTGAGCCAGAATTTTTCTTATTCGATCATGTGACATGGAAAAATGAGATCTCTGGAGCTTCTTTTGCGATTGATGAATATGAGGCAGCATGGAACTCGGATAAAGAACATGATGGTATGAACCGAGGACATCGTCCAGGTATTAAGGGGGGTTATTTCCCTGTACCTCCCGTTGATTCTTCACAAGATATTCGTTCGACCATGTGTATGGTGATGGAGGATATGGGCGTTGAAACCGAAGTACATCATCATGAAGTAGGGACAGCAGGACAATGTGAAATTGGTACACGTTTCGATACGCTGGTGAAACGTGCTGATAATAACCAAATCATGAAATATGTTATCCACAATGTCGCTGATCAATACGGTAAAACAGCTACCTTTATGCCAAAACCGTTAGTGGGTGATAATGGTAGTGGTATGCATGTGCATATGTCATTAGCCAAAGATGGTGACAATTTGTTTGCTGGCGACGAATATGGTGGTTTGAGTGAAATGGCTCTGTACTACATTGGTGGAATCATCAAACATGCCAAAGCATTGAATGCCTTTGCCAATGCTTCAACAAACTCATACAAACGTTTGGTTCCAGGTTTTGAAGCGCCTGTTATGTTGGCTTACTCAGCACGTAATCGTTCTGCATCGATCCGCATTCCATGGGTTTCTAGCCCGAAGGCACGTCGTATTGAAGTGCGTTTTGGCGACCCAGCTGGTAATCCCTATCTAACCTTTGCGGCATTTTTGATGGCGGGTCTTGATGGCATCGAAAATAAGATTCACCCCGGTGAAGCCATGGACAAAGATCTTTACGACTTACCGCCTGAAGAAGAAGCGCAGATTCCACAGGTTTGTCATTCGCTAGATCAAGCCTTGGATGCACTGGATGCTGATCGAGAATTCTTAACCAAAGGTAACGTATTTACCAATGGGATGATTGATGGCTATATTGCTTTGAAGATGGAAGAAGTCACTCGGCTACGTCAAGCAACACATCCTGTTGAGTTTGATATGTACTACTCACTATAAGCTAGTAGTAACGGCCTATTGAATAAACAACAAACCCCGACATGTTCGGGGTTTGTTGTTTAACAATAAGAAAATTATCTTGGAGTAAATTCTACTCTCTATATAACCAGTATTAGTGTTCAAAGTTTTGCTTGCGTATGCTTTTTTTTAAAACAGCTTGGTGTATAGCCAAAATGTTTTTTGAAGAGACGTGAGAAATGGCTGGGACTAGAAAACCCTAAGTCATAGCTTATGGTTGTCATTAGCTCATGTTGTTTAATCCGCTGTGCTGCAGCAGAAAGGCGTAACTGGAGTTGAAACTCGAGCGGTGTGCAGCCAAGCTTTTTCTTAAACTTAATGTAGAAACAGCTTCGGCTCATACGGGCAAGTTTACACATCTTTTCAATATCAAGGTGTGAGGAAAGATTATCCTGAATATATGTTAGAGAGTTGGTTAATCCATCAAACTCTGGATCAAGATTAGATCTGGCTAGTAAAAAGTCCCGGGTTTTATGTCTGAGTAATCGAACGATTAACTCCGAAACATTTAGGTCAATCATCAGCTCTCTATCAGGATGATTTTCCTGAAATAATTTTGCTAAACGGTTTAACAGGTGCTGAGTTTCAGTACAATGATGGGTATGCAAAATCGGAGAGCCAAGTTCCCATTGTGTAGTATTTTCTATATCTGGAAGAATACTATGTAATCGGTCTGTAACTTGATCCATTTTATCGTTGGATATTTCAACAGTGATACAGGTGGTTGGGGTGGAAAGGCTTGCATCTGGAAAATCAATTTCGATAGTTTCTCCTGGCGCCACGATATAGCTTTCGTGGGGTAAAAAAACTTGTTCATTTTGAATGCCCTGTGTGTGCATTATTTTACGTCCTGCTAGCGCCCCTCCAAATATAAGTTCATTTGATTTGAATAATATGCCCGATGACTTTTGGTAGGTGTTATATATGCCTAGCTCGGAATTGTCTGAGTAGTAACTCAGTTTGTTTTCAACCAGCGACTTGAGTTTATCATGTTGAATAACTTTCATATCTTTATGTGGTTTGATGCAGTGGAAGTGGGTACTTATTACTCTACCACATCATGTCGCATAGGATAAAATCATAACAATTAGCCCCTGCTTTACACCTTGTCTTAGTAGTCCACTCTAAGAATAAGAAAAGACTCCAGTACCACTTTACGAGATGCATATGAAAGTTTTATTTGTGTTGTTCAATTATCCTAACTGGTGAGTGTTTTGAGCACCGAAATATAACGCACAAGTAAGAATTCGGTTGGTTAGATAAAGATATTTTGTGGGGTGTATTAGCGATAGTGCCATTTGTTGAGTACGCCCCCTGTGATTAGTGGATGGCTCTATCGCCAATCTATGCCATAAATCGCTGAGGCCAGAGTTATTCTGTACTGGTTGTCAGCATTTGCATCTTTTTTTGTTTATGTTCAGTCTTGGGCAGAATAGGGAATATCTTCATGAAAACAATAATATTCGGGGTGAATGTTTTACTGGTTTCGTTGATACAAGTACCAGTGTATTCAGAGGAATTACTTTTTAGTTCGGGGTTTGAAGATGGCGTCACTATCAGAACAGATAACCCCTATGATCCAGAATCGATAGACTATCAATTTATTTGGGGGCAAGACGTTGAAACAGGGTTTACTTGGCCAATAGATATTTTAGGGGCGAGTCAGAGTAGTCTGCATTTTGTTCATGGAAACCCAAATGAGCATCTTCAGGCAACGATAGAAACCACTCAAGGGCATAATGGAAAAGACTCCAAGGTCTTGTACACTGAAAAAAAGAAAAATGGTGGAAGTAGTACACAAATCCCTTATGAAATTCTCAACCTTGGAGATGGTGAGGGCGCTAAAAGTAACCTTTATACGCGTTACTGGCTAAAAGTAGGCAGCCATAGTCCAGATGACCAAGGTGTTGACTGGAGAGCACTTTTTGAATGGAAAAGCAAAGATTATGAGTATCCATATGGGCATCCTAAAGAAGGGGAAATTACCGGGGATGGACTACGTTTAATCACTTACATCTATAGTGATGGGAATAGTGCTCCGTATTGGGCAATAAAGGCGGATAAAGATTATAGAGTTTCAGATGAAGATCTAAACACTGATAAGAATGAAGATGGCTCGTTGGATGAGGCGACTTGGTATGCTGAAAATAGGCAAGTACCTGTACCAATAGATGAATGGTTTTTAATGGAGGTCTATTGGTACTGGGATGAAGGGCCAAATGGCAGCGTGGTTTGGAAGGTCAATGGGCAGGTCATTGCTGCGCATGAAGGCCCATCCACGAGAAATGGTAAGTCGATCGACTTTATTATGCTGACCCAAACTTACGGTGCTCAGGAAAGCCTTTATCAATGGGTTGATGACATAGAGATTTGGGATAGTTTGCCAGCACGTTATGAAGATGCCACTGAGTTGAGTGCTGGAGATAAGGTGACATCGCAAGTTGCTCAAGGTCAACGTGTGCAATACATTGTCCCTGCAAGAGCCGGAGAAACCGTATCGGCTGTGTTGGATCGTCTAAGTGCAGACGCAGATCTGTATGTGAAGGTTGGATCAGATGCCTCTGGAGACTCATTTGATTGTGCTCCATGGAAAGATGGTACGAGTCTGGAAACTTGTTCAGTGATTTTGGAGCAAGATGCTGATGTTTATATTGCAGTTTATGGTGCTCAAGCCGCAACTTATCAATTACATGTCGCTAAAGAAGAAGTAAGTAATGTAGCGCTGAATTTAGACAAACAACTCTATGCCCTGACTGGCAATATGCAGATCAGCTATACAGGCATGTTAGGTGGCCCTAAAGACTGGCTAGGCATTTATAAAAAAGGCGATAACAATGATTGGGGGAATGTAAAGGAATGGTCATGGTCGGATGGTCAAGTCAATGGATCAGTAAATCTAGGTTATGAAAACCTCTATGAAGGTGACTACGAAGTCCGAGCATTCTTTAATAATTCATTCATAACTGAGAAGGCGGTTCCATTCACAGTTGAATCAGCTGTTCTGTTAACACTGGACAAACAGGTTTACCCAGCAACAGGCACGTTGCAGATTAGTTACGATGGCATGTTGGGTGGGCCCGCAGATTGGTTTGGCATCTATAAAAAAGACGATGACAACAAGTGGGAGAATATAAAAAGATGGACGTGGTCTGATGGTCAAGTCAAAGGCTCAGTTTCTCTGAGCTATGAAGACCTCGCTGCTGGTGAGTACGAGTTAAGAGTGTTTTTTAACAATTCATTCAAGTTGGAAAAAAAGGCGTCATTTACAGTAGATAGTCATCTTTAAAAGAGGGTTCAGTTTTTCGTTGTAAGTGGCGTATCGAAGTGATTTTTATGAGTGATCAAGGATGAAAGTAATGAAGAATATAATGATGACAATGTTGCTCGTAGGTTGGGTATTTATCAATACAAGCTGGGCCACGGATATTCATTCTTACAAGAATGTCTACTCAGTTGATGAAGATGTTTTGATCAAATTGACTACTGATAATCAAATCAATGAAAAAGACTGGATAGCCATCTTTCAAGCCGAAGCTGATAATGATTGGGCGAATGTGGTGAGCTGGGTATGGGCGAAGGATACATCCGATGCTGACTTTTATGGAAATTGGTATCAGTTTGAAGATCGAGAAAGTGATTTATTTAATCAACCTGGTGGACATGGTAAGTATTCAGTAAAGTTACCTGTCGATGATTATGAAGCCAGGTTCTTTTTAAACAATTCTTATGATGTCGAAAAGAGTATTGCTTTTTCAGTACGAG
>CACVAY010000069.1 GCA_902727985.1 uncultured Thiotrichaceae bacterium | reverse complement strand
TATTGAGCCACTCCCGTGAAGCAAAGATGAACATGAAAACCCTCATGGAGAAGCTTCGTCCCTTCTGGGAAGGCAATGCAGAGGCATTAGCGGAATTAGAAAGTGGTGTGATCACGCTCAATGTTACGGATACAAACGGACAGGTGCATGCGAGTTTTGAACTGGATATTGTGGTAAACGATTTGCAAGTGCTGTTGGAGGATAGAATCAGAAAAGGCGTGGTCAGCTTTTTCGATGCACTGCGTGAGTCCTTTAGCAATAGTGCCATTTCAATGCAAGATGTCGAAAAGATTAATATCTTTTTAGCCGGCAATTCCAGTAAGTCTGCCTTAGTTTCCAAGGTGTTTGATGAAGAGATAAAACTCCGTAGTGAAGCCATTAAAAAAGCCCTTCACTTTACGGATGAACAAAGCATTTTCGAGCTTCACCAAACCTTGGGCAATAATGAAGATGCGATTGATAAACCAACAGGTAAAACGGGCGTGGCTTTCGGCCTTATTGAGACGCGCAAAGGCGGCAAAACCCTGGTCATTGATCATAATACTGATGAAAACAATATCAATTTCAAGTACTACCTGGGTATGAATAAACGCAACAAGTTTAGAACGCTGATTGATCGAAGTGATGAGTATAACCAGTGGACGGACTTTATTGATGCAGGAGAAGACACTTTTGAAGTGTATTACGCATCGCTGGCTTCTGCCTCAACCAACCAGTTAGATATTTCTGATCCTAGTATTCAAAAGAAAATGCTGCGCATTGATACCGTGGATGAGGACGCCTCTGTGTTCATCCGCCTGAAAAATGCCACGGAATTTGAATATGTGGTGGCGACGGAAGAAAGTCTACAAAACAACCAATATCTTGATAATGTAAAGGCAGTGGCACTATGAGAAAATATAAAAATAAAAAAATAAATAAGAATAAAAACATAAACACTTCGTTGATTGACACTCTTAAGAACAAAGACATTTTTAGAGAAAACATTGAAAAAAATATTGGCAGCTTGTACTCAGCGAATGACATTCTCAACCGTGAATTTAGTCTTTTTCACATTGAAGAATTAACTTTCGAAGAGGATTCACCGCGCAAAGAAGCTTTTGAAAATGTGCTGGGTGCCTTACGGATAGAAGGCGTTAATTTTGTTTACCTGCTGCTCGGTAATAAACAGGGCGTTTCTTTCTACTTCGGTATTGTCAAAGACAAACACTACACGAAAGACCTCGAACTGGATGTCGATGATATTGGCAAAGTTATCCTTAAATCTAATATCGAAGGTAACTTTCGCGGCAGCAAAATTACTGAGATTGTTGGTGATGATAAACAAACCATTCGCGACACGCTTGATTCAATGCAGTCATTCGCGCGTGTGGACGGCGTGCCTAGTGTTAATGAAGATAGCGAAAACTTTCAGGGTGTAGATCGCCTTGTTGACGTTATGCTCGGCGATGAGTTTGCACTGATGGTGCTTGCTGACCCTTTATCACTGGAAGAAATTCACGATATTGAGCGTTCATTAGACGATATCTATAATGAATTAAGTCCGCTAGCCAAAATGAATCTGCAAGAGACGCATGGCAAAACCAAAACCTCAGGAAGCAGTATTGGTAAAAGCAGTTCCGATACTACTGGCGAGAGCACCTCATACAGCCATGCTGATGCCTTAGGCTCATCGAAGGGAACCTCAAAAAGCAATTCCAAGCAGGGATCTAGCACAGGCTCATCAGACTCTTCAACGGAGGGTTCTTCGCAGAATAAAACCGAAACACAAGGTAGTGGGACATCTAACTCAAAAACCACTGGAGAGTCGGTCAACGAAACAAAGTCTGATACAGAAAACACAGGGGCAAGTAAAAGTAGAGAGTATGCTGATAAGTCAGTGAATGAGTGGATGAAATATATTGATGAGGTTTTATCCGCACGGCTTGACTACGGCAGAAGCAAAGGTATTTTTCATTCTGGCATCTATCTCTTCGCTAAAAATAAAGGGAATTTATTAAAGCTGGGCAATACGGTTTGTTCTCTGTTTTCAGGTATCAGCGATAATAAAGCTCCCCTGAAACTTAGCTATGTCTCTAATGATCGAGAAATTGCTTCTGTAAAGCATTTTCAGCTTCCTGTTAGCGGAATCAGCGCCAGCCAAAATGAAAAAAATGCACGCCTGCTCTTTTCCAAATACGGTAACAAGGTCGCTAGCTGGTTTTCCACGAATGAATTAAGTGTGATTGCCGGTTTACCGCAAAAGGAAGTGGTGGGATTACCGCTTAGAGAAGAAGTAGAGTTCGGCCTGAATGTAAAGCAACACACTATTCACGCTGAAAACCTTCTCCCCTTGGGTAATCTGGTACGCAGTGGCTCACAACTCGATATAGCAATTGACCTGGATAAAAGCCATCTAAACAAGCATACCTTTATCACTGGAGTGACAGGCAGCGGAAAAACAACAACCTGCCATCGATTGCTTGACTCAGCTGATATGCCTTTTATGGTGATTGAACCCGCCAAAACCGAATATCGTATTCTCACCCAGTTGCATGATGATCTGATTATTTTCACCTTGGGCGATGATACGGTTGCTCCTTTCAGGCTCAACCCCTTTGAATTCTTCCCGCATGAAAATATTACTTCTCGGGTAGATATGATAAAGGCAAATATTGAAGCCGCATTTGATATGGAAGCCGCGATACCGCAACTCATCGAGGCTGCACTTTATGAGTGTTATAAGCTTTGTGGTTGGGACATAGCCACCTCTACCAACACGAAGTACGATAAGCCGTTTGAGGATGGTGTCTATGCCTTTCCAACACTGAGCGACTTACTGGAACAAGTGCCTAAAATAGTGGAACAGCAAGGTTTTGATGATCGACTAAAGAATGACTATATCGGGTCGATTAAAGCGCGCTTACAAGGACTGCTTATCGGCTCAAAAGGCTTGATGATTAATACGCCACGTTCCATTGACTTTAAAAACCTGATTGAAATGAAGGTGATATTAGAACTCGAAGAAATTAAGAATGGCGGCGAAAAATCTCTCATTATGGGCTTTGTACTGATTAATCTGAATGAAGCGATTAAAGCCCAGTATGAAAGCTACAAGAACGCAGGAAAAACATTCAAACATATTACCCTGATTGAAGAAGCGCATCGTTTGCTTTCAAAATATATGCCTGGGGATAACCCGAATAAGAAACTGGGCGTTGAGACGTTTGCCGATATGCTGGCAGAAGTCAGAAAATATGGTGAGTCACTGATTATTGTTGACCAGATTCCCAATAAGCTCACCCCAGAAGTGCTAAAGAATACCAATACCAAAATTGTGCATAAATTGTTTGCCCAGGATGATAAAGAAGCGATTGGCAATACCATGGCGCTGGATGATGAGCAGAAAAAGTTTTTATCCAATCTTGAGGTAGGGCGAGCCATTGTGTCTAGCCAGAACCTGGAAAAGCCATTGCAGGTTCAGGTGATGCAACTGGAACGTATGAGCACCACTGAATCAGCGATTATAGATAAAGCGCAGATTCGAACCTTGTGTCTAAGCTTTTATCAAAAACATTATAAAAAAGGGCTGATAAAAGGCTTGGAGCACTATTCAAATCAACCTTCATTAGCGCAAATAGAAGAATATCTGGGAAGTACAATGAATGGTTTGGCAAGAGAGTGGCTGCAGCTTTGTAGTGACCCTGCGAATGCCTCTCATGACACATTCCGCTCAGTCAAAAATTATCTTATTAAAAATGAGCTCAATGATCGACAGAACTTCGTTGCAGATTATTTGGCCTCCATGCTGTACCAAGAACATGATTTAAGCAGGAAAGAACGACAGGCTTTCCTTAAATCTTTTATCAATGATGTGCTTAATGAGAAAAATAGTTTCACACGTGATGATAAAGCGATGCTGCGGATTAAGGTCTAGCATTAACAGTTAATAATTAATTAATAAACAATAATAAAGGAGAATACACGATGGGGTTTTGGAGTTCTGTAGGAAGTGCTATTAGTAGCGCCGTATCATTTGTCTCAAATGCCGTTTCTAGTATTGGCGGAGCCCTGGCAGGAGCTGCTAGTGGCCTGCTAAAGGTGGCCGGGCCTCTGCTTGGGGATGTTACAACTGTTATTCAATTAGTTGCCAAGTTTTTTAATGTGTTAAAACCTAGCGACAATGTTGAGGAATTGGGTGCCAAGGCAATGCAAGCCGATAAAAAGCCAGAAGATTTTGATTCAAATGCTGAATATATCGACTACCTTAGAAATGAAATAGAGCTTGATAAAGAAAAGTTTAATAAAGCAGGCCCCGTCGAGAGGAGTGCCCGAACTGCTGTGGGGGCAAGTATCGCTAGCAAAGGCATTGAAGAAGCTAAAGGTATCAATATTCCAGCAGAGTTCTGGGTAAAAGTCACCGAGCAATCACTGAAAACTAACGAAATTAGCAGCATTATTCAAGCTTTTAAGGATAATAAACTAGAAGACTATGTTGCCTTTTCAAAGGGTGAACTAAGCCCTAAAGATGAAATCAAGACAGGTGACAAGCTCGCGGAAATTTATAAGGATTTAGACCCTTCATTAACGGATGAGGAGATTGAGGATAAAATCATGAAAATGGAGGCTACAGCTTAATGAGTCTCTACGCTATTTATCTCTTTGAAGGGGATATTTCTCTTTATGATTTTACGGATGGTAAAAGTTCCCCAGTCAAGAACATGGGAGAGCTAAAACAAAAATTTGAATTTGAACGCTTCTGGACATGGTGGAAAACTAAAGTTGAGTATCGGGAAAGCGATGAATTTGCCTTTATTATTTTTACCGACCTTGAGGAATTTCAGATACCACAGGATATTCTTATTACTAAAAAGGTTGACGTTAATCCGCTAAAAAAACTGCAGCAATACGCACCCATGCTACCTAAAAACGTTAAAATTTTTACCCAACCAGCATCTATTTTTTCTGATATAACTTTCCAAAAAGAAGCATCGAAAAAGAGAAATACCAAAGTACCGCTAGCGAATGGCTCTTTGGAGGATTATTTTGTCAAAGAAACCTTGCGTTTTAAAGCAGAAGCCTAAAACCAACAAAGTTTATTACTTTTAAGTGTTTAGATTCACGCCAGCAAAGGCAAGACGATAATTCATGAAGCGGCTGACCATTTCAATGTCAACCGCTTAATGATTATCAAATGGCAGAACTCTGCTAACCTTGAAGATCGTTCGCGCCTGACTGTGGATATTCATTTGATCTCCTCTCCTCTGATTAGGCTTTTCATCACTTGACGTGCTTGGTGGAGTTTATCAAATTCTGGAAGATGATGATCATATGAATCTAAACATATAACAGCGAATATTAACAAAAAATTAGAATATAATAATAATCTAATTAATATTGTAGTCCTTTCTTCCTCCTTATTAATACAAAAAATGCTCATTAGTTTAAGTTACCGAGAAAATTTATTAGTCTCCTCTAAGGTTAAAACCACCGCCTTTAGGCGGTCAGATTTATCTGCGATACTCAGAAAGCGCGAGTAGAAGAGCAGGAGAGAGCAGATGAATTATCGTTATGGTAGCCATACGGT
>CACVAY010000068.1 GCA_902727985.1 uncultured Thiotrichaceae bacterium | reverse complement strand
ACAACACCTCGCGGGGTTGCAGTTGCCGTCAGCTAGTAGTTATACTCGTTTAAAATGTAAACAAGGTAGGTTCTCCTACAGAGGACTTTCACCTCATTAGTTCATGCCCATGCTGGGCGTACACAAGAGCTTCGTTGGGACTGGCTACCTCAACGGTTAATTTGGATTATGGGGGCATGGCAAATTTTGTGGTTTGCCAACTTCAGTCCTTCAAATCCACCAGCCCCACAAGCAGGCGTTATATTTGGTAAGCAATTCAAGCGTAGATGGTAAATCGTAGTGAAGTCTACTATAATGTGTACATCTTAATGTACATAGGAGGTGCAGAATGCAATCATTTTCAATTGCAGATGCCAGATCTCAACTACCAAAAATTATTCATACTGTTGAAAAAGGAGATATAACACAGCTTACTCGTAGGGGGGAGCCTGTCGCTGTATTGCTTTCTTTAAGAGAATACGAAGCTTTGATTTTACCTGGTAAAGGTAGCCTATTACATGCTTTTAATGCTTACAAAGCATTGAGGCAAGTTACAGACGACAATTTAACAAACCAAGAAATCGATAGTTGGAGAAGTAAAGAAACGGGTAGAAAGCTGCCATGGGAGTAAAATACCTACTCGATACCAATATTCTTTCAGAACTAAGCAAAGAAGAACCTGATCCCAATGTTCTTGCTAGTCTGAACAAATATGGTGATCACTGTGCAACTGCCGCTTTAGTCATACATGAAATAAACTATGGGATACAAAGGCTTCCAGAAGGAAAATTAAAAGCAAATTTACAAATATTTCTTCAGCAATTAGAAGTCTATGAATTTCAGGTTTTACCCTACGATAAGGCAGCAGCTCATTATCATGCTTCTGAAAGAGCTAGGTTAGCTGCAAAAGGTTTAACTCCTTCGTTTGTTGATGGGCAAATAGCAGCAATATCAGCAACTAATAACCTAATTCTTGTCACTCGCAATACAAAGGATTTTGAGAACTTTAGTGAAATTTCGTTAGAAAACTGGTTTGTGTGAAGTGTGTTTAGCATAAAAATATAACAACTGAACTTGGCGTTGGTATGACTCCCCCTGTCAATAAAAACCAATGAATTTCCTGCCTGCTTATTCAGACCTTCTCGGTTTGTTTGTAATAAAAAGGTGAGTTAATGCACCGAATGAAGCAGAGTATTTTCGTCGGTTGACATGCTGGTATCCGTAGGTTACCCATCATTACGATGAGCAAAGCTGGCCTTACTTGTTCCGTCGTGACACCCATCTTCAGTCTAGACTCGTGGGTTATGGGAAAGGTTTTCCCAATGCCATCCTAACGCCGTCGGAGGTTGTGCCACATCCGCTGCTTGATCCAATGCATTAACTCATGAACGTGATTCATGCGGGTACTCGTGAAAGTCTGAGTTTAGGCTCTACCGGTGTTAATACCACTTCTTTGGCAATCGACCAGATAAAGGCAATCATCTCTCGGGCAATGGCGGTCACTACGACGTTGTAGTGTTTGCCACGGTGTATGAGCCGTTGATAACGCTTGCATAACCTGAGTTGTGCTTTCCATGCGATATCGGTGATGTCCTTGGGTAAACCTTCTTGGCGTTTCTGCATCTCCGTGGAGATATTCGCGGTGTAACGATAGCTGTGTGCACCTTTGGTGAGTAGCCGTCTGGCTCTGCTGTTGCCACATTTGGTGATGCCGCCCTGTTTGCGTTTGCCTCCGCTCGAGTGTTCACTCGATACCAGGCCGAGATAACTCATGAGTTTGCGCGGATGATCAAAACGGGGTAAATCCCCTAATTCAGCAACGAGACCTGCGGCCACAATCAGTCGGACACCCCGCATCGCATGTATGGCTTTAACAACTGGGTAATAACGCCACTGGTAAACCTGATGCTGTAATTCGTTATCCAGTCGCTGTAATCGTTCAATACGCTCAGTAACGGTGTGCAGATATTCTTGTAAAACAATTTGCTGAGCGGGATGCGGTAACACCAATTCGGTTAACCAGCGTAAGTGTTTCTTTGACCAATTAGCGGTGCCTTTGTAACGGATATTATTGCGTAGTAGTAAGGCTTTGAGCTGATAACGTGCATCGTTGAGATCCTTCATCGCGGTTTCTCGGGCTCTTGAAAGATCACGAATACACTCATCTTCGGGTTCAGGCACATAAATCGGTGTTAGGTCTTCAGACTTGAGTAACTTCGCCAACTTCATCGCATCGCGCTTGTCTGTCTTGACTTTGTCACCCGGCTTTTTAGGGATCAGTGATGGTGCGACCACATAGCAGCAATGCCCAAGACTGGTGATCAAGCGATAGATCCAATAACCACAAGGGCCGGCTTCGGGTATTTGGATTCAAAGTGGCGAACCTGCTTCTTGATCGCAGCTTTCGTTGACGAGATACGTCCAAAATGAACCGGATCAGCACCGCGCTGATCTTCGATATACGCAACCTCGGTAAATGCTTTGTGCGTGTCTAATCCAATGAAAAGTATGTTATGTTTACTCATGCTAGCCTCCATGGTTTTAGTGAATAACAAACTAAGTATGGCACTGGCTTTTGGCTAACCCACGAAAATGAAGACTAGCACTTTAGGGGAGTCATTATGTCTAGGCCAAAAAACCACAAATTTGCTATTTGAGTAATAAAGGTATAGATTCTATATCATATACTACTTTGAGTATGATGAAGAAAAAAGCCGTTCAAACCAAGAAAAGCATGGTATTGATTTTATTACGTCACAAGAATTATGGAATGACCCAGATATTATCGAAATAAAAGCAAATTCTGAAACTGAACCTCGATTCCTAATAATAGGAAAGATAGATCAAAAACATTGGTCTGCTGTAATTACTTACCAAGGAGAAAATATTCGAATAATTTCTGTAAGAAGGTCTAGAGAATTAGAGGTGAAAATATATGAAAGCTAAGGAGTTCGATAAGAAATTTGATGAAAATAAATCAGATATAATTGATGACCTAGATTTATCATCAATTAAGCGTCTTAATCAAGTGCAAAAAAGAGTCAATGTTGACTTCCCTGCTTGGGTAATTGACGCTCTTGACAAGGAAGCAAACCGTATAGGTGTAACTCGCCAATCAATAATCAAGCTTTGGTTGGTTGAGCGTTTAGAAGAACATTCTGTCAGAATATAGAGGAATATCTGGCTATACAAATTGGATTGGGCAGAAACTTGTATATACAAGTAAAAAAAATGAATTATGGCCATTAAAACTACTCGCTGGGACTCAGCTAAACATCTACAGACTGAAGATGACATAAAATTCTACTTAGAAGCTTGTCTCGAAGAGGCAGGTGATGATCCAGCCTTTATTGTACATGCGTTGGGCGTCGTAGCACGCGCTAAAAATATGAGCCAACTGGCCAGAGACACCGGGTTAACCCGCGAAGGTCTGTACAAAGCGCTTTCGCCTGAGGGAAACCCAACCTTTTCTACAGTTGCAAAAGTGGCGAAGGCATTAAGTTACCAACTTACAGTCCAACCCACCCCATAAATCCCCTGCCTTCTAATCGGGTAAGGACTGGTCGCTAGCCAGCCCCCCCCTCCCCCAGTCGAGTAGCCCAAAGGAACCTTCCCTTTAGGCTCTCTCAGAACCGTACGTGAAGCTCTCGATTCATACGGCTCCTATTGATCAACCCTACCCATTCTTTCCCAATGAACAAAAAGATACGGATCACGCTCTCTTACTTTGCTTAACCAGGCTTTCGCTTTTTGGGATTTGCCTTTTAGACGCTTAAACTTGTGCATTGCCCATAGCATGAGACGATAATCAATATAATTGAGTAGTTTGTTCAATGAGGAATAGCAATAACGTCCATAGTAATTTATCCAACCACGTATTTTCGCATTGCACTCGCTCGCTAATTTCTCTAACGAATCACCTGGCCTTAAATTCCATTTTAACTGTTTAACTTCATAGCGAAGCCGTTTCGATGCCTTATTACTCATTGCAGGTGTGAAGTTAGCAAAGTACTTTCCATTCCTGTTTTTCGATAGACGTGTTCTGAACGTATAGCCCAAAAAATCGAAAGCCGTTGTTGGATAATGCCTTGTTCGGTCTTCATCCTTACAGTAGATAATATGTGTCTTTGTCGGATGTAGTGTCAATTGGCATTGCTCAAAACGAGTCGTTAGCTCGGCTTTCAATGCAATAACTTCTGCCTCCGTTTGACAATGGCAAACAATGTCATCTGCATACCTTTCGAATGGAATGACTGGATTATTCCGTTGCATCCAACTGTCAAAGGTATAATGCAGAAAAAGGTTCGCTAATAATGGACTGATGACTCCACCTTGTGGCGTGCCGTCTTCAGGATAGATAACTTCCGTCCTTGAAGGCAATGGGCGCTTTCAGCCAGCGTTCAATGTATAAAAGTACCCAGTTTTCCTGAGTATGTTTGCGAAGCGCACGCATGAGTAATGGATGGTCGATATGGTCGAAAAAACCCTTGATATCAAGGCTTAGTACCCAATGGTTTCGCCAACACCGGCGGCGTGCCACCCACTGCATCCAATGCTGATTTATGCGGTCGATAACCGTATGAATCAGGATGAAAGTGAGCTTCCAAGTGAGGTTCCAGCTCCATTTTTACCACCATTTGGGCAACTCTGTCTGCAACGGTTGGTATACCAAGCGGACGGGTTGCGCCATTTTCTTTCGGTATTTCTACCCGTTTGACTGGCTTCGGATGATAGCTACCAGACGCTAAACGATTCCAGAGTGTATACAAATTATCGGCAAGGTTTGCCTCAAAATCTGTCAACGTCTGACCATCTACGCCTGCGGCACCTTTATTGGAGCGTACACGTTTATACGCTTCCCATACTTGCCGTTTGCTTATCGGCAAGGGTTTTGTTTTGTCCAATAGAATCCTCTTTTTCAAGTTGTTCTGTTGTTCAATGAGGACTTTCACCTCAAAGGTTCGAGTTGCAAGTAAAGGTAAGGGCAAGCGTGGTGGCTCTCGCGTTATCTATTACTTCCTCGATGAGAAGCGTCGTTTCTATTTGCTAACGATTTACGGCAAGAATGAAATGTCCGACTTAACCGCAGACCAAAAGAAACAACTAAAGGCTTTTATGGAGGCGTGGCGTAATGAGCAATCGTGATCTATTTGCAGAGTTAAGTTCAGCACTTGTTGAGGCTAAAGAGCATTCAGAGGGAAAACCTACTCTTAAAAATCATAAAGTTAACGTCACCAGCGAGTTAAATATCTCACCTGATGAAATCGTGAGTATTCGAAAGCAGTTTAATATGTCTCGTGGTGTGTTTGCTCGTTTGTTGCACACATCATCTCGTACGTTAGAAAACTGGGAACAAGGGCGTAGCGCACCAAATGGACAAGCAGTAACCCTTCTAAAGTTGGTTCAGCGTCATCCAGAGACCTTGTCACAGTAAGCGTTTTCGGAAACCTTGAATTCAACAAAAAACTCCGCCGCTTTAGCTTGCGAGGCCTTAAAAAGATCAATGCGCAATGGAAACTGTTTTGCCTGATACAGAATTAGGACTTACGCATTGTAGAGTCGATAATAATCTGTTACTACACAAGCTATAATGAAAACACCAGAAAAGAGTCAATGAGAACTATTACCCGCCCACCAACAGCCCGTTGCACGATGCCACTTTAC
>CACVAY010000067.1 GCA_902727985.1 uncultured Thiotrichaceae bacterium | reverse complement strand
CTGCACAGCGCTATATCCAACGCATCCCTTATCAAGATTTCCATGTCGGTTCGCCCATGCTGGCATTCAGCCCTGACCGCAGCGAGCTGGCGTATTATTTCGGTGGCGATGAAGCCGTGGAATGGATCGAAAACAAGCTGCGTATCTGGAATGTAGCAAGCGGCAAACTGCTATTCACCGCACCCGGCATCAATGCCTCGATTTCGGGTACGGCCCTGCACTCTGACGGCAGGCAATTGGCCATGATCAGTTCCGATAACAAAACCGTGCGTATCTGGGATATTCCCACCGGCAGGCAGTTAAAGACTTATGCTCTGGATAAGCTCAACACCATGTATGGCTTCCATACCTTTGAAAACACCCTGCACTGGGACGAGGCAGGAGAAAAACTCTATTTCAAGAAATACGATTATACCGTTACACCTAAAGTCCTGAATTTACGCACCGGAAAACTAACCCCGTTATCAACGATTGATGCTAAAGCCGTGTTTGCCTCCAAAACCAGTACCCAACAATCAGAAGGCAGTCATCACCTGAAAACACGGATATACCACGTTACCATCAATCTGGATAACCAGTTACAAGTCCAGCACAGACTGACTGGGCGATTACTGTATCAATCTTGGTTGCTACCTGATGGAGAATGGCTAACGAACCAGCCGGGCAAACCGCAATACATGGCCTCAAAGCAGGCGGAGCAATATTTTCAATTGCGGGTCGGCAATACGCTTGAGCCGATGACCGCCTACCAACAGTTTAAAGTGGACAAGCTATTCCAATAGTTATTCCACCAACCCCATCCGTAATGCCTCCAGCGTTGCCTCTGCACGCGAGTGCACATCCAACTTTTGGTACACCTGTTTGATGTACCAGCTCACTGTGTTACAGGTCAACTTCAGCAAATCGGCGATTTCCTTGCGATTATAGCCTTTCGCCATCAGCGTCAGCACTTCGATTTCACGTGGTGTCAGCTCGATCTTTACTGCTGGGGTTGGCTCATGGAAAGAGTCCAGTATGTGTTGGGCAATCGCGGGGGAAAGTGGAGGCTGGCCGTTGAGTATGCCGCGCAACATTTCTGTCAGCTCCTGTCGTGAATGTTCCTTCACCAAATAGCCATTGGCTCCCGCCTTCAAGGCATCAAATAGATGCCTATCATCATCATAGATAGTACAAATCACCACATAGCAGTTCGGTGATTGTTGTATCAGCTCTCGAACAAATTCAATCCCATTGCCATCCGGTAAACCAATATCTACCAGCGCCAGATCAATGCGTTTATGGCAGTAGAGTGCTTCCCGTGCCTGCCTTAAACTAGCGGCTTCGTATAAACGTAAACCGGGAAGAATTTCCTGCAACACATCCTGCAAAACCTGTCGGGTTTCCGCGTGGTCTTCGAGGATCAGTGCATTATGCATGGTTTTCATCTCCAGTCTTCCGGTGTAACGGCACGCTCAGGCGTGTTTCCAGCCGATCAGTCAATGCCCAATCAATTTCGCCATGTAATTCGTGGATACGGGTTCGCATTCCGGGAATACCTTTACCCTCTATCCATTTCTGAGGTGACGTAACGTTACCATCATGAGCTAGTAAAATGTGTAGTTTACCTGCTTGCTCCCAAAAACGGGCACTGAAATGCTTGGGCTGGGCATGTTTCAGGGCATTGGTCAGTGTTTCTCGTAAGACCCGCCCCAGATTGACTAACTGCCGAGCATCCAGCTCGTGTAGGGAGGGGATCTGGCCAACCTCCCATTCCAGACACACATCCGCCGCCAGACAGCGTTGTTGCGTTTCCTGCCGCCATTTGGCGATGGCTAATGATAAGCGGGTGACAGCCTTGTCATCCAGTGTATAAATGGTTTCGCGTAGTAGCGTTAGAGTTTCACGCGCTAGTTCTGTCTCAGCTTTGTCATGGGCACGGTAGATCATCGATACCAGATTGGCTCCAACATCATCATGCAGGTCACGCATGATGCGGTTACGCTCAAGATTCGCCCCCTGCTCTTTTGCTTGCTGGAGTGTTTTGGTGTGTGTTGCCAGCTCGTTCAGGGTAGCGGCGAGAGTAATATCCTGCTTGCTGAACAAGCGGGAGGAATGATGCTTACCATACAGATCAATATGATAATCGCCGTTAATGCCGGGTATCAGCAGGTTCATACCCTGCTCGCCAATTTTTGGAGAAGCTATCACCCCACCGGCAATTTCGACTGAAGATGCGGAAAAAACCTGCTGTAACAGGGTCAGCCAATGTTGCTTGAAGTCATCCTGCTGCTTGGCACCGAGAAATATCTTGATGAAGTCGTGAATATGGTTTTCAAGATGGGCTTCTGGTGTTTGTCCTAAGTGCCTCCACAACCACTGTCGGAGTGGAAAGTATAACCAGGCAACGAGAATCATGGCTACACTCAAAGCCCCAAGCGCTTGCAAGTGCAAGACTGATACCAAGAGCAGGTCAATGCCGATAATAAGAAGACCGCTTAATACCCAGTGCCAACTGAGCAACCACCAGCGCTCCACATCGAACAGACGATAGCGGAAAACGCCCATGATAAAACCAATGTAAAGTGGCAGAAAAATGAGTTGTGCCGCCCACAAGGGTAATGCAGGGGCATGACCGAAAATAGTTGGAACTAGGTAGAGGAAAATTTCACAGCCGGAAGCAATATAGATGGATAGCAACATCCACATCAGCGCCGCCCGTTCCAACGGTTTGTGTTTGCTGAGCCTCCATTGCTGTATCGATGGTGGGATACCGCCCAGAAAAGCCAACATCATGCCTAGGTAAAAGGTGTGGAACGGCAAGTCAGTCCATTGCGCCAAAGTATTCAGCCATAACACCACAGGGATCAGCAGGCAGATAACAACAACCGGGAAAGGCACCAGCCGATGAGGGTAGATAAGCACTAGTGCCAGCAAGCTATAGGCCACCATCGGCATGGCAAGGTGATTGATGGCGATCAGAAAAGCGTACCAGTCAGGGTTCATGGCAAGCCCACGGCTACCGTAAATGGCTGACACGGTACTGGCAATGGCAAAAAACAGGCCGCACGCGAACAATAACCGCGTGGTCAGATCTTGCCGCCGGTAAGCCCATATCGCTGCCGCAAACAATAGGCCAACCAATGCCGTAAAGTTGCTAATCCAAAAGTTGGGGGACAAACTGAACAGAGAGCGGGATACCAAAGGCTTGAAACTGATTTCTCTGCCTGTGCTAGTTTTTACGGTAATTTCCGGTGCTGCTGTCAGTCGGGCATATAACGCTGCATTGTATTGCATAGCAGCATTGTATTCTTGTAATACAGGGTAATTATCCGGGTCGTCTACCAGTGCCCGGTTATCCAGCAGCATATACGGTAGCTTGCCTGATTTGATGGCATCAATTCTTTCTCCAGCCTTGATATGTCCGGATAGCTCTGGGTGTTTGACCGCCTTGACGATAAGCCCCCTATTCTCCGGTGTTGTTTGTAACTGGAGACCAATCCAGGGGGAACCCATAAGTAGCTGTGCTATGTACAGAACAACCAGGATAAAGGCAACGGTAGCAATGATTAGTGATTTGTTAAGTGCTGAACTGATAGTATTATATGGCGCATTCAAGTGAGACTCCTGTTACCCCCTGCCGACTACTATTGTAGGAGTATAAAGAAGCTATTTGAAGGTAAGACATTAGTTTAGCTCTATTTGGCAGCGGCATACCAACAGCTCCGACAGATTGATACTAGCAATCAGCAGCATCAATTAGCAATCGCTAGAGGAAACGTAAAATGAATATTGCGACACTCTCTAACAAGTTCTAACTATCCATCCCAAAAGCAGTCAGAGAACAGTTGCATCTACAAGTGAATCAGAAGTTTACGATTCTCACCAAATTCAGTTGGAGCTTTATAAATGGGTAAAACGCGAGTTTGATGAAGAAAAGGCATTAGAAGTGGTTGCGGTTACTGAGCAAGCACGTATTGTGCCTGTAGATACTACGGTCAGTCTATTAGCCGCAGATTTGTCACTTGTTCATGATTTGTCTTTTACGGACGCCATAATCTATGCTACATCACGTCAAACCGAGGTCGAATTGATTACCTCTAACAGCTCACTTTGAGCATTTACCCAATGTACTTTTTTTCGATAAGCGAAAATAACGCTTCATACCATCCACAAAGACTCACCTCATGCCAATGATCAAAATCAACGATATCAATATTGACTACACCATTCAGGGATCAGGCCAGGCTGTTCTGCTTATTCATGGCCTCGGCTCCTGCAAGGAAGACTGGCAACCGCAGATATCTGAACTAGCCATGCACTATCAAGTGATTGCATTAGACCTTCGTGGACATGGCAATACCAGTAAACCCCGCAATGGCTATAGCATCCGTCAATTTACTGATGATGTATTGGCATTCATTGATGCACTCGATTATTCACAAATCCACCTGATCGGTTTTTCACTGGGCGGCATGATAGCCCAGCAATTTGCAGTCGATTATCCTCAGCGACTGAGCAGTGTCGTCGTTATCAACGCCACACCTTCTGTCGTTCTGGATAATTGGCAAATACGAAAAATGTTCTGGATGCGCTTACTGCTGATCAAGCTACGTGGCGTTAAATACATGGCTAAACTAATCGCTAACAACAACCTCCCCGCCCCAGAACAAGCTGCGCTACGAGAACAAATAGAGAAGCAATTCGCTAAAAATGATAAAGCCGCGTATTTTCGAAGTACGCGTGCTCTTATGCACTGGGATGTAAGCCCTTTACTGCAAAATATTAGCTGCCCATTACTGAGTATCAGCTCTGATAGGGATTACACCCCCGTCAGTGCCAAACAAGCCTTGGTAGATGCCGTACCGAATGGTTATCTGGAAGTCATCCCAAACGCTCGCCACTTGCTGCCGATGGAACAGCCAGAAGTCTTGAATAAAGTACTTATGTCTTGGTTAAGGAACCTCTGACCAAGTCCAAACAATATTGGAACCGAGGCTTTAGCCTCGCCTAACATATTGAAAATAATATACGAAGAGCGGGACTAAAGTCCCGACTCCAATCAAGCTTTGCCTATTCTCACACTAAACTAGAAAAACCACTAACGCGTAGGCTTTTTCTTGCGACGAGGCTTTGACCTTTTAGCGTGTTTTGCTGAGGCATTCTGCTTGGGCTTCTGATCTGTCTCATCCTCAGCCAATGGCGGTAGACCAGTGTGCTGAGTACGAATATTCTTACCGTTGCGATGTTTAGTTTTCGCTGCACCGCCCTGCTTTTGCTTTGCAACATTACCTTTTCCACCAGTACGCTTTTTATGCGCCACCGCACTGTTCTTACGACGATGTGATTGGTAAGCCAACTGCTTCTCATCAGCCGTATATTCAGGAATCAACTGATTAGGACCATCGCCAATCAATTCAGCACGCCCCATTTCTTTCAGTCTGGCGCGAATCAATGCCCAGTTTGCGGGGTCATGATAGCGCAATAAGGCTTTGTGCAATTTACGTTGTTCTGGTGACTTAACCGTCTCGACCTGATCACTTTTATAGGTCACTTTCTGTAACGGATTTTTCCCCGTGTGGTACATCGTTGTGGCCGTCGCCATCGGTGATGGATAGAACGCTTGCACCTGATCCGCACGGAAATCATGCTTCTTCAACCACAGGGCCAAATTCAACATATCCTCATCCGTGGTTCCCGGATGCGCCGCAATAAAATA
>CACVAY010000066.1 GCA_902727985.1 uncultured Thiotrichaceae bacterium | reverse complement strand
CGCGATATTCGCTGCTTGAGCTGCCCCAATCACATCTTCCAACGCTTGCCCTTCCAGGTAATCCAGATGGCAATGGGTTTCTATAATGGGATGATCAAATACGGGGATGTCGCGTTTTTTAGCCATGGGTTGAAGACGTACGAAGAAATTGACCAAGATTGTCGAGCTAATTCATTCCTAATGCAAGAGGAATTGCATTCCCCTCACATTGACACTGAATAATATCCCATCAGATTTGTAAACTATCGTACGCAGAACTTAGTCGGTATATCGTAAAACTAGCGAAAAATCATCCATTCATATATTACTTCGTATCTACGATGTCTTTCAGAACATCTTTCACATTGATGATATAAGACTTACCATCCGCCAAGTCTTTTTCCGATGGCCCATTCTTGATGCTGGTTATCTTTTCAGGAATACCTTTTCCATCCCCACTAACGATTGTTTTCACAGTTGCATCTAAAGGCAATCCTCTAAATCCGATATAGAGATTATTTCCAGCCATTGCCACTTCGCTTGTTTTACTTTTCTTCAAACCAACTTTACTCAGAATAATATGCTTTAGATCTTCTGGCATCCCTGCAGTAATGTCCACACCTGCCTCATTAAAAAACCTATAATCCAGGTTATAACTAAAAACAATATTTGGAATCATGAATTCAGAATCTTTAATCTCACTTGCTGTCAAGCGAATATCAGCAGCACATGCACTCGATTCAATATTCCTCACTGCTTCAGATAGATGAACTCCCGGGATTGAAATTTGTTTACCATCAGTAAACACAGCATCAACACGCTTTGTATTTTTATACTTTGCATCTACATTAGCAACGTCAGCCTTTCCCAAACTCACATCAAAACTCGATGTAAAATTCTTCTTTAAATTCATACGCGCAATATCTGACCGTTGAATTCTTTTAGAAAGCTGATCTTTAGAAATACCAGTTAACATGCTTGAATTGCAGAGTGACTGGAAACCATCACCTTTCTTATATTGAAGCAAGGTAAATGGATGATAAGCATTATTTGGCGGAACATACACATGAGGTACTTGCAATTCCTTTTTAACACTTTCTTCATAGCTATTGACCCCAACGTGACTACATGAAGCTAAAAGCACCGCGCTCACAGCTACAAGTACATATGATCTTACACACATAATCCCCTCCTCCTAAGTAATATATGAACCCAAATAATTTTCATAGGCAATTGAATAAATATTGTTTTTTATATTTATATTTATTGACTTGATGTAAATCAATTACTCTAATTTTATATAACGACTAAAATTATAACGTAGATATAGGACTTTGAAGATACTAATAAATACCTATTCATATAATCAGGAGGGCTTAAGGTGTCAAATATGTTTTCTAAATTTTTGTATCTAGCGTTGTTCTTAGGGAATAGCATGATACTTCCCAAAACCTATCATCTAAAAAAATATTTGTTCTTCCCGTAAATCTATTTACGTTAATTAATTAACTAACTAACGAATATTTTTTAATAATCATTGTTCATTCTTTGAACTGCTAAAACAAAATGAGGGAAAACTTCAGCAAACCAAGGAATGTGAAAACTAACCAACTTCAACCTAACATAAATACGAAGGAGTAATCTCATGCCCCAAGGAATCTCATTACATATCGGATTAAATCGTATCGACCCCCAAAAATATGGTTACGACGGCAAATTAAATGCTTGCGTTAACGACGCAATAGCCATGCAAGCCATCGCCGATAAGAAAGGATATGCCAGCACCCTACTTTTAGATGAAGCTGCAACAGCTCGCAATGTTGTAGTGGCTATCCAACAAGCATACAAAAAACTAAATGCTGATGATATTTTCATGATGACCTATTCAGGTCATGGGGGGCAAACAGTAGACAACAGCAAAGATGAAGACAAAGATGAAGATATTAGCTTAATAGGCACGGATGAGAATGAAGATGAAATCTATTTTGATACCGGAGGCAAGGATGAAACATTCTGTTTCTATGATCGAATGTATTGGGATGACGAACTAAACCGCCAACTCGCGCAATTCAAACCTGGCGTCCGAATTCTGCTTATCGCAGATTGCTGTCACGCCGAGTCTAATTATAAAAATATTGATGAAGAAGATATTGATGCACTACCACCAACCAGAGGTTTTGGCATAGAAAAATCAATGGAAATCGTTCAATTACATCAAGCCAAATCTTACACCCAACATTATCGTGAAGATTTTCTAAGGGCTAACAGCAAAATTGATGCCTCGCTCATCCAACTAGCTGCCTGCAAGGAAGGTGAATTATCCAGAGATGCCAACCCAAATGACTCGAAACCTTTATACGGTCAATTCACCAAAAATTTGCTAAAAATATGGGATAACGGTCATTTTGATGGCAATTATCAGGAACTCCTTCAAAACACAGGAGCAAGAATTCACCGTTCTTACCAGCAGACTCCCGTATACAAAACCGAAGGCCCATCGAACCGCGTATTCGAACAACAAAAACCATTCACAATATAACTGCTAAACAACATCTTGTCGGGGCGGAAAAATGGCTATTTATGGACTTTTTGTCGGTATCAACAACTATGAGCAGCATAAGATTCGAGCGTTAAAAGGATGCATAAACGATGTGGAACTCATCACTGGCATATTGATGAAGCGCTATAACATCTCATCGAATAACATCAAAACCTTATTAAATGAGCGAGCAACCAAAAGAAATATTATCGCGGGCTTTCAAGAGCATCTTGCGCAAGCCAAAGCAAACGACACAGCAATATTCTACTATTCTGGCCATGGCTCAGAAGAAAAGGTAGACCCCAAATTATGGCCAATTACGCCCAAAGGCCACAATGAAACCTTCGTTTGCTATGACAGTCGCGCAAGTGAACTCTATGATTTAGCAGACAAGGAAGTGCGCTATCTTATTCATCAACTCGACCAAAAGGGAATCAACGTAGTCACTATTGTAGATAGTTGTCATTCAGGAGGGGCAACACGAGCTTTAGAAGAAGACAGTGAAAAACAACCTCAAACCAGACAAACACCGGGAAACCAAAGAATGCGCCCTATGGAATCCTATATCTTTTATGATGACCCGTCGGCTCAAATATGGATAAATGATTTTAGCCTGATGCCAGAAGGCAAACACATAGCATTAGCCGCTTGTCAAAACGATCAACTATCCAAAGAAATTTATACTGCACAACTAAAAACTCAGGGCGCATTTACCTATAGCTTTTGCTGGACAATGTCCATCCAACAGCTACCACCAAGCTATCGCAACCTGATTGATGCGACAGCACAGCGAATCAAAAACCAGGTTACGCAGCAAACACCACAAGTCTTGGCTATCGGCAATGCGGATATTCACCAAACATTTTTATCTGATACCTTAGAATCGGTTGTATATTCCATCCACTTCGAAAATAACCACTGGTGGCTAAGTGCAGGTATAAGTGAAGGCATCAACAAAGATGCCTTGTTTGAAATTCAGTTAGATAACAATACCCATATTGAAGTGATTGTCCTTGAACCATTGTCAGGCATCAGCAAAATAAGCATTGAAGACGATAAGCACCTCAACCATAAACATATTTATAACGCCGTATTACTTGATCCAGCCATCACTAAATTATCTGTCACATTCTCAGGTGAAACAGCGTCAATCCAAGCAATACGTGAAGTACTAAAGACTTCTGAGGCGCATCACTATATCCAAGAATCTGCTCACGCAGACTACAAATTGACAGCATCAGAATCAACGATTGATTTTCAACGCAAAGATGCTGAAAAACTGCTAATTACTAGTCCCATTGATAAACATAACACTAGAAAACCTGAAATATTAGCACTCAATCTTGCCCAACATATGGCTCTCTGGCATAGGACAATGAATATCGTTAATGCAGCGGGAGACATGCCTAATGATCTTGTCGAACTTGTTATTGAGCAAAAAAACCTTGTCACAGACTCGTACCAAATAATAGAGCCGCAGGATGACAACTATTACATCCAATACCAGCCTTCACTAGGACAAGCTGAGCTACTAAAACCTCACCTAACAATAACCCTGAAACTCAATACATCCTACGAGTGGCGTGAAGACATTCATGTTGCTTTGCTCTTTCTCGATCCAGCCGCAGGGGGAATCGTAGATCTAATAAAAGAACCTGTCATCCTCAGACAGAAAGAATACATAGCCTATGATGGCAATAGCAAAGTAAAGAAACACAAAATCATTAAATTTCCGATTAAAAATAATGACTCTTATACCCACACGGCTTCCATTCCCAAAAAGCTACTCGCAGCAGGCATTCAGAAATCTACAGATTACTTCAAACTTTTCTATAGTAATCGTCCTATCGAAATAGGTAGTTTGACACAAGCTCCTCTATCGAAATTGCTTAAGACATACCGATCAGGAAACACAAGAGGATTAAATGATGAAGATGATGAGGTGATACCAGACCCTAGCATTTTCAGAACAAGAACAAAGACACTCGGCTTCACCATTTATAAACCACCAGCACCACAAACTCTAGATAGCAACAAAGCCACGCAGCTAATCAAAAACATACGCATCCAACCACATGGATTGAATGCATTAGCCAGCATACAAAGAGTTAGCGATGCAACTGAAGAAGAGCTGGCGATTTGCCTAGACTTTGGAAACGATGCCAGCAAAAGCATCACTGAAAGTGAACAAGTCACCCCAGACAATCCGTTGCTAATCGAGATTGACACACCTCTAAACCCTAATGAAGTCATTCTTGCCTACACCAAGGACAAAAATAATGACTTATTACTACCTCTAGGTTTTAGTCAATTAGGTACTCAAAGCGGAAAAGCTACAGTCAAAATTGACAGCCTCCCAAGCCCATCAGCCATAAACGCCAAAAGCCTCGGTGGATCCATCATGATCTATGTGAAAAAAGCCTTTCATGACTTTTTGAGGCTAGAATATGATGCTACACAACTAGCCATCCCTCTTTTTGCAACACCACATAGCCTAGAAACTTCAGGCTATGAAACCAATACGGAAAAACTTCGTAAAGCAGTCTCCGACACCAACAAAATCTTACTCATTATTCACGGCATCATCGGCGATACCAAATATATGGCTGGCGCCATAAATCAAGAAGTAAACGGGAAAAAATTGGGCGAAGGATATCTAACATTAACCTTTGATTATGAAAACCTCAATACGCCCATTCCAGAAATCGCCGAAATACTCAGTAAAAAACTAAGCGCTATAGGACTGGGAAAAGATCACGATAAAGAACTTATCATTGCAGCTCATTCAATGGGAGGACTTGTCTCACGCTGGATGATTGAGAAAGAAAAGCATGCGCCCAAAGTCAGCCAACTTATTATGTGTGGTACACCCAACGGTGGTTCACCTTGGAGTGATGTAAAAAGCTGGGCCTACGCCTTGATGACTCTTAACCTCAATGGCTTGCTCGGTCCAATAGCCAATGCCAACATCTGGTCTACGGTGGCGGGCATTGGCGCAGGCGCACTGGTAAAGCTTGCCAATGCCATTGACGATAATCTCGACGCCATGAACAAGGACTCAAAAACACTGAAATCCCTGTACGAAGCAGAACCAAGCAACATTCCCTACCATCTGATTGCGGGTAATACGCAAGATCTGCGTATCCAACTCTCTGACAGCGAAAGCAAACTAAGCAAGCTCTTGGTCTATCTGAAAGATCGCGGAAAAATAGCCGCCTACGACTTACTCACCTCGCAGTTATTTAAAGAGTCAAATGACATTGCAGTTAGTCAAAGTAGCATGCAGAAAATCACGTCAGGAGATATTCCACTTAAAACACAAGA
>CACVAY010000065.1 GCA_902727985.1 uncultured Thiotrichaceae bacterium | reverse complement strand
GATGCGTTAATCTGTATTTCGAACTGCGACAAAATCACACCAGGAATGCTCAATGCTGCGATGCGTTTAAACATCCCTACGATTTTTATCTCAGGCGGACCAATGGAGTCCGGTAAGAGCGTTATCAATGGCGTAGAGGTAAAGCTTGATCTGGTCGATGCGATGGTATCTGCGGCTGACGATTCCAAGAGTGACGAAGAAGTCCTCGAAATGGAGCGTTCAGCCTGCCCTACGTGTGGCTCATGCTCTGGTATGTTTACCGCTAACTCCATGAACTGTTTGACTGAAGCCTTAGGTCTTGCACTCCCAGGCAATGGGTCATTACTGGCAACCCATGCTGACCGTAAAGAGCTTTTCCTGCGTGCTGGACGCCAAATTGTTGAACTAACAAAACGCTACTATGAGCAAGATGACGAGAGCGCATTGCCACGCTCAATCGCAACATTTGAGGCATTCCAAAACGCGGTATGTCTTGATGTGGCTATGGGTGGCTCTACCAATACTGTATTGCACTTGTTAGCTGCTGCACAGGAAGGTGAAGTCGAATTCACTATGGACGATATTGATCAGTTATCTCGCAAAGTACCTAACCTTTGTAAAGTAGCGCCAGCCACACAGCAATATCACATGGAAGACGTACATCGTGCTGGTGGTGTTATGGGAATCCTTGGTGAACTAGATCGTGCAAGCCTTATCAACCGCGACTGCCATACCGTACATACATCAACGATGGCTGAAGCCCTTGATCGCTGGGATATCAAACGTACCACGGATCAAGACACGCTACATATGTACTCAGCAGGCCCAGGCAATGTCCGTACGACAGAAGCCTTCAGCCAAGATAAACGCTGGCCAAGTCTTGATGACGATCGCAGTAATGGCTGTATTCGCGACAAGGAACATGCCTATTCACAGGACGGTGGTTTAGCTGTTCTGTTTGGCAATATTGCACTCGATGGTTGTATCGTAAAAACGGCTGGCGTTGATGAAAGCATCCTTACATTCAGCGGCCCTGCCCGTATTTTTGAATCTCAAGATACTGCGGTTGCGGCAATTCTCGCTGATGACATTAAACCCGGTGACGTTGTTCTCATTCGCTACGAGGGCCCTCGTGGTGGTCCAGGTATGCAAGAAATGCTTTACCCGACCAGTTATCTCAAATCGAAAGGTCTAGGTAAAGATTGCGCATTAATCACCGATGGGCGTTTCTCAGGCGGCACATCCGGTCTATCAATCGGACATGCCTCACCAGAAGCAGCAGAAGGTGGCGCGATCGGTTTGGTTGAAGAGGGTGACATAATCGATATCGACATCCCAAATCGTAAGATTGATGTACGAATTTCTGATGAAGAACTGCAACAGCGTCGTGAAGCCATGGATGCAAAAGGTGATAAAGCGTGGAAAGAATCAGAAGTTCGCCCACGTAAAATCACCCCTGCTCTACGCGCTTATGCTGCCATGTCGACATCTGCTGCGCGTGGTGCTTTCCGTGACGTTGATCAATTGAAATAATCCAACCGTAATAACGACAATCCTTCAATAAGGGTAATTATGACACTTAAACATCTACGCATCATTGCCATTATTGAAGGTACAACCTTGATCTTATTGCTATTGGTGGCTATGCCGCTCAAATACAAGTTTGACATGCCAATAGCAGTCTCCATGATAGGGCCGATTCACGGGATTGCTTTTCTTGTGTATGTTGGGGCGCTGATGACGGCATTATTGAGTGGTCTTATAAATTCCATCCAGCTTATCATTGGGGCTGTTGCTGCTTTTATTCCGTTTGGGAGTTTTATCTTCGAACGGTTTATGCTGAAAGAACAAGTTAGAGTTTAGCCGGGTAGACCCGATTCATAACAATTTCACTTGCCAAGATAGCCGTGCTTCGCCTGGAAAATAGTTGTTATAAACACCTCAAAGCTATCTCCACACCACAGTTTTCAACCAGTGTTAGCACTCCCCTTTTTGGTGCGCAGATAAATATTTCTCTATTAAAAAACAACTAAACATTTATATTATTTGATTTTTCTTATTTTTGGCATGTTATTTGCTTTATTTATAAAGGGAGTCTCTGATCACGTCCAAACAATATTGGAAGCGAGGCTTTAGCCTCGTCTAAAGTCCCGATTCCAAAGAAATTAGATTTGATCAGAGTTTTCAAAAAGAAACGCGTAATTGAAAGGATAATGCACAAAATGAATACAAAACCCATCACTAAGTTATTAAGTGAAGTTGAGCTCTTTCAAGGTATTGCCGAGCAGGATCTGGCACTTTTTGCAGAACATGTCCAATACCAAGAACTAAAGGCCAGAGATATTCTATTTCGTACCAATGACCTGACCGATGCGCTTTATGTGATTGCATCAGGCAGTATTCAGCTGTTTGACGACCAAGGAGAACGAGAAAGAAGCCTCACGGTGTTTTCGAATCATGAGTTCATTGGGGAAACTATCCTGATTGCTCCACCGCACAAGCAAGGTGTTTGTGCCCGGTTATTGTCTGACGGGGTCTTGTACCAGTTCGAACGAGAAGTATTACACGATTTGCTGAGTCAGCGCGGCGACCTAGCTCTAAAAATCTCAGCGACCATCTCGCAAATTATTATTCGTCGCATGGAGCATGCAAACAGTCGCTACAAAAATATATCGGCTCTATACCAAGCAAGGGGGCGGCGGATAGAACATGATTTGCT
The DNA here is from genome assembly GCA_902727985.1 of uncultured Thiotrichaceae bacterium. Taxonomy (GTDB): domain Bacteria; phylum Pseudomonadota; class Gammaproteobacteria; order Thiotrichales; family Thiotrichaceae; genus HyVt-477. Next base: position 3,177 of record CACVAY010000065.1, on the reverse strand, counting down.
GGGTGAAAAAACAGTGCCAGAGACGGCCTATTACGGTATTCAAACACTTAGAGCCTTGGAAAATTTTAGTATCAGTGGCATTACACTAAACTTCTATCCTGACTTCATTAAAGGACTTGCCAAAGTTAAAAAAGCGGCTGCCATGGCCAACCATGAATTGGGGCATATCCCAGACAATATTATCGACCCTATTTGTCAAGCATGTGATGAGATAGGTATGGGGATGTTACACAACCATTTTATTGTTGATATGCTTCAGGGCGGAGCTGGCACATCCACGAATATGAATGCCAACGAAGTCATTGCTAATCGAACCTTGGAAATATTGGGGCATCGACGGGGGGACTATCAATATTGCCATCCTAACAATCATATTAACTACTCTCAATCCACTAACGATGCTTATCCTACTGCCATAAAAGTGGCTCTGATGGATGCCAACGATAAGTTATTAGTAGAAGTTCACAAATTGATCATGCTTATCGATGATAAGACTTTTGAGTTTTCCGACATTCTGAAAATGGGGAGAACCCAACTGCAAGATGCGGTACCCATGACCCTTGGACAAAGCTTCAACACCTACGCCACCAGCCTGCGCAATGAGATTAAACGCCTGAAAACTTGTAGCCAGTCTTTTCTAACTGTAAACATGGGCGGGACAGCGATTGGCACCGGACTTAATGCAGATCCACGCTACCGAGAACGTGTCGTTCAACATCTGAGCAAGGTAACAGAGCGGGATATTGTATTGGCTGATGACTTGATTGAAGCAACTCATGATACAGGGCCATTGGTAATGTACTCATCAGCGCTTAAACAGCTGGCGGTCAAACTTTCTAAGATCTGTAATGATCTGCGCTTACTATCATCTGGGCCACGTGCTGGACTCAATGAAATAAACTTACCCCCTATGCAACCAGGGTCTTCAATCATGCCTGGCAAAGTGAACCCAGTGATTCCCGAGGTGGTTAATCAAATCGCCTTCAAGGTGATTGGCAACGATCTAACTACGACTCTCGGTGCCGAAGCAGGACAGCTCGAACTCAATGTGATGGAGCCCGTGATGGTAGAAAGTTTGTTTGAGTCTATCGAAATTCTAAAACGCGGAATGCATACTCTTGGTAGCCGATGTATCGCTGGCATCACCGCCAATGAAGCTGTCTGTGCTGACAATGTTAAGAACTCTATCGGTATTGTTACCGCACTCAACCCACATCTAGGTTACGAAGTCTGCACCGCTCTCGCCAAGCAGGCACTGGAGCACAATCGTAGCGTCTATGATCTGGTGCTTGAACAACGGTTGCTTTCTAAAGAGCAGCTTGATGATGTATTGGCACCAGAAAATATGGTGCGTTAATACTGTGCTCAAACGCCCCTAAAGTTTGAGCAAAAATCTTTTTCATCGAAATGAATCTTCCAAAATAATGGCAACTTGTTAGACTCACCCTATTACAGGCGGAATCCTCCGCCATCCTATGAGGTTTCTAATGCAACAACTTACTCAGGCAGGCCAGAATCTGGTCAGCCGACTTTCACAACACTACGGCTTCAGCTCCGACGCCGTAACTCACATGCTGTTCGCGGTACTCAATGGTAACGGCTCAATGGCTCAGTTCAACCACTCCGAGTTTGGTGGTTCCGGCCAATGGATGCGCGGTGGCATGCTAATGTTGGGCGATATGTTTAATTCCGGTCTGAAAGGCAGTGTGGACGGACTATGCAACGATATATCGGATACCTTGGCTAGAGAGCCTGGCCTGTTACAAACGGGCAGTTTTCAATCCCAAAGTCAGGGAGATTCCGCTAACCAGCGTCAAACCAGTGGTGGCACTGGCGGCAATGGCTCCAGTCTATTTGTTCCTGATCCTGACAGTCAGTGGTGGCCTCAGGAGTTAGGTACTCCGAATGCTACTGGCAGCCAAAATAATGCGCGGTATGCCTATTTCGCTAATAATCAACGCCTGGCTGTCGATACCAATGGTCAAGTCTGGGTCTACAACACCTTAGATCATCAGATTGGTGGCTTCTCGCAGCAGCAAGGCAGCGGTGGCAACGTGACTTTCAGCAGTCAATATGGCTCTGTAAACCTGAGCAGTCTGCCCATTATCAGCATCAATGGCCAACCCGTGCCAGCACCCGTTGTTAATAATCAAGCGGCACCCGCCGCCAACGAAAGTTTCAATCCCTTCCCCGAGAAGGAGCAGAGTATTAACCCAAATAGTCAGATAGATACGGATGGAGATATACTCTCCGCACTGGAACGACTTGGTGGTTTGCTTGAAAAAGGTATTCTGACCAACGAAGAATTCACCGATAAAAAGACTGAGTTACTTCAACGTTTATAACAAGTAAACAGTGAATTAATAACCTGGCTGTTCAGTCTCTCTGACAGCCAATGTTTGTATTTTAAAAAATAGGACTAGCGATTAATGAGTACCATTCACTTTATCGGTGGTGAAAAAGGGGGGGTCGGGAAATCAGTATTTTCACGCCTCTTTTCACAGTATTGCATCAATAATTCAATCCCCTACACTGGCTTCGATGCCGATCAGTCGCATGGGACACTGAGCCGTTTCTATCAGGACTATACACAAGCAGTTAATCTGGATCTTTTTGAGAGTACCGATAAAATTATGGAAGCCGCACTCGAACAGGATCAACAGATTCTGGTTGACCTGCCTGCACAAAGTGAACGTTTTCTAGATCGCTGGGTTGACGAAAATGGTGTGCTGGATATGGCTTCTGAGATGGGAATGTCCTTTGTGTATTGGTACATCGTTGATGATGGTACTGATTCTGCAAACTTGCTAGAAAATTTTCTTACTAAATACACCGATCATCTACATTGCGTGGTGGTGAAAAATAAAGGTTGTGGTTCTAATTTTACCAAAATTGATAATGTGCTAGAAAGCGCCTTCAACCATACGGACAAAGGTGTGTGGGTACATCAGGCAGTGTTGCCAGAATTACATAGTGAAACGATGCGTAAAATTGATGAGTTAAATTTCAGCTTCTGGGGTGCAGAACACCTTAAAGACACTAAACCTCATCTGAGCCTCATGGAACGGCAACGTACAAAAGTCTGGTTGAAAAAAGCCTATGCATTGTTCGGCAACACGCTGGGGGGCATTATCCCGAATCGCTAGTGATTGCTTCACTAAAATATTATGGGCTAAT
>CACVAY010000064.1 GCA_902727985.1 uncultured Thiotrichaceae bacterium | reverse complement strand
GTAAATACGGATGTTCGCCACGGCATTGCCTGCCAGTCACGCAGATAGTCTTTTTTCGGCAAGGCAACACTGGCATTCATCATGCCTAAGGTTGATGCCAAACCAAATGCTATCGCGTTGTCACTGATCAATTCGGGCAACGTTGCTGTACCGCTTTGCACCATCAGCGAGTGATAAGCAAAAGGGCTTAAGGTTTCTGCCTTGATGCCTGTAATAACAGAATTCATTTGATACTCCGCTATTTGCCAAACCACTCATCAAACAGATTTGCAACCTGTGGCTGGGCTTCCTTGTAAGCATTTTCCAAGTCACTACCTGGCTGGTTGAAATCATTGATGAGCTGCTCCTGCCATGCTTCAACTTCATTACCCTCGACACACATCTCATGCTGAAGTTTAAGCTGTTCATGCAACAACTCACGCACCTTGCTAATACCTTTTAGATCTTCTTCGTCCGCTCCTTCAAGTAAACGGATAAGCTCATAAGGTGAACTTGCCGCTTTTTCAAACTTATCGGCATACAAGCCAACCACATGCGTACGAATATTAGAGCCAGTAACGGAAGTCTGACCGCCATAGCTTCCCGCCATGCCGACACTGAGTAACAAATGCTTGAGGCCAATTTCTGGTAGCACCTTGCCGCGGGTACTAAGCACTTGAACCATGAGTGAGCCGGGTTTGATGAAGTGACGAGTAAAGAGGTTATCGCTATTCTTTTTGCTTTCAGCGTCAAACAATGTGCCATCTTCCATTGCCCGATTATGGAAAGACTGATCCACACAATGATGTTTAGGTAGCAAACTCAACGCATCAGAGTAATTCACACCCGCTCGTACAGGTAATACCCGATTTTCATAATTGGCCGAGTCACCAAATACCAAGGTATTCAAATCAAAGGCATCAGATGGTTTCTGACCTTTGTACAGTACCGTTTTGTTTTGTGCCTGCTTACCACCCACACCCAAAGCGCGCAGGATCTGCAAACCTCGCCCCCGTTCTGGATATTTGAATTTATTGGGTACGGCTCGTACATAAACATCATCTAACCATTCAATATCGGTAATTTCCTGTTCAGCATTGCGAAAAACAGTTGGGGCAATCGCTTCGCGGATCACTACCAGATTCACACAGCCCAGATTTTTCAGTTTGGGATGAATATAAGTTTTCTTGGCATCAATATGACTTTCAGAGGTTAAGCCATCAACCGAAGCCAAATACGTTTCTAAATTTTCCATAAGATTTTCCTTTAAACAGTTTCTGCTTCAGAACCAGCCGCCGCTGATTTTTCAATACTTGCCTGCATGAATGCCATGCGATAAACGCTGGCAAGCACACGTCGGGTACTTTGGCTTGGAGGACGCTCTTTGAGTACACCCTCCCAGACTTCATTGACAAACTGCCGAGCAAAGTTCAAACACTCCTGATCCAGCGGCACATCATCTCTATGCTTACGTGCTGCCTGTTTCTCTTTGCGCACCAAGTTGGTGTCCAACTCACCCGCTATGCCATAAACCAGTGATGAGGCATCGGTTTGTCCTGCCGCTCTTAGCTTTAATGCGGTTTCCAATGTGAGATTGAAAACCAGTACTTCATCATTTGCCGAAGCACGTCGCCCTGGATTGCGCTGGATTCGGGCAGCTGCCTGCCCAAGCCTGACCAGCGCGCCGTCAGATTCAGTAATCATTTGTTTTTGCTCCAATAAAGAAAGATAGTGTTGATGTAAACGTGTGCGAATGGGCACAGCATTGTCTGCATCTTTGAGATGGCAATAAGCCAGACAGATTGCCCGAAATCGGGTTTTGGGTGTGGCATACAAACGTAATACGTCATAACCCAAGCCATGGGTATCGGCCAGGACGCGTGCGATTTCCAAAGCATCAATGGCAGCGGGGATTTGCTCAATTCTCAGTTCATTACGTGGCTTGTCACCCCCAATAATCTGCGCCAGCACAGACGGTAACGCATCGTAGTAAAAGAAAGCTTTCTGGAAGGTTGGCAGTCCTCTGTAAATATGGATAGGACGACCAATACGCATAGCTGCTGAGAGTATTAAGCGCATCATATCCACCTGATTTACCGTCTTCTCAGGCATACGCTCAAAACGTGCCATGCGGTAACGTAAGCGATACGCTTCTAGCCCCCGATAAGTAACCTTGCCCTTTTCAATTTTCTTACGAGATAGATCGTAGACTGATAGCCCTTTTAACACCGATTCATTATCCAGAATTAATGCACCAAATAAGCCTGTCGTAACAGGTGAAGAAATCAAGGTTGGAACACCTGATGGCTTACCCCCCTGTCTGTCAAAGGCATCTTGTCGCAACTTATGCTCAGCAATAGAAACATGCCCTACATGCGTAACAGCCCTATCGCTAGTCACCGACTCGGGGCGCTGATCACGACTAGAAAAGGCCGAAACTTTTACCTCGTATAAACCAAGCGCCTGATTGATGGTTTCATGTTTGGCAACAGGCTCATCGGTAAACAAACAACGACCCGCGTCCTTGCCACGATCAAGACGGATAACCTTATTATTCAGCAAAGCATGGAAATGATCATGCACAGATTGCAGAATGCTTTCCCCTTCGCCCGCAAAGAAACAATTAAAACCTACCTGCTCCTCATCACCTTCTAGCCATTGTTTTAAAACACCTTGTTCTTCACCCCAGATTTGTTCCTCAATATCAGTATTGTCTTTGGCTAGACTTACCAGCCAGAGCCCTGACAAAATCCTGCGTGACTGCGCATCATCAATATCAGACAACCATTCAGGGCGAATATCATCAATACAAGCCAACAAACGTTCTTCTCTTGTATCGTAATCCGGCAAGCCATTCTTTTTGGTAACGGGCAATTTCATCCCCATGAGCAATACACTCAGAGAGGCCTGTATCAGATAATCTCGACTCTGCTCTGACAATTCATTCACATCAGGGTAAGGCGACACCATTTGCCCCGTTCCTTTAGGCCATCCCGGAGCTAGCCCCAAGGGCTTTAGCAGCTCATCAAGTTGTTGGTTTAATTCAGGGGTAACCAGTGAACGCTTGATACCGAATAACTTGCCCAACTCTCGGCTTTGTCGAATATCTGCCAAGAATTCTTTTAGAGCTTCGTAGTCAGGCTGACCATTCAGCAACTCAGGAACGCCCCGGTTGGAAATGCTCAACTGCAAACCAAAAGGAAGATATCGACACAAACGCTGGATGGCTTTTTGCTGAATGGCTTCAGCTTTCTGTTCTGGCAGCAACATAAACAAGCGGCCATCCTGATGCACTTCCAACAAAGGGGGAATACCTGCCAACCTTGTACTGAATACCGATAAGTTTCGCTGTAGTTCGTCCAATAAAAAAGGATGATGAGGATCGAAAAGATCAACGGTTTTCCACTGTGCCAATAAGGTATCACCATCCAGACTTTGGTCAGTACGTATCCGCTCAAGAACTTTTTCCAAACCACCCTGTGCCCCAAACTCCTGCCAGATACCATCCAGCTTATCAGCCAGCTTCACATAGACTTTGACATCTTGTTCATATTCTCTGGGAGGATATTCTGCTGGTAGATTACGGTGTGCCTGTGTGTCCTCCACATGCTCAATCAGATAACGAATTTGTTCTGCACTTATCTGGCATTCTTCACCCAAAAACTCATTAATACCGTAGCGTTTCATGACCTCTTCAATCAGTGACAGTGTTAATTCGGCATCTCGTTTAAGCTGTTCGATCTTGTCAAGGTCATGCAAGAAAGCAATCACAGCAACCACTTTCAAGCGCTCTATCAACCACTCCTGATCCATATCCGGTGCTTTATTCAGCTTATCTATAGCCATCAACATAAGGGAGCCACGAACCACTGAAAGCAGATGATCTAGCAAGGTGATATTGCTATTTTTCAAATAGCTTGCCTGTTTATCGGGGTTATCTGTCCACCCCCCTTTGCCGCTTAATGTCATTAAATACAGAAAGCGGGTATCGCCTGCTTTCTTATTACTTATATCGCGCTTTTCTGTGTCGCTCAGTGGCCGTTGATTACGCCTGTCATTGAGCACATGCTGTTCAACAATCTCTTCCATAAATTGCTGATACACCTTGCCCGCTAGTTTCTTTGCATCTTTCATAGCATTCTCAGAAGTACTCATCGCCCTACTCCCTGTTCCATCGTGCCCAAGCAACCAAAGCCACTTCGCGTTTTTTCACCAATCCCTGCATACCAGGCAAAGCGCAAATCCTCTTCGCTGCCAGCCATTACCAGAGGTGCCTGCATTCCAATGACAAAGTTTTGTCGTCCATTAGAGAAATGTTTGAGATTCACACAAACCGAGTGTTTAGGGTTTGCACGCAGATACAAACTATCCGGTTGAACCATCAAATTCACAGGCCGATTAGCTAATCGAGACAAGCGATGATTCACAGCGCCCGCTAAATCAACATCATGCAAATTTTTGTACCAGCGTTTCTTTGGCTGACTGCGATCCTGAATCAGAACGGGTGAGAGCAGGAGCATATTCATAATGCCTTGCTGCGGGGGGATCATATCTTCTTCCCTACTGATTGATGCGGCGGCAAAGTTGACGGTTTCACCAGAGTGCCCACGCATTTTGCGGATTGCGCTCGGATCAAATTCCTCCAAAACCTCTGCCAATACCTTGCTAGGTGTAGAAACCACCAAGGTATGAGCAAAACCCTCTTTATTCCTGTGGTAGCCCAGAGCAGCAAAATTCCAGTGATGCGCTTCAAAGCCGATCACCATATCAGGACTGGCTCCAGCATCTACCCAAGCATGAATCAGCGCATCATGTAATAAGTCGTAATGACTGTATTGCTGGCTTTGACGTACTGGAAGCTGTATTCGAACTCTATGCATAATGAATAAATTTCCTGTGAAAAGGTCTGTTGCAAATTGCTATAATGACTCTAGCAGTATTTTTTAACCTAGCAAAACTGAGATATGGCATGAAAAATGACAGGTCAAGACTATTCGCTTATTTGGAAACCCGGTTATACTGGGGTGAGGGTGTGACTGCGAATATGCTAGGTAATGCATTTGGGCTAGCCCGACAAAACGCCCAAAAAGTAATCAGTGAATATACTAGGCAATTTCCCGATAACATTCAATATGATGCAAGCAAGAAAATGCAAGTAATGGGAAATAGTTTTCATGCACACTATATACGTGTCGAACCAGAACGCTATCTTGATTATCTTCGTGGCGTTGATGCGGTAGCCCGTTATTGGGCAGAAACAGAGTGGAATGAAGTCATGTTTGAGGATATCGATAGACAAATCAGACCTTCACAAAATACAGAAATAGTAAAAACCGTTCTCTCAGCCATCCAAAATGAGCAAGTTATTAGCATCTTTTATCAATCAAAATTTTCAGCTCAACTACGAGAAATTTCACCTCATCATTTAGTCTATGCAGGAAGACGTTATCATGTGCGGGCCTATTGCCACCTTCTGAACATGTACCTTGATTTCGTCCTGCCACGGATTTTGCAAGTAGAAGCCTCCACTACTCCCTGGGTCTCTTACCACGAAGATACACAATGGAATCAATGGACCGATATGAGATTTGAAATCAACCCAGACCTACCTGAACATGTCATATGCACACTCCAACTTGATAACTCTCTGGGCACAGGAACAACCAGAACCATCAATACAAGGCAAGCCATGATTGCGTATATTCGTAGAGAAATGGAACGTATTGACTGGAAAGAAAAGAAACGTCTATGGTTGGAAGTCCCAGACAACTTACACAGTACTTCGACCTTCGATGAAGTAAAAAACACAGGAGATTGATGACAATTTACTACTATTCAGGCATGCTTTTAAAGCAACTGACTTCTAGTCATGTAGTATCTATTGGCTATAGATGGTGGGTTACGAATCCCTATAAGGGGTTATGAG
>CACVAY010000063.1:27533-31817 GCA_902727985.1 uncultured Thiotrichaceae bacterium | reverse complement strand
TTTGGTGGAGGCGGGGGGAATCGAACCCCCGTCCGCAAATCCGCTGCCTGAAGGCGCTACATGCTTAGTTTCCGTCTTTAGTTTCGCTCGTTGGGCCCGACGGTCAGGGCATCAACTTGCTAGTCCAGATAAGTTTTAGCGAATCCACACTGAACATGCTTCATCGCGAGCCTATTAAGCGACCCTGACATCAAGAGATATAGGCATCTACCTGAGCAGGGCTAGCATTATGCTGCTAGAGCGTAGTTGTCGTCGTTGGCAACTATAAGTTAGCAGATAGTGTTTAAGTGGTCACTGCGAGCCCACTGCATGCTCCCAAGGTTTTGTAATCCACGTCGAAGCCAAGTCGCCCCCGTAGTACATACCTGATAGGTAATTGGATAGTCTCCCATCCAGAGCCGAGAGTTTACTCCCTAAGCTTTTGTTTGTCATCTTAACTTACGCTTTGCGGTGCTTAGTGAAAGATTAATGACGCGCTATTAGAGCAATATGAGGAAATGAAGTTCTATCACGTGCTTTCTAGCTTGTTGTTATAATGCGGGCGATTTTTATAATTACAATTGTTATGTATGGAGTATTGGCGGGACTGAAGTCCCGATTCAGTACTTGTTACACTCTATGTTCATGCATACGAGATAGTTTTTCTAACTGGAATTTGTCACATATGAGCATTTCTCTTCTGATTACGGGCGGCACCATTGATAAGCATTACAACCCATTGAATGGTGAGTTAATTTTTGCGGATTCAAATATCCCTGCCCTGTTGGAACAAGGTCGTTGTCAGGTGGATTTCAATATCGAGACGGTTATGGCTAAAGATAGTTTAGAGATGGATGATGCGGATAGAGCTTCAATTCTAGCTGCTTGCCAAGCGTCTGAAACTTCAAGCATTATCATTACGCATGGCACAGACACGATGGTGGAAACGGCTACCGTTTTGAGTCAGAGCTTGCAAGGTAAAACGGTGGTTTTGGTGGGAGCGATGATTCCGTTTGCTTTTAAGCAGTCTGATGCCTTGTTTAATGTGGGTTGTGCGATTGGCGCTGTGCAGTGTTTGAATGAGGGGGTTTATATTGCTATGAATGGGCAGATTTTCCCTTGGGATAAAGTCGTAAAAAATAAAGCGAAGGGGCATTTTCAAAGCATTTGAGATTCCATCAAAAAAAGCCAACCATCAAGGTTGGCTAATAGAAGGATTGTTGTCTAGCTATTATCTTTGCCTGCTTTAATTCTATCTAACACGTCTTTTGCTGATTGTTGTTGCGTTTGGGTATCGATATCCAAACCGGAGAGTTTCGCATCTACCTGTTCCATCGCGGTGACTTCATCTGCAAATCGCTGTTGGCGCTCTTTGACTCTCGTTAGAGAGTCCTGCATATCACTAAAATGTGCCGTACCTCCTGCACTCCCAAAAGCCAAGCGACTTTGGGACTGTTGCATTTTCGCTGTCGTTTGCGCTAGTCGATACTCTGCTTGATAAGTACCCAGTTTGTTCACCATCCCTTGTAGGGTATTTTGCAACCGCTGCTCATGCTCAGTGAGTTGCTGATAATGCAGGCGATGCTGTTCCAGGATCGGCTCTTTATCCGCGACACTTTGCGCTAATTGCATGGCCGCGTTTTCATTATCTTGCTCTAGCTTTTTCGTAATCTCGCTTTCTTGACGTTGCAGGGTTGTTTCTAATGCGCCTAGCTCACGTTTGACCCGCATTTTTTCTGCAATTAATTGCGCCAGATGCTCTTTGGTTTTTCTGATGTGCTGCTCACATTCATGAATTTCCTGAGCAAAGATGCGTAGGCTATTCGCATCAATCACAATCTCTGCCGTCTCTCGAACGCTTCCGCGTAAGGCTGTTGTTAGTTTCTGCATAATTCTCATGATGGCCTCCCTATTCCGCATATTCTTTTAGGATTTTATTAGTCTTGGCTTCTGAGATTTTATTAATGATCTTCTTGCCTTCATGTTCGTCACGCATTGTTTTTGAAACCATGATGGTTGAGCTGACGATGAATAATGAATTCAAGGCCATATAGCCTTTGAGCATAAAGTCACCTGGCATGAATAAAATTGCGGCCCCCATTGCAAGCAATGAAATCACGAATGACAATTTAACGAAGAGTAACCACCCTGCTGTGTTTGACTGTAATTCTACGTTTTCCATTTCCGTTTCCTCTTTAGTGTTTATGTTTGTTGAGAGTAAGGCTGTGTTGCCTTGTTGAGATGCAGTATGCAAATGTGATGCTTATAGCTCAACCTTTACCAACAGAGTTGAGGCACAGCCACCTTGGAGTATTATTTTTTGATACCTTCCTAAGAATCTTCTGATCAAGTGACTGTCATTCCCGTGAAGTAGGCTGGACTTCAGTCCGGCATTTTTGAGCAAATCTATTGGACTAAAATCCAACCTACAATAAACAGCAATTACTCATGAAGAATTTATTAATTTTGACTAAGGTGTATGAGTACTCAGGAAATCCTGAGCGAGACTGAAGTCTCGGTTCCGAGGATTAATTGGCGCTTGAGCAGGAAACTACTGGCTATATTCAAGTACGGCGGAGGTGGGTGAACAGACTGTATTGCCAGTTTCTGATGGCTAGAACTGAGGTATAGCCCTTGCGTTGCCTGATGGGTAATGGGCAATCTTCTTTGGTCATTTCGTCAAATTCACGCGCTAGACGCTCTAGCTTGCGTTGGAAGGTGGCATTGGACTCGTCCGATAACATACCATTGAGTACGATGAGTTTTTCTTGAGGTAGAGCGAAACTGGAATTAAAAAACTCGGCTTCTACATTTTTCTGGAAGAATCTGAGAATATGCCCATGTTCACGCCAGCGAAAGTTGGGAGAGACTTTGACCTTGATGCGGTTGCTAGGCAATAGTTCGATAATATTAATACGATCTAATTTGGCGAGAAGTTGGATACAACGAGCTTCGGAGAGCTTATAGGCTTTTAAAATATCTTCCAGCGTCCAATGATGCATAACGCAGACGGTGACCAGCAATAATTCAATATCACCGACGATTTCCTTTTCTTGCTCATCACTGAGTTCTTCGATCTGTAATGCGGTTGCATCACTGGCTTGCTGAACCAATTCAGTTATTTCCAGATCCATCATATGGCAGATGGCATCGAGGCGTTTTAGACTAATAGTTTGTTGGGCAAACATGCGTTTAACACTCGCTTCTGACAACCCCAGATGCTTTGCCACATCGGCATAGATTTTGCCATGAGACTTGAGTGCCTTTTTTAAGGTTTCGATGATTAAACTGGTTTGTGCCATTACGCCCCCCCAAATAGAAATCATGGTCGGTTATCACCAACCCTACAGTCATTCGCTGCCTTTTCTTATCGTTCTTCTTCTGAAATTGGTGGCATAACTTCTGACTCAGGCTTATCTGCTAAAAAAAGACTATAACCACGGAAGCCAAGGTAAATCACCAATACAAGGTAGATGACTTTGCGTAGATCGCTCATACACTACTCCTAGTTGACAATCTTAATGTGGCTACCATCACGATCACTCACAATATCCATGCGCTGGGTAATTTGTTCTTTAAGCTCAGAAACGTGCGAAATAATACCCACCATACGCCCACTTTCTCGCAGATCAACCAAGGTACGAATCGCGATATCCAAGGAGTCTGCATCGAGACTACCAAAACCTTCATCCACGAACAAAGTATCCAGATGAATACCTCCCGCATAAGCCTGCACAACTTCGGATAAACCTAAAGCGAGCGACAAAGAGGCCATGAAACTTTCCCCACCTGAGAGAGTAGCTACTGGACGTGTTTTACCCGTGTAACCATCAGCAACCTCCAGCTCTAGACCTGAGGCTTTATTGCCTTTGGCGCGTTCTTCTTTACGCAGAAGTTGATAACGCCCTTTGCTCATTCTGGTGAGGCGTTCACTCGCCGCGATCAGCACATCATCCAATAAAACCCCTAAAACAAAGCGTTGCAGACTGATTTTTTTACCGGTTTGACCATTCGCGACATCGGCTAATGTTCCGATCACTTTATAGTTATCTTCTTCACATTGCTGTTTTGCAGATATCTCCCGAATCTTCTTTTGCGCATTCGTCAATTGCTGCAAGGCTGCATCTGTTGTTTGCCACTCGTGCTCGTGTTGCTCGGCTAGTAACTTTTGAGCATCTAATTGCTGGGTAAACTCATGGATTTCTGGGCGCTGCTTATCTTTCAGTGCCTCTTGCTGTTGAGCGACTGCACCTTTGATTTGCTGACGCTCTTGCTCAAAGTGTTCTATTTCAGTTGTAAAATGCT
>CACVAY010000063.1:0-27433 GCA_902727985.1 uncultured Thiotrichaceae bacterium | reverse complement strand
CGCTCTAAGTTTTTCTAGCTGCTGATGCGCATCTTCTCTTTCTTTCTCGGTTGGTACATTTTGCTCATTGATATGTGCAGGTTGAGGGTGTTCAGTGCTACCACAAACAGGACAAGCTTGATCTTCTTGTAACTCGCTAGCAAGAATCGTTGCTTGTGCATTATGCCAGCGCAAATCGACGTGTTTTTGATGGTGTTCTGCCGCATCTAATTGCTCTTTAAGCGTCTTACCCTCCTTACCCAGGTTCACTAATTGTCGCTGCTTTTGACTGGATTGCTGTTGCAACGCGTCGCGCTCTTGAGCCGTTTGTAGCTGAGCTTGCAGCGCTAATAACTGTGTTTTTAACGTTGCTTCATTAGACTTTTTTCGTTCTAACTCAACTTTGCGTACTTCCTGTTGTGTTCGCTGTTCAAGTAGCTTGCCCCCTAACGTTTGCTGTTGCTCTAAAGATGTTTGTTGCTGAGTAAATTGTTGCTGATGCTGGGCAAACGCCTTTCGCACAGTTTCTAATTGCACACTGCGTTCTTGATAAGCGCTCAGTTCTGCATATGTTTTTTGGGCATTTTCCAGTTGTTCTTCAAGCTCTGGAAGTGTTTTAACCTGCTCTTCAACCTCTGCTAAACGCTTTTCTTTTTGTACAAAAACACCTTGAGCTTGTTGTTGCTCTTGCATGGCTTGCTGATGATCTTGGGTAGCCTGTTGTTGCTGTTGATAAATAGGTCGCAAACGTTCTGCTACCTCGGCATTCCTTAACTGCTCTTTTAACTGTTGAATGTCGCCAGATTTAGCCTCCAACATCTTTTGGTTTTGTAGCTGATGCTCCAGTTGTGCAAATTGCTGATCCAAACTTTGCATTGCTTGCAATGTTTTCGAGACACTAAGATAGGCAGTTTTAGACTCTTGATGCAGCGCTTTCTTGGAGGATACTTCAGCCTTTTGATGGCTTATCGCTGCATCCAATTCCTCAACATTTTCTTTCTCGACACTTTGCAAAATGCCTTGTTGATTATCACGCAATTTGGCCACAGCAATACGAACATGCTTGGCCTTTGCACTGAGATGATCTTCAATCTTTTTATAGATATGTGTTTGGAAAAGCTGGCTGAATATCTGCTCACGGCTTTTTGAGTCTGCCATCAGCAATTCACGGAATTTTCCTTGTGGCAGAACCATCACCTGGCGAAACTGATTTACGTCCAGCCCCGTTAGGGCGACAATGGTATTGTTTGCATCAGTGACTTTATTGGCAAGCAAGCTTTCTTTCTCGCCCTCTAATTCGTGCAATGAGGCCAGAGGTTTTTGCAGAACCGCGCCCTCCCCGCCTTTTTTGCGTGGTTTGTTTTGTTCAGGCACGCGATGAATACGATAACGCTTACCCTTCAGCTCAAAGGTGAATTCGACTTCAGTCAGCAGGTCATCCGCTGCGAAATCACAACGCATCTGCTTGCCTTCACGTTCTGCACCTGTAGTTTGCCCGTAAAGCACAAAGCAAATGGCATCCAAAATAGTGGTTTTACCCGCACCTGTTGGCCCATTAATCAGAAATAAGGGATTCTCGCCAAGCTTGGTAAAATCAATTTGCTCTTGTTTGGCAAATGGCCCGAATGCGGTTATGCGGAGGTGTAGTGGACGCATCTTAACTGGCTTCGCTGTTGTGGAGAGTTTTCAAGATATCTTTCACTACATCTTGTTGCGCATCACTGAGGGCTTCGCCATGCACTTGCTGGTAAAAGTCTTCAAACATATTCCATTCCCCCTTGAGCATCTTTTCACGTTGCGCCGTTGTCCTGCCATTATTCGCTAACAAACCGGGGCGCTCTAAATGCAAGACATTCGGGTAGACCGCTCGAAGCTTCTGCATAGGTTCTAAAATAGCATGGGTATCGGTTAAACGTATCAGCAGATAATCCTCCGCATGGGCGTCTTCTTTCCCTTGCTCAAGCAACTCCTCTAGTGAGCCTTCCAAAGTGCGCATATTCCTTAAAGGCTTGAGTTCCACTTGCTCAATCTCACACTTACCTTCGGCATCCATATCAACAATGGTGACGGACTTGATATGTTTTTCTTCGGAAAAAGAGTATTTCATGATCGAGCCAGAATAACGAATATGCGCTTCTGATCGATATTGGCGACCGTGCAAATGCCCAAGCGCCACATAATCAAAATCTTTGAAATGCGCACTAGATACTTGATCTGCACCACCAATAGACAAGGGTCTTTCCGAATCACAAGCCTCTGCACCGCCAACAAAGCAGTGGCTAAGCAGTACATTCCGTTGTTTGGTGTCGACGGCGCTTTGTTCGATAAGAAAACGCATTGCATCATCATGCGTTTTAACGTCTTCTGCATGATCGAAACTATCTCTCACCATCATGGGGTCGGCATAAGGAAGTCCATAGAACTGCACGACTCCATGTTCATCATGCAAATGAATGGGCTTGATGTTCGACGTGAGTTTTCCAAGCATATAAAGATCTGCTTCAGCAAGATGTGTAGAAGCGAAGTTTAAGCGCTCTGGACTATCATGATTCCCTGAGATCAACATCACAGGAATCTGCAAGTCATGAGTGAACTGACGTAATATTTCATCTAAAAGCGCTACAGCGCTCGCGGGAGGAACTGCTCGATCATAAAGATCGCCCGCAATGATAACCACCTCTACTTCTTGCTCTTTAGCAATAGTAACAATCTGTTGCAGCACATGACGCTGATCCTCTAAGAGGGTGACTTGATGAAATTGTCGGCCAATGTGCCAATCCGATGTATGAAGAATACGCATTCCGATATAATAGCGGTTTGCTACCTAAATGACATCTTAGCTATGAGCGTAATTGCAGTTTACCCAGGCACGTTTGACCCTATTACTAATGGCCATCTTGATCTTGTGGCCCGAGCCTCTCGCCTTTTTGATCAGGTGATTGTTGCTGTTGCCGATAATCCTAATAAAAAACCCTTATTTGAGATTGATCGACGTATTTCCCTCATTGAAAAAACTGTTGCCCAACACAGCAACGTTCAAATAGTCGGCTTTAGCACGTTGTTGGTCGATTTTATGCAGGAACAAAAAGCCCATGTCATTCTGCGCGGCTTACGAGCAGTCTCTGACTTTGAGTATGAATTCCAGTTAGCGAGCATGAACCGTCGGCTTGCACCTGATGTTGAATCTATTTTCCTCACACCTGCAGAACAACATGCATTTATCTCTTCGTCGCTCGTCAAAGAGGTTGCGAAATTAGGTGGGGATGTTTCTGAATTTGTACCTGAACTTGTGCACGAAGCACTTCAAAGCAAATATAGCTAAGCTCTCCTTCATCTACACCTAAAAAAACGGCAGTAGAACAACTATTGTCATACTGCCGTCATTTTTCCCTGCCATACTTTACAAACTGCTTAGTACTAACTTGCCAGTGTTTTAATGATGTAGAAGAACATGATAGACAGGATTGCACCCGCTGGTAAGGTAATAACCCATGACATAAAGATATTCCCTACGACTCTAATATCAATAGCGGCAATACCTCTTGCTAGACCAACACCAAGTACCGCACCAACGAGCGTCTGGGTTGTTGAAATAGGTGCGCCAGTATAGGTTGCTAATACAACGGTTGTTGCCGCACCAATTTCTGCTGAGAAACCACGGCTAGGCGTTAATTCAGTAATCTTTCTACCAACTGTTGCGATAACTTTATAGCCGAAGGTAGCAAGACCAACTACGATACCCACCGCTCCAATTAAAAGAACCCAGGCTGGAACACCAGACTTAGCTGCAATATCACCTGATTGAGCAATACTGATAATAGCAGCCATCGGGCCAACCGCGTTTGCCACATCGTTTGAGCCATGCGCAAATGCCATTGCTGCTGCGGTAAACACCATTAATACGGCAAAGATTTTCTCAACATTCGTGAAAGCAAAACGCTTATCGTCACTTGATTCAAATTTAATTCTACGAATCAGCATGGTTCCCAATATTGTCAGGAGTACACCAACACCAACAGCCCACAAAAACCCGTGCATATCAGACAATTCTAGACCGACATGTTTTAAACCTTTCTTGATGGTAACCATGGCAATAATGAAACCAACCAAGAAAAGATAAAAGGGCCCGTACTTTAAGGCATTTTGGAAAGGGTCTTCGGTATCAAGAATTAACTTCTGGATGCTCATAAAGACCGCAAAGGCAATTGCACCTGCCATTACTGGCGTTATCACCCAACTGAGTACAATGCCCCCTACTTTATCCCAGTGAACGGCATCCATGCTGACACCTACTGCCGCAAAACCAATGACTGCACCAACAATACTGTGTGTGGTAGAGACAGGCCATCCTTTCCGAGAAGCTATCAACAGCCAGGTTCCAGCAGCCAGTAAAGCAGCCAACATCCCCCAAATTAACACCTCAGGCTGATCACCAAAAATCTGCTGATCGACAATCCCTTTTCGGATAGTATTTGTTACCTCACCACCCGCAAGATATGCGCCCGAAAATTCGAAAATAGCCGCAATAATAACAGCCTGCTTGATGGTAATCGCTTTAGAGCCAACTGACGTTGCCATAGCATTGGCAACGTCGTTGGCTCCAATACCCCATGCCATGAACACGCCAAAAACGGCAGCCAATAAAATATATACATTCGCAGAATTTGCGAAAAAACCAGCAAAATCCATTATTTTTCTCCCAATTATCGAGCTAGCATAAGTTGCAAACGGCTGCCTACTTTCTGCGCATCATCAGCAATTCGACCAATCCATTCGATGAGTCGATAGGTAAACATGACATCGGTAGCTCTTAGATCATCTTCCATCGAGAATAAAACCTGACGTAATTCTTTCTGCAACTTATCCGTCTCCCCCTCAGACCTGTTTAATTCCTCAATCATGAGCTCTACATGATCAACTTCTCTGCCTCTAAAGCCCGTCTCTAACAGTTCATCAAGGGTGTTAGTTACACCTAATGCCTGCTTCACGGTTTCTACACAAAGCGCGCCATAGGGAATCATTTTTTCGTGCATTTCTTGTGGGAGACTCATATTTCGGCCAACAATCAAGCCAGCAATATCTTTGGCCTGATTAGCAATGGCATCTTGCATGAGCAGGACATCTAACACATCTCGACGATCAATCGGCATAAATA
This sequence comes from uncultured Thiotrichaceae bacterium, assembly GCA_902727985.1. Taxonomy (GTDB): domain Bacteria; phylum Pseudomonadota; class Gammaproteobacteria; order Thiotrichales; family Thiotrichaceae; genus HyVt-477. The sequence goes on along the minus strand of CACVAY010000063.1, from coordinate 22,299 downwards.
AGCCTTTCGGGAGATGATGACGGAGATCTTTTTTCATTCTGTCAGCGGCATGTTCGCCGTCAATAATATTTTTATGCGCTTGCTCAATCTTTTCTCTATCTTCCTCTATAAGCCCATCTAAGAGTGGTGTTAGGTTTTGTATGCATTGATAAACACAATACATATGTTCTTGCAAAGGATGTATGGGGGACTTTGCAAAAAGCCCCGCGATATAATTCGTTGCCATTTTTTATTACCGCTCAATAAAGGTGCCTTATAGTAACTTAAAAAAATACGAAAGGAAGATGCCAAGCCTCGACAATCGATTAAAAATATAACAACCCAACCCACCTCTTGTTTCTAACATACTGATTTATTAGGACAGCAGACTGATCATCGGATAAATACCCAATTCAACACATATCATGCTTCGAATAAAAATATTTCACCCTTAAGGCAAGACATAAATGAATGGATTATTAACCCTCCTCTACCAAGGAAACGTATGCTGACAAAACGCATGAAAATACAGTAATCCCCCTGAATTTCTTGTATAATCCGCGCCTTTAGTTCCTCCCCCCAAGAAATCTTCATGGATATTGCATACTACCTTTTAGCTATTATTGCTGGCTTCGCCTTGTTAATTTGGAGCGCTGATAAGTTTGTTGATGGCGCGGCAGACATTGCAAAGCACCTCGGTGTTTCACCACTGATCGTTGGTATGATTATTATCGGTTTTGGGACATCAGCACCTGAGATGTTGGTATCGGGTGTCGCTGCTGTCTCTGGCAATCCGCAGCTTGGTATTGGTAATGCGATCGGCTCGAACATCGCCAACATCGCCATGGTTTTAGGCATTACCACACTGATTTACACCCTGCCTGTTCATTCAAAAATCATTCGACGTGAAATTCCTATTCTTCTAGCCGCTGAAATCGCTGCCTTTGCGCTCATCAAATCAGGCTATTTCACATTTTTTGATGGATTGCTGTTGATGGGGGGATTATTTCTCCTGTTGATTTGGTTGATTATTGAAGCGAACAATGAGCGCAAAGAGGTTCATGATGAATTTCTTCAAGACGTTTTGGAAGAGGAAGAAGCCGATACCAAAGAATATTCCTCCTCTGCCTATTTCTGGGCCATTGGTGGCTTAGTGATGCTGCTGACCAGTTCTCACATGCTAGTTTGGGGAGCAAGCAATATCGCTACACTATTCGGCATATCACAATTAGTCATTGGTTTAACCATTGTGGCAATTGGCACCAGTTTGCCAGAATTAGCGGCAACTCTTATGAGCGCGAAAAAAGGGGAAACAGATCTTGCTGTCGGTAATATTGTTGGCTCAAACATCTTTAACACCTTAGGTGTTTTAGCCATTCCAGCATTACTCGGAGCCAATGTGCAAGTGGATCCCAATGCGATCTATCGTGACTTCCCGATCATGATTATTCTAACATTCTTATTGCTTATTTTTGCACGAGGCTGTTGGGAAAAGCAGGTTATCTCATGGTGGAAAGGAGCAATTCTAGTGAGTATTTTTATCGCATACGGTGTCATGTTATATTTCCACACCATTAATGAAACGGTTTGCGATGCTTATTTATGTCTAGACATGCTGAAAGAATGACCTCCCCTATAGAGATTGCGCGTCGCGTCATTCAAATTGAGAATGATGCACTCGTAACGCTCTCAAAAAATATTGATGAACAATTCACTGCGGCTTGTGATGCCATTCTCAATTCCAAGGGGCGCCTGATTATTACTGGCATGGGTAAATCTGGGCATATCAGTAATAAAATCGCTGCCACTATGGCAAGCACGGGAACCCCCGCCTATTTCGTCCACCCTGGTGAAGCATTGCATGGTGATCTGGGAATGATCAAACGTGAAGATGTTGTCATCGCTATTTCCAACTCTGGCAGTACTGAAGAATTACTGGTTTTGGCGAATACAACAAGCCGCCAAGGTACAACCTTAATTGCCATGACGGGTGATGCTTCTTCTCAATTATCGACCATCGCGGACATTCATCTCAGTATTGCCATCAAAGAAGAAGCTTGCCCTATGGGACTGGCACCAACATCAAGCACAACCGTCACGCTCGTTTTAGGCGATGCACTCGCCGTTGCTCTATTGGAGGCACGCGGCTTCACACCAGAGGATTTCGCTCGTTCCCACCCTGCGGGACGTTTGGGAAAACGCTTGTTAGTTCGTGTACAAGACATTATGCATACTGGTGATGCTTTACCAGTCGTTTCTCCTAATACACCTATTCAACAAACCATCCTTGAAATGACCAGCAAAAAGCTAGGGGTCGCGATGATTGCTGATGAGGCGAATAAACTATTGGGTATTTTTACCGATGGGGATTTACGCCGTGCTTTCGAAAAAACAATCAATATGCAAAATGCTGTTGCATCCATTCAGACAGAATGTGGATATTCCTGCACACCAGATGCATTAGCAGTTACTGCTTTAGATTTAATGCAAAAACAAGAAATTACCGTTTTACCCGTGCTTGATGATGAACGAAATATATGCGGCATCATCCACATGCATGACCTCCTAAAAGCAGGCATTGTTTAAACAAAGGTTACTATGGATAAAATACAAGCAATGGCGAAAAATATTCGCTTGGTCATCTTTGATGTGGATGGCGTACTGACAGATGGAAGCCTCTTTTTTGATAACAATGGTGAAGAATACAAGGCTTTCAACTCTAAAGATGGACATGGCATTCGCATGCTCCTGGAAAGTGATATACAAGTCGCCATCATTACCGGGCGTCAGTCTGAAATTGTTAAACACCGCGCTAATAATCTACAGATTGATCCTGAGTATGTTTACCAGGGTTATCGTGATAAACGTCCTGCCTTTAAAGAGCTACTCACAAAAACAAAATTATCAGTTGAGCAAATTGCCTATGTAGGTGATGATGTGATTGATCTCCCTATCATGTCTCAAGTCGGTGTAGCCATTGCGGTTAATGATGCGCATGAGTTTGTGCAAAAACACGCGGATTGGGTAACCCAATTACCTGGCGGCAAAGGTGCAGTGCGAGAAGTGTCCGAAATGATTCTTGAATCACAAGGAAAACTGGAGTCTCTGCTACATTCTTATTTAGATAACTAAATATACAAACCCATGTTTCGTTTTAATGGCCTCATTTTCCTGATTCTTGCTTGCATCATCGCTATCGCAGGGACATGGTTGAATAGACTTTGGCAAGAACAGCAACAATTCACGGAAAAACTTGATCGTTCGCAAATTGATTATTACCTCAGTGATTTCTCACTTATTTCAACGGATACCAACGGGCAAGCTCAATTTATCTTGTCTGGCGATCATTTCATTCACCGTCGTGAGAAAAAAGAAAGTGAGATTTACAACCCCGCAATCATTATTCATTCTGAAGGAGAATCCTTGTCGATCCATGCAGAAGAAGCCCGCCACTTCGCGAACGAGGATATGGAACTTATGGGCAGCGTTTCTATCTCAAAACCTGAGAGTGAGAACTTGGCAGGCTATGAATTACGTACATCAAATCTTAAATACTCCCCTTCTATGGATAGGCTTAGCACCGAACAAGCGTTATCATTAAACTCCACAGATAATGCTGAAATCAGCGGTATCGGTTTGATTCACGACCTCAAGAATGAAGTCATACAGATACAGGACAAGGTTCATGCAGAATATTTACCAAATAATTAAGCTCGTGGGAAAAGCAGGGCTTATTCTGTGCTGCTTATTAGGTACTTCAAGTACCTTCGCCCTATCCTCTGATATCAAACAACCCGTAAAAATTGATGCCGATAGTGTCTCGTTCAATAAGGCCAAAGGCTATGCCGTTTATGAAGGTAATGTTTCTATTCAACAAGGCACCTTAAAAATCAAAGCGACCAAAATAGAAATATTTGCACCTGACAACAATATCGACCGCATTGTTGCCAAAGGCTCTCCCGTTTCTTTCCAACAAACAATGGATGATGGAAAACTCGCGATAGGAAAAGCAAATAATGTGCAATATAAAGTAAAAGCCAAGCAATTAACCCTCTCTGGAGATGCTTCACTTTCACAAGATAAAGATGCATTCAGCAGCCCGAATATTGTGTACTCTATTGCAACAGGCGAACTTAAAGCAGGCGGAGCGCCAACGGGTTCCAATAAAAAACCAGGTCGCGTAAAAGCCATCTTCTATCCTACTAACTAAGCTCTACACATGGCAAAACTTTATTCTCAAGACCTATATAAGAGCTACGGTAAACGTGAGATTCTGAAAGGTATTTCACTGGAAGTGAACACCTCAGAAGTGGTTGGTTTATTAGGGCCAAATGGCGCAGGTAAGACAACCTGTTTCTATATGGTCGTTGGCTTGGTTCCTATCGACTCAGGGCATATTTTCCTTGATGATAAGGATATTACTGGCTTGCCCATTCATATGCGAGCCAGAGAAGGCATCGGTTATCTTGCACAAGAGGCTTCTGTTTTTCGCAAACTATCCGTGGCAGATAATATCTTCGCCATTCTCGAACTACGTAAAGATCTCAATAAAGAGCAACGTCGAGATAAGTTAGAAAGCTTGCTTGAAGAGTTTCAAATCGCGCATATTCGCGATAGCTTGGGCATTAGCCTTTCGGGCGGTGAACGCCGTCGCGTTGAAATTGCACGAGCACTGGCTACCGAACCCAAATTTATTTTGCTAGATGAGCCTTTTGCGGGTGTCGACCCTATTTCAGTGATCGAAATACAGAAAATTGTTTCCTACTTGAAGCAACGTGGCATTGGAGTACTGATTACCGATCATAATGTGCGTGAAACGCTAGATATCTGTGATCGAGCCTATATCTTAAGTGACGGGAAAATTCTCATCACGGGCGAACCCGAAATAATTCTTAAAGATAAACAAGTGCGTGAAGTGTATCTGGGTGAAAACTTTTCACTCTGAGCCCTATCTACAAGACACAGCCACGATACCTTGCATATACACCGGTAAGGCATCACAAATCGCTGAAACAACGAACCGAAACTAGCTTTACTACTTTGCGGACAGGTATAACTTTTTCAACCGCCGCTTTGGCTTTATTTTTAGTTGGCAGGCGCTACGATGCAGGCTCCTTATCACACGCTACCAATAATACCGACGCCACCATCAATCACGACGCAAATTCGATTCACAACGAGTACATTCTATTTCTGACTAAATGCTTAGCTTTTAATCGCTCTTTCTCCTTACATTCATATTTCTTATGCTATGGTTAAAGTCATGTAGCGGCTCAGAAGATACCTTCTACAGAAGTTTCCTTTAAGTCTGTGTTGGTTTCTGGGAACAGAAATTAGTATAGGGTTTATTAGGTTTTTCTGTAACATACCCCCTATCAATACTGGGCGAGCTGTGGACAAATACACTAGATTTATCTCAGTAATAAATGGAAAAAAGGATTGAGAAACTTGCGAAGCACCCTTAATACAACAGCACTTACTTCCCATCATCAGCAGCAATAACAGCGATGAAACAAGGACTGAATATAAAACTTGGACAACAACTGTCCATGACGCCACAGCTACAACAAGCCATTCGCTTGTTGCAGTTATCTACATTAGAATTACAACAAGAAGTACAGCAAGCGCTTGAGTCTAATCCCCTCTTGGAACAGTCAGAAGATTTCGCTGAGGATCAATCCTCAACGCCCGATAATCAGACAGATAGCTCTCTTGAAAGCTCACTTCCTAAAGAGCTTGAAGCAGATACTTCGTGGGATGATACTTATGATCTATCATCCTCAGACTCACATATTTCTAGTCCTGATAGTGGCAACTTACTTGAAACACTCAACGCTGAGGAACTTGGGTTAAAAGACCACCTTTTGTGGCAAATCAATTCAAGCAAGCTCAATATTCAAGATCGCATCATTGCAGAAACTCTCATTGAATCTATTGACCATCGAGGTTACTTATCTCAACCACTTAGCGATATTTATCAAGACCTGTCTGAGGAGCTCATTCTCGATATTGAAGACCTAGAAGCCGTTCTTGTATTTATTCAGAGACTTGACCCGCTAGGTGTTGGCGCACGCACTCTGGAAGAATGCTTGCTACTCCAACTAGAAGGGTTCTATTCAGCACACCCAATGTACCGCAAAGCCAGATCCTTACTGGAAAAAAATCTGGACTTACTTCAAAAACGAGACTATAAAAGAATAAAGCGCACATTGAATATTAGTGAGGGCGAGTACACTACGCTGATCGAGCTACTACAATCTTTAGACCCACATCCAGGTTTAGCATTTGAAAGCAACACCACCGAATATATTTCACCTGACGTCTACATCAACAAAGCAGATAATGGCCAGTGGTTTGTCAGCCTCAACAGTTCGAATGAAGTGAATATTCGTATCAATGAACATTACAAAGGCTTAATAAAAGAAGTCAAAAAGGATGAAGATGCACAATATCTTCGCGACAACTTACAACAGGCAAATAGTTTGATAAAAGCTATTGAAAATCGTAACTCAACGATCCTTAAGGTCGCAGAGGGAATTCTGAAGCGTCAGAGCGATTTTTTGAAATATGGGGTTCAAGCCATCAAGCCTATGATCTTAAAAGATATAGCTAATGAGTTAGAGGTTCATGAATCAACCATTTCTCGCGTTACCAATCAAAAATATATACTCACTCCACACGGAGTCTATGAGTTGAAATTCTTCTTTTCCAGTCATGTTGCAACCAATACAGGTGGAGAATGCTCATCAACAGCCATTCGGGCAATGATCCAAGAATTGATTAAATCTGAAAACCATCAAAAACCATTGAGTGATAACAAACTCACGACTTTACTGAAAGAGCAAGGTATTAAGGTTGCCAGGCGTACTGTCACAAAATATCGGGAATCCCTGACAATTCCCTCATCGCGAGAAAGAAAAACATTGGCTTAAATTAAAGCAATAACGAAGGAGATACAAACCCCATAATGAGAAGGTTTTTAGGCGTTACATCCATACTAACGATCGTTACTTAGGTTAAAACTTTGATAACAAACTTACTAGCAACACTACCTACCACTTTCTCAGGGCATTCTTCTAGCCACAATGCCCCCTATTCTTTTGTTCATCCATACATTCAAAAATGGATAAGCCCGGTCAACATGCTTGACCTCAACCGTTGCGTTTTTCACCCAGCTTTTTACTTGAAAACGTACACACTACCCTCAGGTTCTTATTATGAAGTTTTCAATTTGAACCATTCATTATAAAGGAGTAATAACTATGCAATTAGAAATCACTGGTCACCATATTGACGTTACTAGTTCAATGCACAACTATGCCCAAGAAAAAATCTCCAAGCTAAAACGTCATTTTGATCAGGTGCTCGATGTACACATGATCCTCAAAGTCAAAAAACTTGAGCACACCGCAGAAGCGGTATTGCATTTAAGTGGGAATCGCGTGTTCGCAGATGCCACTTCTCACGATATGTATGCAGCCATTGATTCACTTGCAGACAAGCTCGACCGTCAGGTTATTAAATATAAAGAAAAAGTTCAAAACCACCACCGTAGTGAAGGCACCCATCGTAATATCGATTTTGGCTAGCCTCCGATAACCACTAAGCCCCCATTTGAGGGGCTTAGTTGCTTTTATTAGTCGATTATCTCTCGCATTTTTCAACATTTTACTTCACTATCAATTCAGTTTATATTCATATGCGCTCCTCTAATGAATATACCTCCAAAAAAGTGAGAAGTAAGGTAAGTGCGTTTAGTTATGAACAAGAAGTCAATGAATGTCGTCATTGTCAGTGGACTGTCAGGATCCGGAAAAACAATGGCTCTCAATACTTTAGAAGATCAAGAATTCTACTGTATCGACAATCTACCGTTAGAATTACTCTCCTCTTTATTTCTCTCTCCCTCTATCAAGCAACGAGAGAACATCGCTATTGGCATTGATGTCAGAAGCAGTGGTACAGGATTAAAAAATCTTCCAGCAGACCTTGAGAATATTCGTAACGATGGTCACAACGTCACGTTAATCTACCTACATGCGCAAGAAAACATTGTTTTGAAACGATATAATGAAACTCGGCGTAAACATCCACTGACGACTAGTAAGATTGGCCTTGGTGAAGCGCTAGCAATAGAACAAGAATTAATGGCTGACATTCGCTCAGCCGCTGATTTAGAAGTTGATACAACGTTTACCAATATTTACCAACTCGCTAGCTTACTGCGCTCACGTGTTTGCAACACAGATCATCAATCATTATCGATTTTATTTCAGTCATTCGGTTTTAAACACGGCATACCTGCATCGACTGATTTTATTTTTGATGTGAGATGCTTGCCCAACCCTTATTGGATCAGTGAAATTCGCATGTTTTCAGGGGAAGAAAAACCTGTTATCGATTGGTTAGAAAACCACGATAAAGTACATGAAATGCGTAATCAATTGATTACTTTTTTTGAAACATGGATTCCTGAATTTCTGGAAAACCAACGTGCTTATCTCACTATTTCGATTGGTTGTACCGGCGGAAGACATCGCTCTGTCTACATGGCAAACGCTTTAGCCAAGCATTTCGAGGAGCATTTCTCGAATGACGTAACCGTTTTTCATCGAGAGCAAAAAAATTAGATGTGTAAAAATCACTCTATATTATTCTAGGCCTTGATAGGGCTTGCCAAATCGTTTTTCATAAGATTGACTCATGGCAATACTCGATAAAAGCCAACGCTAGATGAAAACTCAAAAGCTACTTACGCATGGAAACTTCCGTTAACAATAACTACGAACACCGTCTATCTTATCTCTACCAAGCAATAGAATCGGGATCATTGTTTCGTATTCAACGAATGCTTAATGGCTTAAAACCAGGCGAAATCGCCCACCTCATCGAAGCCTCACCACCACAGCAACGAAAAATTGTCTGGGAACTCGTCGAGCAAGAAAATGAAGGTGCAGTACTGGTAGAGCTCGGTGATGGTATTCGTGCATCACTGATGGAAGAAATGGATGTCGAAGAACTCACTGAAGCCGTACAAGGCCTAAGTGTTGATGACATGGCCGACTTCCTTCAAACCTTGCCACAAACCGTCATCCATCAAACCCTTTCCAGCATGGATCGTCAGGATCGTGAACGTGTTCAGGAAGTTCTCGGCTTTGATGAGGATACCGCTGGCGGTTTAATGGACACGCAAACTGTCACTGTCAAACCAGATGTGACAGTGGATGTTGTACTTCGTTACTTACGTCGCCAGAAAGATCTTCCCTCTCATCTTGATCGCTTATTTGTGGTTAATAATGACAATATTTACCAAGGGTCTATTTCCTTGGTCACCTTATTAACACACCAGCCTGATGAAGCCGTACAAGATATCATGGACGAGAATTCTACCGTAATCCATGCTGCTACACCTAGCCAGCAAATTGCTCTCATCTTTGAAGATCGTGACCTCGTTTCTGCACCTGTTGTTGAAGAGGAAACACAGCGATTACTTGGTAGAATCACCATTGATGATGTTGTTGATGTCATTCGTGAAGAAGCTGAGCAATCTGTAAAAAGTATGGCTGGCCTAAATGAGGATGATGAACTCTTTGCTCCAGTCCTTACTAGTGCTAGAAGGCGTGCCGTATGGCTTGGCACAAATCTTTTAACCGCTTTTATGGCCGCTTGGGTGATTGGCCAATTCGAAACTACAATCAATTCTGCAATTGCTTTAGCCGCTCTAATGGGGGTAATTCCTTCTATGGGGGGCATTGCAGGCAGTCAAACATTAACTCTGGTTGTACGTGGTATTGCACTCGGACAAGTAGGAAAAACCAATACCCGCTCCTTATTTCTCAAAGAAATCATGGTTGGCTTGTTAAATGGTCTCGTCTGGGCACTGGTCGTATTCGCCGTCTCTGCCTTTGTTTTTAAAGAACCGAGTATAGGAATCGTCGTCGCTATTGCAATGTTACTCAATCTCATTGCTGCACCAATTGCAGGTGTTACACTCCCCGTTGCTTTAAAAAAAATGGGGATAGACCCCGCACTAGCTGGTAGTGTATTACTCACTACCGTTACCGACATCATCGGTTATGCCGCAGTACTTGGTCTCGCTGCTTTATCCCTGCCTTATTGGAAGTCACTTTTCGGCTAACTCCCTACCAGCAATTTCTGTTATTCTTCTTCTTTTATCTCCGTATTACCCCTAATGAAACCTGTAATCGCGCTCGTTGGTCGTCCCAACGTCGGAAAATCCACATTATTCAATCGTTTGACCAAAACTCGCGATGCACTTGTTGCCAACTTCCCAGGCCTTACCCGTGACCGTAATTATGGAGATGGAAAAGTCGGTCAACGTGATTACCTACTCATTGACACAGGGGGTTTAAGCGGTGATAACGAAGGTATTGACGAACATATGGCAAGTCAAACCTGGGCTGCTGTAGAAGAAGCGACGGCCATTCTATTTCTAGTCGATGGTCGTGAAGGCATTAACACCGCTGACCATGAGGTAATGGAGAGACTCCGACGCAGTGGCAAAAGTATTTATCTGATTATCAATAAAACAGATGGCGTTGACCCGGACCAAGCAAAGACAGAATTCTATGCCTTAGGTGTGAGCAAAATTTACACTATTTCTGCTTCACATGGACGCGGTGTACTTTCCATGATGGAAGACATCCTCATTGACTATCCAAAAGTCGACATCACTGAGGAAGAAGAGGAAGAACAAGGTATTAAGTTGGCTTTTGTGGGCCGCCCGAATGTTGGGAAATCTACATTAATCAATCGTATTCTTGGTGAAGAGCGCGTTGTTGCTTTTGATGAACCCGGCACAACTCGTGACAGTGTTTTCGTGCCTTTCGAGCGCGATGAGCAACGCTATACTTTGATTGATACCGCAGGCGTACGCCGCCGAGGGAAAATCAAAGAGGCTGTCGAAAAGTTCAGCATTATCAAGACCCTTCAGGCAATCGACTCTGCCCATGTCGTTATTATGGTACTGGATGCGCATCAGGAAATCTCTGATCAAGACGCACATTTACTTGGCATGATATTGACCGCGGGTCGCTCTCTGGTTCTTGCTATCAACAAATGGGATGGGCTTGATGACGACGAACGCGAAACAATTAAAACCCAGCTTGATCGAAAATTACCTTTTCTGGATTTTGCAGAATCTCACTTCATCTCTGCTCTACATGGCACAGGTGTAGGTCACTTGTTCCAATCGGTTCAAGACGCTCATGCATCAGGCATGTTGAAAGTACCTACAGCCCGTCTAACCCGCATACTGGAAACTGCGGTAAATACACACCAACCCCCTATGATTAATGGCAAACGTATTAAACTGCGGTATGCTCATCAAGGTGGTAGCAACCCATTTACCATCATTATTCATGGCAACCAGACTCGGAAAGTCCCTGAATCTTATCGACGCTATTTGATGAATTATTTCCGTGAGACACTCAAGCTTAAAGGCACACAAGTAAGGGTTGAATTGCGCACAGGTGACAACCCATTTGAGGGGCGTAAACCCAAGAAGAGCACGCGCCACGCTCGTCACAAATAAAGCTCCCCATTGACTTAACAAGAGGATCTCACTGATCCTCTTTTTTTATGTTTGACAGACGGGTATTATCCATTCTCACATTTCACAGATTATCTTCCCATGCTCGAATATCTCTTTTTCAATCAGACCTTTTGTGATGAATTCACAAGCGCCCTCTCCAGCAAAAACATTGAGTTTCATATCGAAAGAGAGTCCATACAAAATGCTTTCAACGTTAATGTACCTGAAAACATTGATGATGATGTGTGGGATGAGATTGATGATATCTACGATAATATTTCAACCAAAGACGCCAAGATGCTTCAGGATAATTTAGACGATGACGAGAAGGTCAATACGGCTGGCATATACATCCAACTCACAAATAATCAGCAAACGATCGCGAAAGTTGATCCTGATGTGATGAACCGTATGTTGAGTGTCATTTCGATGGATGAATTTAATGACTTTATCGAGGTGATTGTGAGTAGTGTGGAAGAACCTGATGACTCGCCCATCTGCAAACAATAGCCCCTACTTCTTTTCAGAAATAGAGAGCTCAATAAGCACTCACTCCTATGCAATGTAACCCTGAAAGCGATTGAATAGTGATGAAGATCATCGCTTATTTCAACCGTTCTACACCCATCATTTTAAGCATTGTCTTCTCGTAGAAGGGCTCAGAGGTACCTTTCTTCATTTTACGAATAAAGTATTTCTCAAAAGCTATCTTAGCCAAATGTACCCACTTTCCTTTCTTAAACCAAGCGATGTTTCTTGGTGGGATTTGTGGAACCGCAAGGAATGCTGCCCCTGTATCCCCCATATCTGCTAAACAAAGTGCAGCCCACGTACCTTGATGGCTTGGTTCCTTTCCGACCAGCTCATCGCTGATGTTATGCACAATTGCCGTAACCATTGATTCAATCATGTAGCCCGTCTTTGGCGCACCCGTAGGAACCGGCGTTGCCTCAACGGGAGGGATCGCAATACACACCCCCGCAGAATAGATATTCTTAAAGGTAGGATGACGCTGTTGGTCATCAACCAATACGAAACCACGTGGATTACATAAACCTTCAGTCTGTGCTACAGCATCAACACCAAAGAATGAGGGGAGCACCATCGCAATGTCATACTCAATTTCGTGTTCCGTATTAACAGAACCATCTTGATTCAATTCATCAACAAAAATTTTGCCTTCTTCAAATTTTTTCGTCTTACCATTCGTTATCCAAGGGATATGACGTTGACGCATTTCAGACTCAAGCATCCCTTTTGAGTCACCTACACCACCAAGACCTAGGTGGCCAATGTAAGGCTCTGATGTAACAAATTTAATGTGGATTTTATCGCGTAACTTACGTTTGCGTAGGTCAGTATCGAGGATCATTGCAAACTCGTAGGCTGGACCAAAGCAACTGGCAAAGGGGGCTGCACCAACAACTATCGTACCAAAGCCTTTTTCGACAAGTTTCTGGTATTCTGCATAGAATGCCTCAGCGTGAGATACTGTACAGACTGAGTGGGAATGTCCTTCTGGACCAGAACCTTCAACCTCATCAAAATAAAGTTTTGGGCCTGTTGCTATCACTAAATAATCGTATTCAAGGCTTTCTCCATTAGATAGCTCTAACTTGCTAGCTTCGGTATCAATCTTTTCGCAACGTGCCTGAACGAATTTAATGTTTTTTCTGGTTAAATATTTTTCAATTGGCATTGTAATGCTTGCACGATCACGCCAGCCTACTGCTACCCATGGGTTTGATGGCACAAACTGGAAATAATCACGCTCGTTAACCACGGTTATTTCATGGTCTTTTCCCAACTCATCACGTAGTTCATATGCGGCAGGCATCCCTCCCGTTCCAGCGCCAAGTACAACAATATTCGCCATTCTTTTTATTCTCCGGTGATCAATTAAATATACGGATATCAGTTATTTAAATAATAAAAGACCTAAAAAGCATCCATATTATTGCAGAAAAAGAATTATTATTTACATTATTATGCAACTGAGTTCAGACAGCCGTAGCGATTTCTCATGAATCATATGATACGCGAAAACATGCGAGCTATCATTAGAATTACTAAGGGTATTTTATAACAGAGAAATGCCATGGATCAGTTAAACGAACTCTCTAGGTAATCCCTAAATCATCCCAAATCTGGTCAACTCGGTCTTTCACAGATTTGTCCATAACAATGGGCTCTCCCCATTCCCGTGTTGTTTCACCAGGCCACTTATTCGTTGCATCAAACCCCATCTTTGAACCAAGGCCTGAAACAGGCGAGGCAAAATCAAGATAATCAATAGGTGTGTTCTCTACCATTGTCGTATCTCGCGCTGGGTCCATACGGGTCGTCATTGCCCAAATAACATCCTGCCAATCTCGCGTATTAATATCATCATCGACAACAATGACAAACTTGGTGTACATGAACTGCCTAAGGAAAGACCAAACCCCCATCATCACGCGCTTCGCATGTCCCGGGTATTGCTTTTTCATGCTCACAATCGCCATGCGATATGAGCAACCTTCTGGTGGAAGGTAGAAGTCAGTTATTTCAGGAAATTGTTTTTGTAAGATGGGCACAAAAACTTCATTCAAAGCCACGCCCAAAATAGCGGGCTCATCTGGCGGCCTACCCGTATAGGTACTGTGATAGATAGGTTCTTTTCGCTGAGTGATACGCTCTACCGTGAAAACGGGAAATTCATCAACCTCATTATAGTAGCCGGTATGGTCACCAAAGGGCCCTTCTGGAGCCATATCATCTGGATATATAAACCCTTCTAAAACATATTCAGATGAAGCAGGCACTTGTAATTCCGCATGCTGACATTTAACAACTTCAGTTTTAGAACCTCTTAACAACCCTGCAAATGCATATTCAGATAATGTGTCTGGAACTGGCGTTACAGCACCTAATATGGTTGCTGGGTCAGCACCTAGGGCAACAGCTACTGGAAATGGCTCGCCGGGGTGATATTGTTGCCACTCCAAAAAATCTAAGGCGCCTCCACGATGAGATAACCAGCGCATAATCAACCTATTCTTGCCAATCAGTTGTTGACGATAAATACCCAGATTTTGACGAGGCTTATGTGGCCCTTTAGTCACAACCAAGCCCCATGTTAACAAGGGTGCCGCATCACCAGGCCAACATGTCTGAATAGGTATCGTGTTCAAATCCACATCATCTTTTTCAATGATCACTGCTTGGCAGGGTGCTTTCTTTAAGGTCTTAGGTGCCATATCCAATACTTTTTTGAATATTGGTAAGGTATTCCAAGCATCTTTAATCCCCTTTGGCGGCTCAGGCTCTTTAAGGAATGCCAAAAGCTTGCCCACCTCACGCAAAGCCTCTACGGAATCTTCGCCCATACCCATCGCAACACGTTCAGGCGTGCCAAACAAATTAGTTAGAACAGGTGTATTAAAGCCCTTGGGATTCTCAAATAATAAAGCAGGGCCACCCGCTCTCAATACTCGGTCTGATATCTCCGTCATCTCTAGATTCGGATCAATTAACTGCTTAATTCGCTTAAGCTGCCCTTTTTGTTCTAATTGCTTAAGGAAATCACGGAGGTCTTTATATTTCATTGGAAATTAGTAATTACCTGAAAATGCTTGAGGCGCATCATCATAGCCACCTTCGATACCTTTAGTGACGATAGCAACAGCATCATGTGGATGTAAGCTTTCTAAGTGATTCACTCGCACCCAGAAATCTTTAAAGGTATCATCACTGTTCAATTTAGCGTAAATACGACGCGCCGCATCTTCACAGAACATCAGGTTTGCTGCATTCAGCCTTGCAAACTCCTGCTCATCTTCACGCTTCACTGCTGCTTGAACCGGTGTTTGCAAAGCAGACTCAACAACATCAATGATATGAGAAACAGGCAGCTCTTCTAGTTTGTTATCGAGTTTAATCCGAACTTGCGCTACGCTACGCTGGCTATGTGGTGTTGCACTAATGCCTTCAGGCGTACCCAGCCAATCATGTACCTCTTTAATATCAACATTGCCATTCTCACCAAACTGTTTTTCAAAACCCTTTTGAATAAGCTGACGCGAAAGTGCAGCAGAGCAAGGGCAAGTTGATGAGTAGGGGATATCCAACGTCACTTCCGTACAGAGGTCTCCTTTCTTCAAAGATGTAAGCAATTTGAAGGGATAACTTTTCCACCCCGTATTATTACTGATTAGAGAATCCCTGCGCTCAAAAAAGTCTAAACGACATTCTAAAAAGGCATGATCACTAATCCCCTCATGCGAGCCCACAAAGTCAGCAACAATATCTTGCATCAATGCTGGCGTTAATACTGACATGCCCAACTTCTGATCTAAAGTCAGGTATAAGCGCGACATATGAATACCTTTACTGTCAGGGTCAGTCAGATTGACATAGGCTTGAACCCTAGAAATGGTTTGTAATTTTTCATTATGCCCATTCACCATAAAAACGGGTAACTCAATGTTACTCATCCCAACCCAATTCAACTTGGCATTAGGGCCTAAGTGCGGCTCATTGGTTATATCGGGTAATGCGCAACCACCAGCTTTGTCGGCAGTGTTTAGGCTCATGCTTTGTCCTCGAACTCTCTCCATCGCTCAAAGAGATTCTTTATGTGTAATTTCTATAGAGGTGGCGATTATACCTGTCGATATGCTGTTTACCACTTTGAGCGTGTGTCTATTTTATAAGTTGATCACTGCGTCTCTCACCGACCTGAACAATGAAAACTAGTGCAACAAAGAAAACATCCTGTTTCGATAGATTTTTACTAATGGATCAGCAGCATCTAATAACTCAAATGCATCTAACAACCCTTGTTTTGCAGCACCATCCGCAAAACTCGGATCTTTTTTCATTAAAGTAATGTAAAGATCTAGCCCCTTTTCATTTTCTCCAAGAGCGATACAGGCTTGGGCATAATTTAACAAAGCCTCCAAATCATCAGGATTGCTTTCATAGGCATGCAGAATGTCACTTAAATCCCCAATATCCCCTCTGGCCTTAAGTTGCTTAATTTCTTTCGCGATAGTTTGTATGTTTTCATCTTCTAATATGTGCGCTGGAAGCACTTGTAATTGTTGCTCAGCAAGCTCTATCTTGTCGAGGCCAATCTGGCTTTGTAGAAAAATAATAAATGCATCTGTGTATTCAGGCTGTTCAGTGATGATTTCACGCGAGATAGCTTCTGCTTTTAAAAACTCGCCTTCTGCAAGAAATGCTTGCGCCTTAAACAACTCTTCAGATTTTTCATTGACCAAGTACTTATTAATCAACTCACGAATGACTGATTCAGGCTGTGCCCCCATAAACTCATCAACAGCAACTCCATTCTGGAATACCTTTACGGTTGGTAAACTCCGAACTTCGTAATGCATGGCCAATTCTCGCTGTACATCGGTATTTACTTTTACCAGATGAAACTTACCTCCGTACTCTTCGGCAAGATTGCTAAGAATGGGCATCAATGTTTTACAGGGTTGACACCAATCTGCCCAAAAGTCCACAAGAATTGGTTGTTGAAACGACGCTTCAATGACCAACTGCTGGAAAGTATCCGCAACTGCTTCGCTCACAAAATTTTGATTATCCATGACTTAAACCACTTTCTATTTGAACAGTTCTCCCTCACCTCATGTGCAAGTAGAACATTGTTTCCTATACTCAAGACCTATCTAAATTTCCACGAAACTGTCTTCGTCAGAATTATTAATACAGAGATAGTGATTGTGGGGACGATTATAGTAATTTTAAAGTACTAATCGCGAGAAAGGAGTCACCAATGACGGTCGCAAAAGTAACGGAAATTACCTCATCTTCTAAAGAAAGTTTTGATGATGCCGTGAAAAATGGAATCAAAAGAGCTAGCAAAACCCTTAACAGTATAAAAAGTGCATGGGTGGCTGATCACCAAGTTAAGGTCAAAGATGGTGATATTGTAGCGTATAATGTCCGAATGAAAGTCACGTTTGTTTTAAAATAAGAAAATAAGAAAATAAGATGAACTGATATTCTCTTATATTACAAGTTTCTAGGTACTTAACAGCGACTACTTAGAATTTCCCGATGGTGTAGCAAACTTATCATTTAGCTTTTGTACAAAACGATCAGTATCGTCACGCAAAGCATCTAAACGTCTAGAAGAACGTCTACCCCAGCCCGCAGGTTTCTTTTGGAAAATACTTCGCATAAAACGCGTACTTTTAGAGAATGCAGCATTTAAATCACCAAAGGAGTCTTTTTCTAGGGTCTTTGCAATATTCCTAGCAAAGAATCGACGAAAAAAGAAATGGACAAAGATGGCAACAGCTACGATTAGAACCAAAATACTCCATTTCAAATAACCATTAGTTTGTACCGTTTCAAGCCATGGTGGAGCAAAGCTTATACCCTTCCAATAACCAGCTATCACTGAAACAATTAAGGCACTAACAAGTGCCGTTGCTACAAAGATAAGATCAGAAGTTAGTACGCGCTTCTTCCACGTTTGTATCGCAGACTGAAGCTTAGGCACAGACTGATGTTCAATATGATTAGCTAAAGACTCCATGTTGCCAATGATACGGTAAACCCGTTCAATACTAATACCATCCATTCTCGCACTGATCTCGGCATAATCAGCATCGCGCTTAGCTTCGTAACGAGACCAAACAGCTTGGTCTTCAACTGGCACAGCAAGATTTTTATTGTATAGCACATAGAATCGTCCAGAGCTTAGACCGTACTGAACCAGTGCTTTCTGCCATGACGCCACAATATCTTCAAGATTGTCGTCTTTTGCCGAGGTATCAATTTGATTAAGAATAAAGAGAAACTTACTACTGTCATTGCGTCGTTGTGCGCCTTTTACAAGATGCTCAAGTGTGTCTTGCATAGCACCTGGCTCAGGATGGCGCGCATCAAATAGCACCAAAACCAAGTCAGATAATTCAATGATATGATCCGTTATACGCAAGGTTGACTTACGCTGCTCATCTGCATCAAATCCGGGAGAGTCAATTAAAATTTTCCCTCTCAAAGACTCACTCGGTGCAACCTTCATCTGTAGATAATTGTCTATCTTGGCCCCTTCACCACTAGCGACCTTTTCAAGATCCTCACTAATTTGATAAAATGGAAAACGAGGGTCACCATCAAGCGCTAAACCAGGAAGTGTTCTGACCTCTGAGTCTGAGGTGTAAGTAATAACCGTGAATCGGTCATCAACGGCTTGATTTCCTGTTTTCTGCAATGGCAATTCAGCGTATGAGTTAATGAAACTTGATTTACCAGCAGAAAAAGTTCCAAGAACGGAAATCATTGGCCACCAAGATATCTGAGTTGCGTATGATTCACTCGGAGCTAGCAACCCCATTCGTTTTGCAACAACATCTAGTTCTCGATACTTATCAACAACTTCAATAAGAATAGGTGCCTCTTGCTTAAGGTGTTCTTGAAGGCGATCCAGACGTTGATGAATCCTTTTATCAGGTGTCATTAATTATCCTGGTATTATTGTATTGAGTTGGCTGTATTTGCTACTTCAGTAGCCACGGGTTGTGACAGTGCAGGTTGCGAGGCAGTTGTTGTAATTGGCATCGTTTGAACTGGCTGCGGTTGATAGTAATAAACTGGACGTTGTACTCTACCACTAGAACCTGGGAAACGTCCCATTGAGTTGTTGCTAAACGGCATAAATTTATTGAACATGCTCAAAGGCGTGGATACATTCTGGTTCAAACTCCACATATCTTGCTGCATATTATTTGTTGAATTTGCCATATTTGCTGTAGCGTCACGCATCACGCCGATGTTTTGCGACATTGACCCCACATTACTTGACATACTCCCAGTCGATTCAACCAATTCAATCATTTTATCCGTCATTGAATGAATATTTGAATCAAGAGATGACATGTTGTCTGACATTGAGATCGTATTCTGAGAAATTTGCGTCATATTTTTTTCGACAGAATCTGAAATAATAATAATCGAATTAGCCATGCGATCTACATCAGAGGTCAACGACTGCACGAGGAAAAACCCATAAGCAGCCAAGACGATAAATGCAACCATGGCTGGATATACCAATAACTGCATTCGCTTCGTAGAGGACTCTTCACGCTTTTCAAGTTCGCGTAATTCATTCTCTAATTCGAGCACATACTCACGATGTAAATCGCTTTTCTCAGACAAGAAATTTCTCCTAATGCAATAACTTAAACAGTCTAATAGTACCGTGCTCTATCGCTGAGTAAGTAACATCATCATAATTGTTAACCACTCTTATTGTAAGAAACCTCCTTTTTCTTACTGATTATTCCGTAGGTAGTGATGTATCTCAGTCGCTTTTTCAGGATAAAAAGCACCGATAAATCCGAGCATATTTTCAACCTGCGCAGACTTACCACTATTGATCAATGGAATGGCTATTTTAGCATACAACTCGGCAGACTCTTTCTGCTTGTTTTGATGCCAATATACATTACCTAACTCGCCCTTATGCTCTAAAACATCAGGTTGCATTTCAATGAGCTGCTTATAAATTGAGGCGGCCTCATCTTTTTTGTTTTGCCAGAAAGCTTCACGTGCTGCTTTTAATAATTCATCAGGGGTTTTTTTCTTATTAGTATCAACAGATCCAGGTACTGGAGCAGCATCATTTTTTGCATCAGCAGTAACCTCAGAATTCGAGGATTCAGCTACTTTGCTAGAAACATTAGCGGTAGGTGCTAACATCTTTGCAGGCGGTGCAACACTTTCTGCAGAGGCAACTTCAACCGCGCTGGCTACGCTCGTTTGTTCTGAATTTTCAGTTGTTACAACATCTTGAGCAGTATTCATTCCAGGCTTTTCTGGATGTACAGGTTTCTGTAATTCATTTACAGGAGCCACTGGAACTACGGGCTGCTCTGGTGACTTAGGAGTATCGGATTCAGCAATAGCTTGTTGTTCAACTAGCGGGTTGACTGCATTTTTTTCACTATGAACCCCTTTTGCTTCACTAGTAGTTTGTTGCGAATGCACAGCAACGACGTCTTTAGACTCAGCATGATCAACACCGGATTTAGTACCCCAGTTCAATATAATCGCCAACGCCGCTAATGCCCATGCAAAAAGTATTGGGTGGGACATAAGCCATCTGACAATAAACATAAAACTCTCCTTGATGTAAATTATTGTTCTTAGCCGAAATTGATTTATCTAAAAAAATCTCATCTACCTCAGCTCAAGTTTACCTTAGTAATTTATTTCTAAAAAGCCCTACTGAGCTTTCACTACACCATGTACCAGGAAAACATTTTTCTTAATTATTAACTAGTACAAACTCTCATGATAACTTTCTTTTTCTATAAACAAAACTATTACCAACTAATCTTAATGGTTTTACACATCTACTAGTAGAGCTCACCACCAAACTCCAAGACTTCTTGTGCGGCTTTCGATTTCTTATCTAATTCAAAAACAGCCAGACCTTCACTAAATGAACGCCTATACGCTGTACGCTGATAAAGTCTTACATCCATCATTTGCAAACCTTCCAAAGTCTCTAAAGCTTCAAAGGCCTCATCCGTCTCACGCACCGCTCTATGGGTATCAGCACGATTCATAAAACCAATAATTTCGATTGCCTTACCATTGCGGCTCTCTTTAACGAGCTTTAAAAAGCGTTGCGTCGACCAAACATCTGCTTGACTAGGGCCTATTGGAACTAAAATCCTGTCAGCCCTCTTTAGCGCTTCTTTCATTGCTTTCATATCTGACATACCGATATCTACAATAACTTCCGCATTATTTCCCTCGGATCCCAGCTCATTAACATCTTGAATAACTTCAATACTAGGGGAATAGCCGTCTTCTGCTCTGATATCCAAAGCATCTGTTAAAGTTGCCTGAGGATCAAGATCATAAACCGCCATATACACATTACGATGTGTAGCAACCCATAGAGATAAATTAAAAGCAACAGTGCTTTTACCTGTCCCTCCCTTCAAGTTTCCAATGACGGTTATCACAACTATTGCCCAAGTACTGGAGGCATTTCACCCATCACTGGCGGCTGCGGAGGCATCATATCCATCTGTGGTGCCTGCACTCCCCATGGTTGATTCGTATTGGAATGCGGATAAGGATAAACGGGTACCGGAACAAAAATCACACGAGGTTGATGGCTCTGAACATTAATACCACTCCGTAAAATTTCCTCTGGAATCGTTGGAGCATTGGGTCTTTCAGGCATTTCAATTGGAGCATTTTGCACTGCTGGGACTATGGCTGGACTTACTTCAGTCTCAATTACTGTTGGTACTTCTGTTACATTTACCTCAGTATCAGACGGTGCTTCGACCTTTGAAGTAGGTTCTGCCTTAGGCGCTGCAACTGGTTCGTCAGAAATAGTCGGCTTTTCATCTTCAGTGACCACTGGTGTTTCTGTTGCTTTTACCTCTGTCTCAGCTGATGCTTCGACACTAGCTGCTGACTCTGCCGCAGGCGCTTCAACTGACTCTACAGGGGCAGTTGGTTTTTCATCTTCAGCGACCACTGGTGTTTCTGTTACTTTTACCTCTGTCTCAGCCGATGCTTCAACACTGGGTGCTGACTCTGCCGCAGGCGCTTCAACTGACTCTACAGGGGCAGTTGGTTTTTCATCTTCAGCGACCACTGGTGTTTCTGTTGCTTTTACCTCTGTCTCAGCTGATGCTTCGACACTAGCTGCTGACTCTGCCGCAGGCGCTTCAACTGACTCTACAGGGGCAGTTGGTTTTTCATCTTCAGCGACCACT
>CACVAY010000062.1 GCA_902727985.1 uncultured Thiotrichaceae bacterium | reverse complement strand
GTATGGCTACCATAGCGATAATTCATCTGCTCTCTCCTGCTCTTCTACTCGCACTTTCTGAGTATCGCAGATAAATCTGACCGCCTAAAGGCGGTGGTTTTAACCTTAGAGGAGACTAATAAAAAATCAACACGTTATGAGTATTAGAAGTGAAATGTTATTTGATGCTTCTTTGTATAAGATCACGCACCTAAAAAACCTTTCTGAAACAAATACAAAATAACCGTTTGTGATGCTTCCAGGGGCATCATCAATGAGGTGTCTATTTCCAACTCAGGTTTTTCTGGCACTTCATAAGGGGCACTGATACCAGTAAACCTAGGAATTATCCCTTTCCTTGCTTTTGCATAAAGCCCTTTTCTATCTCTTGCCTCACACACTTCTAGTGGTGTTGCTACGTGTATCTCTATAAAAGAGCCGTGTTGTTCAATGAGTTCTCTTACTGCCCGCCTGCTTTTTGTGTAAGGAGCGATGGGAGCACAAATAGCTACTCCTTTGTTCTTTGTGATTTCATTGGCCACAAAGCCTATGCGACGTATGTTTAGGTCTCTATGTGGTTTTGAGAAGCCTAATTCTGAGAAAAGGTTGAGCGCTACCACATCACCATCAAGTAGGTTGACGGAGCGTGTGCCATGTTCTATGAGCTGGGCATTGACAATTTTAGCTATGGTTGACTTGCCTGATCCCGATAAGCCTGTAAAAAACAGGGTAGAGCCTTGTTTTGATCTTGCGGGGGTAGGCTTTTTTCATTTCCTGAATCACTTCAGGGTAACTACACCACTCAGGTATGGGTTTGTTTAAATGTAAGTGTTTTCTGATTTTTCTTTCTAAGAAACGAAGACCATTTTCTTTTTTTTACTTGATTTTCGATACAGGGGAAAAGCAGTCGCAATTTGGTATGTATTGGTGCTCTTCTACTGGAATCATTTTGATATCCAGCTCTTCCTCATGCTGCTCAATTAGCTGTTGTGCTTCATAGCCACTTTCTGCGCCATCCTCAAGAGGCGGTAGAGCATGATTTGGGCCGTAAGCGTTCACGCAAAGAATCAAGCAGTTACGTAGCTATTTGATTCAACTTGGCTCTCAAAAAAGTTTTATCAAAGACTTACGGTTGAAATTGTAAATCATTGATTGCTAAGTTCTTGATACTAGGCGTGAACGGTTACGAGTGCAACCATAGTTTTGATGATACCATACCATAAGCTTTCTCTTGCACCTGCCATCCGCATAGATAATGGCAGGAGGGAAAGCATAGTGATTTGCTCAGGGAAGTGTTTTAGCACCGCCTCAAGCAATGTATGCGTGTGTAGTAATGGGTGTCCCCAGGTTTTGTGCTGCCTATCGTTGGATGTAACAGCAATTGAGCTTTTTGCTCTTTTGCGATAGATACCAGTAGATCTCGTTGCAGACGATGTATTATCTTACTGGTTTGATAGGCGATGACTTTACGCCAGCCTTTTTGTGTAAATAATTCTTTTTGCTGTTTTGGTGTTCTACGGATTGTATTAGTGGGCATGCAGAACCCGTCCACATCACGATTAAAAACATCTCAGACCTTAAACCCCTCAAATCTATATCACTTCATTATAGAATATTTGGATAGCATTAATATGCCAAGTTAATAGAAAACAATCAATGACGCTACCGCCCTACCGATAACAAACCAGCAAAATTAAAAATTCGAAAAAAACATGCCATTAGAATGCTACCGCCCTACTAAAAAAGCATAATTCATGTTAAATATTTTGAAATTAAAAGCACAGTAATAAACTTAAATGCCATTTAAGCAACAACACCCTATCGCTACTATCTAGCCACGCTAAATATAAACACTTAATATTACTTATTCTTGTACTTAAATTATAACATTCAGTTAATCATTTATCAACAGATTAATTTCGTGTGAACTTGCAATTTATAATATCTCTACTAGTAAAATATAACAACAGATATAAAAATGACTAACAAAGACTATTAGTTTATTAGAATAATAAGAAGAAAAACAGAAACTAGAATCTATCTAGCGATACCTGCTCAAACCATCATTCAGCATAAAAACACTTGCTACTTTATAAAAAATGCAATTGCAAGTATAAAATTCAAACGTTATTTATACTAAGGGATTTTAATAAGATACACTCTTAGAAAAACACTTCTGACTTAAGTCATTATTTAAGAGCATTTGTAGTCTCTTTTTAGAAATATTGAAAAAACAACAATTGCTACCAAAGCGTTATAGGGTATATATAGATTAAAATCAAAATAGGAGTGCAGCATTAACAAAGCAATTGAAATACCTGCAGCAATTTGCACCTTGTTATCACCCCCCCCCCTTAACAAGGAGAGCCATCTAAAGCCATAAATCAAGAAAACACCTGCAATAATTCCTACACCTGCAATACCCAAATCAAAAATCAACTCATAATAATCATTGTGCGCGTGGTTTATAAATCTCGGCATCTCTAAAGGTTGATACATCCTAAAAACTTCAGGGAATGTTCCTGGACCACTACCCAATGGCCACATACTCTGAATTGCCACTTCTGATGCATTAAAAATTTGCCACCTTAAGTCTTCAAGCGGATCCACAGAGAAACGGTTAATAATTGAAACAACGCCAATATTTGCTGCCACTCCTATTACAACTATAAAAGTAACTGCAATAAACCCGAAGGATTTTAATTTTCCATACTGCATTGACATTATAAAAACACTTAGCATCAAACCCAATATTGCTAACGTAATTCCCGCCCTTGAACCTGACAATATCGATGCAACCACAACCAAAATCAAAACAATACTTAAACCAAGTACTCTACCTATTAAAATCTCACTTTTCTGATTTTTAGTTTTGATACTCATAAATGCCACAATAAATGGGATAGCCATTTCTAGTAAAGCAACATAATGATCTCGATTTCTGTAGGTTCCACTAGCGGTATTCCCATGCTCCTGCATGCCGATATAGAAATGATCCACACCGGAGGCGTATTGAATAATTCCCAACGACGCTTGAAAAATCACTATACAGCCCAATACAAATAGCAGTTTTTCTATTGTTTGATAGGAGAAACTTAACATTGTAAAAAAGACAGCAGCCATAGCACTTGCATAGACTAATGTTAATAGCGTGTCTTGCGGTATCAGTGAAATAGTTTTCAGGGTTAATTCATTGTATTCCTCAACACTGCCATAGACTTCGCGCCCAGGCAAACTCTCAATAAATTCAACTGGCAATGGAATAGCATACAAGCCAATCGCAGCTAGCAATAAGAAAGTAAATATTGATAGAATCTTGTATTCATTAAATATTGCAAAGCCATTCCATAAAAGCAGCACCCATAACAACATTCCAACAATCACTATTTCCAGACGCGCTAGCTCTTTGTAATCCCCCATCATAAAAGGAATAGTAATCAGTAAAAAACCAATTAAAACCGCTGAAATTTGCTCAACTCTTGTCATCAGCACTATCCTTGCCTTGACCAAGAGTCATTGGCTCAATCTTAATATCATCAAACGAGGCGGAACCTTGAAAAAAACGCTCATGATGAAACCGACTTGCAGCAACCAATTCTAGCTTCTGCGAACTGCAGCCAGCCTCAGGTATTTGCACATCAAATGATGATTCACTCCATTTAGATCGACCTTTCACGGCAATACTTTCCGATAGCACTTGATGAGTTTGATCAGCACACTTAACTATCCACTTGATACCTTGGTCGTTTTTTAACCCTTCCATTTTTGATTTAAAAGTAACCGTGTAGCTTCTTTCAGGTTCTAACAACAGACGCTGACTCAGCACTGAGCTCGTAACTGGTTTACGCTTATTGAAAGTCACCTTAAATGCGTATTTACCTTGCCCACCTCGGACGCGTACAACCTTAGTTTTTACATTCAGCCGACTTCTATAACTCCAACTAAACGCAGATGGTTTTAGCAAAGCTTCGAAATCTCCATCAGTAACAAGCGATACAGACTGTCTCTCTTGCTTTTCGAGCCCTCCCATCCAGGCAGAAAATGCGTGTGACCATTGTTTTTCTTTTATCAACCTATTCACATAAGCATTTCTTTCTTCTAAAGAAACAACTGAACCTTCTGAAAGTCTATTTTGATAAAATTCAGTGATGATGCCAATGGGAGTATCTTGTCGCGTCAGATAGATAAAAAACCTATCCCACCATAATGCAGGCCCCTCAAAATAAGGGCGTAACAAATGTTGATACTCTTCTGTTTCAACGAAGACTTTCAGTATCGGAAACAAATCTTTATAAAACGCAGAATGGCGAGCAAGTAAAATATCCCACTCGGCAAGGGTTTTTTCCATATCCCCTCTTTTTGCCCAAAACTCAGAAGACTGCACTCTTACATAAGCATGAGATGGCCAAAGCTTCGTCGCAAGATGCAGTGCTTTTTCAGCCTGCCTCAATTCACCTAAAGCATCATATGCCGTTATCAATACTGACATAGCACGGCCATTAGTTGGATCAACCTGGATAGCTTGTCTAGCAAAGCTCACTGCGTTCTCGTAAGATTTTTTTTGCAAACTAATCACTGAAAGTTGTGATAACGCTTCTTTATGATCTGGCTGCCACGTTAGTACATTCTGATAGACAGCTTCTTTGTCATCAGCATATTGCGCACTGGCAGCAATAACATTCGCCATAAATGACGCATGCACTACATACAAGATCCCTGAGAAGAACCCAACCAGCAACACTCGGTAAAAAACTAGCATATGTTAAGCCAACTTTTCCTGCTTTTGCACAGGCGTCATTTCAGTTGTTGATTCATGACCATAGCTATAATAACCATCATAGCCATAATAGGAACTGCGGTTGTTTTTCACTTTCGTCAACATAACGCCAATCACATTCCCATAACCCCTATCCAGTCTTTTAAGAGCATCGACAACCCCGGCTTTCTTTGCCCCTTCCGACGACACAACAAACAAAGTCGCATGAGCTCTATTTGACAGAATAAGCGCATCAGCCATACCCAATACAGGTGGAGAATCCAAGATCACTTGATCAAAATCACCCGCCACTTTATTCAACACTTCAAGCATACTCTCACTTGCTAATAATTTGACAGGATTACTAGGCGAAACTCCTGCCGACAACAAGGTAAAATTAGGAATAAGTTCACTCTTCTGATAAGCCTCTTCCAACTCACACTGCCCGACGAGAACATTCGTTAAACCTTTGTCATTATGCATATCGAGATACCCATGCATAGATGGTTTGCGAAGATCGCAATCTATCAATAATGTACGTTTCCCTTCTTGAGCAAACACAGTCGATAAATTTATTGAGCTACAAGATTTTCCTTCATCAGGCGTACTACTCGTTATATGCAACAGCTTCGGGGTCCCGTGCTCTGTAGAAAACTGTAAATCAAATATTGTGGAACGAAAAGCCTCACTCATTGCAGAAAAAGGTTTTTCATGGATCAATAACGGATTGGTATGTCCTGTCGCTATTTTGGTAAATGGAAAATAGCCAATAATTGGAAGACCCGTCAACAACTCCACATCCTTTGCTGTCTTTAAGCTGTCATCCATGTTCTCCAACAAAAATGCAACACCCACTCCTAACATCAACCCCAATAAAAACCCCATTAATACATTTCGCGCGTTGTTTGGAGATGCCTGACCAAAAGGAACATAAGCATAATCTAAAATGGATACATTATTACTGACTGCACCACTCGCAACACCCACTTCCTTTACTCGCTGCAAAAGCCCATCATATAATTCACGATTGGTATCAACTTCTCTTTTAAGCGCCTGATAGCCAATGCTTTTATCTCTCAAAGATAAAATTTCAGCCTTTTTACTATCCAGCTGTTTTTTTGATTCACTTGCATTTTCTTTAGCTGCCAGATAGAGAGACTCCAGTTCATTTGAAGAGCCTTTTTGAATAAACTTTTCCTCTTTACTAATTCGTTTATTGACCGCTGCAATTTGATTTCTTAGCTCAATCATTTGTGGATAGGCTGGCTTGTAAGTCTGGGATAGCTCTGTATATTTTGACTCAAGTTCTAATAGTTTTCCTTTTAATTTATTGATGACCGCATTCTCCATCAAACGCATATCACCAGATACTTTGTTTTTTTGCCTGAAAGTACTTTCAGCGGCTATTAACTTATTTTTCGCCACGATGTACGCTGCTGAAAGCGCTTGTAGCTCACTTGATATGATCGAACTTTTATCATCAGTATGAATAATTTGTTTATTCTTTGCATACTCAACCAATTCTATTTCAGACTTTTCGAGTTTACTTCTAATAATAGCCAATTGATCTTTCAAGAACTTTTCAGCATAGACCGAAGACTCTCCTCGTGTTTCAAGGTTAAGTTTAATAAAACTTTCTGCCAGTGTGTTAGCAATATTCGCTGAAAGCTCAGGCTCGGGGGATTGATAGGACACTGAGACGATATTAGAACCTTTCACAGGACTAACACGCAACCCCCCGAGAAATTTCAGTTCCAGTGGAAGCTCTCCTAATTGTGATTTTGGATCTATAAGATCAATAGCGGGTGTATCCTCTAAGGCTATTTCATCACTTGTTCCTTCATCACCTTCTAGCTCACCTTTACTTCCACCAAATAACTCAGCTACAAAGTCGCTTACTCCACCCGTAACGGACTCTTTTGCTGTTGACATATATTCGGCAACAATCGGCTTTTTTAGCTGGGGGTCTTCGTAAAAGCTTTCCAAGCCGAGCTCATCGATAACTCTCCGCGCCAAAACCCGGCTTCTAAGCACATTGATTTGGGTTTCATAAAAATTGGAGTCCACCTGTTTCTGCTCATACACATCATAGCTCACAACTCGATCTTCTTGTTGGTCAATTCTGAGTGTTACTTCTGCCTTATAAAGAGGAGTAATTGAAAGCGTGTAGAGAAGGGATAACAATAAAACGACACCCGCTATGGAAGCTATCAACCACCGACGTCTGATTACAACGCCTAACAATGCTTTCAGATCAATTTCATCATCGCCATCCACGCGATTTTCATCCGCATCGATTACACCATTAGAAGAGACAGAGGGGTATTTATTGTTATTATCTAGTTTTCCGTGACGAAACGGCACCAAATTAGAAGAGTCTTTATCCATTTTGAGTATTCATTTAAGCCCATAAATACCTGCGACACTCATATCAGCAGGCCATTTTGATAGAATCGCAACACACGCATCACGAGAACTGTCGTTTTCACTGTACACTTTTGCGTTCTATTTCTTGATCACCAATTATACATATTGATCTGAATAAATCTACCACTAGTCCGAAATATATCCATATAAATCAAGGAAAAAACCCAATATGAACCTACGATTAATATAAGTCATTAATGTGTATAATAATTATTCACTCGCTAGTTATGTTGCATAAAAATTACAGTAAGCTGCTTACCATAATTCGAAACAAATAATATCTTAACGTTGAGTAGGTAGTAGGTAGTAGGTAGTAGGTAGTAGGTAGTAGGTAGTAGGTAGTAGGTAGTAGGTAGTAGGTAGTAGGTAGTAGGTAGTAGTAACGACCGCTTTAAGTGGTAGGCGCGAGTGGATTCGAACCACCGACCCCCACCATGTCAAGGTGGTGCTCTAACCAACTGAGCTACGCGCCTCCAAATAGGACACATCCTTTGAAGAGGCGGACATTCTATCCCTAAGAACCAAAGAAAACAACATCAAAATCATGACTACGATCAATCGACTTGGATATACTATTGAGTAAAATATCTCCCCCTCCCCTCGACTAACAACTTAATCATCAACGACAACTTTCGACTTGCTCCGTCCGAATTCGTCCTGTCGATGCAATGATAATTTTGGTCTTCTTTGAACTACTATTCTCTATACAAAAACTCCCAGACCGCGCCCTGCCAATCATGTTATACGACATTCTTCTGAGTGTTTTCTGCGTTGGGAGAATATCAATCGAGGATGTGAACGCCTGTCTGATGTGTAAAAGTTCTGATTGATCTGCAACAGAGTCGCCATCTAAATCACAGCTAGCTAAAACCCCATTAAAACTTCCATCATTGTTACAATCAACAAAGATCAACCAACCTTGATTAAAATTGATCGATGACGAACTCTCATCGCATGTTCTTTCATCATCATTCAGGAGACACAAATAGACTGTTTGCTTCCACTTCAAAGCTTGACTGCGGGTATAAAACAAAGCCCGATGTAACTCTTCGCTTCCCACATACACTTCATTTTGTTTAATGAATTCTTTAAACGATGGAGCCCCCATTGATACCAGCACCGATAAAATTGCAATACTGACAATCAATTCAACAAGAGAAAAGCCATTTGTATAAGTAAATGTGGTTTTGGGCATCTTTTTTTAAAATCATTATATTACGCCCATCATAACGACCAAAGATTAACCAGAAATGATTAATTATAACCCTTACCTCTAACTACACGCTGAAACCGCTTCACTACTTACCCTACCGCTAGCTGATACGGTAATTTTATTTTTTTTGCTTCCTGAATTCTCCAGACAAACGGTACCTGTCATTATTGCTCGCCCTGATAAATTGAAACCAATAAGCCCACCAAATGTTCCACTCGCCATCAATCCTCCCGTTATGGATTGACCTATTTTAAGTAACTCTTTGGTATCTGCGGTATCCGCAGCGTCTGGCACTAAATCACAGGTTTTAACTCCCCCACTATAACCGTTTTCATTACAGTCCATGTAGATCAACCAGCCATTAGCATAATCTAGGTTAGATGTATTTGACTCACAGTCTGTTTGTGCACTATTACTAATACATAGATACACATTCATTCGACGCTTTAAAGCCTCACTTCTTACGAAAAACAAAGCGCTTACTAGATTATTATTCGCAACTGTCACTCGGTTGTTTTCGAGCATAGCTGTCATTGACGGCGATGCCATTGAAGCCAATATGGCAACAATCGCCACTGCAATGACCATTTCAACAAGCGTGACGCCTTGTGCTTTTCTTATTTTTTGGTATTTCATTATACTATTTCTGCGGCCTACCCCAAGAAATTGACTCAAGAACCCCGGCATTGAAAGAAAATATCTGTGACAACTTTTTACCGACACGGAAATCAACATTTTGCACGCAATTACCTTCAGAACAATCTCCTCCAGTGTCATCAGAAGGCGCATTAAATATCACCTGCACATCACCAGGAATTTCATTCGCACTGACCACAGTAAACATATCATTCGCATCAGGATCTCCACCATCATCATCTAAATCAACAGCCGCTTCACCGGATAAGATATCTAAGGCATAAAACCGTCCTTGGGTTGCAGGAATACCGCACACTGTTGTACTTGAGTTTGCATAAACATCAGGAACCAACGTCGTAAATACGACTTTCCCATGGCTTGTCAAGCTTCCCCCCAATACCTTCTCTCCAACTGCGGAGAATTGTACTGACCAACCTTTCTTATCTGTTTGAACGAGATTTTCATCATTCTCAAAGCTAGATGTCACGGAAATACCGCCCTCGGTTCCAGACATAATCACTCTTTCAAAGTTCGTATCCGTATCATCTATCGTTTCATAATCACTGGGTATATCAGACAATATATAATCATCTTTTATGACATAAAAACGATTAATAACGGTTTCCTCCAATGGGTCACTTCTATCGCCACTACCTAAAGATAAGAGCAACTTTGTCTCCCCTGAAACCCTTGTTATTGATGCATCGGGTTCGTTAAAGAACTTCCTTGGCTCAGTATCAATATCTCCACCTCCTAGCGAAGCAAGTTTGACTAATACAGAAGCATCAAGATCCCCAACGTTAAGGTCTAGTCGCCATAGCTGTCCTGCGACATCACCAAAATACATCCGATCAATACCGCCATCACGATCCATATCGAGTAATCGTGCCCCACCTGGAATACTATGAGTAAGCTGATCACCGTCAACTCCTGGAAGTGTAGCAGCTGTAATATCAGCTTGTGCGGAGAATATAAGGGAGCCCGTCTCTGCATTAACAATAAACACATCATTCCCAACAGTATCTGCAATAGCTCTTGCATCGCTACCCGTAAGCGCTTTATCCTGATTGGTATCATAACCACCAGTAAAAACAACAACCGGGATCAAATCATCACTGGTTCCATCCCTCATCTTACTGATATAGGGTTGTGACCATGTTTGTCCAAGATGCTCAAACCCTGTTGTCTCTCCGACTATCTTCCACATCAACTTTGGAACAGATGGATCTGAAATATCAAAGGCATAATATTCATTACCACCACGGCGTAATCCATAGTAAAAATAGGTTTCAGTTGCACTCTTTTTCCAAACTTTAGCGTAACCATCCACGCCATAACGATGGCCACGATACTCATTGTTATCGTACTGTGGTTTTATGTTTTTCAATAAGCTCCTTGGCATAAACGCCCATAGCTCTTCACCACTATGTGTGTCAAAGGCATGAAGATAACCTTCGTTTGTACCCGCAAATATGACTTGTTTATGTGTTGCATCATTTTCATCATCATGATCATCGTCGTACGTCACAACAATAGGTTCAAAATGTAGCATATCCCCCATATGCTTTCGTGCCCCCCCCATACATTCATCATTTGTCGTATCGTATCCTTCAGCACCTCGTGCAAAACAAATTAACGCCTTACGATCATCCGCACTAGCATCGCTAACCAGCCCCAAGTCTGTATTCGTCATCGTTGAAGCATTGCTAATATTTAACGCATTCGTACTTGATGATAAATCCAGATTACATTCGCCAGAACACGTCTCAAGATCGACATAAACTTCCCGGTTGGCTGGCGCTTTCAGCAAACTGGCCACCCCTCCATTCTCCACCGCTTCTCCATCAGCTTGCGTAGACTGTGACCAATAATCATGTGCGTTATTGGTAAAAATACCCAATTCCGATACCGCATCCAGATTATTTTTCCCTCTGATCTTACGCTTACCATTCACATTAACAATCTTGAATTTCTTTAAATTACCCTCCCAAACCACATCATTAGAAACCTTAAATGTAGGGATAAAGACCGAGTCTTCATGATTAAGACCTGTTCTCGCAACAATACTGTATCCAGGGTTGGAGAACGATGTACTCGCCTCACCCGTCACAATATCCTGCAAAATAGTACTAAAAGCCGTCAAGAGCTCTTGTTTATCATCTGCTGAATAATAGCCTTCAATGTCTTGTGTGTTGGGATCATCCACACTCGATAGAGATTCCAGATACTTTTCTGCATTAGAGCTCTGACCTAAACCTAAACCGATAGTATAAGTATCAATATATTGGTCGCCATCAACACTCGGCAAATTATCGTGTTTTGAAATATAATCCGTTAATTCAGGGCCGCACGTACCTCTTGGATATCCCTGTGGGTTTGAA
Organism: uncultured Thiotrichaceae bacterium; assembly: GCA_902727985.1. Classification (GTDB taxonomy): domain Bacteria; phylum Pseudomonadota; class Gammaproteobacteria; order Thiotrichales; family Thiotrichaceae; genus HyVt-477. The sequence goes on along the minus strand of CACVAY010000062.1, from coordinate 20,586 downwards.
GCACAAGAAAGCCCATCAAAGATATCTGCCAAGCCACCAGACCATGCTTGTTCTGTTTTGATTTTGTCATAGGTTGCATTAACCTGAACGGATTTACTCGCTTGTGGACTTCCATCAGACAATAAAATAATAGAGTTAGACTGACACTCGCTAACAACAGGGCTTGCATACGTGGGTAAGGGTGATGTTTTTCCTGCACACATCGTAAAGACACATGAACCCGCCGTCAGTGCTTCATCAGTATCCGCTAGCGCACCGGGAACACCAGTGCCTCCACCTGCTCCCGTACCAGACCCGGAACCGGATATACCCGCCGCAACTTTATCAAATTCAACAACTTGCTCAGACGAGTTATTAATAAAATTTCCTGTGGCAACAGCACTTCCCCACGTACTCCCATCCATGCTGACATAGATTTCATAATCATCGATTCTTCCATTCTCCCCACCATCCTGACGGGGTAAATGATGCAGCTCCTTTAAATGATATGCCTGCCCTAAATCAACAATAATGGAATGATCATGAGCAGGATCGGGATTGCTTGCCAGCCATTCGGTATGCCAGAATGTATTATCATTACCATCAATTGCATGTGACGCATGACCTCCCTTTGCTCCCTCTCCTGTGGGCTCAAAGCTATCAACCGTTGCAGACCAACCGCTGTTATTAATTTGATTGCCATCTTCATCATAAAGGTCTAACTCGGCAAGAGAGGTATAAGGCCCATCATTCGTGCTCGATTTAGCAACCAACTTCACATAACGCGCTTCTGGATAAACCAGATTCTCGGCAAGCTCAAAAGCGGCAAGTGAATGAGAATAACGATTTAAATGACTGTTACTATCCCATTCCCAAGACATTGCATGCGAACCAGCACTATTTACAACCTTTGCACTCATCGTGCCACGACTCGAGTTTGCTGATTCACTCCATATTTCAGTTTGTGAGGAGTTAACGTCAAAACTGCCATTACTCGCCCCAGCCCCAAGCAAATCCACAAGAACCACATTGCTACTGGTTGTCGTTATACTAAGGGAATTACTGGATGTATAATTAGATGACGCTTCGGTCTCCACAGACTCTGCTGCTTGTTGCTTTAAACCGCTAAGTGTCACGACACCAGCAGACATCTCTCCACCATTGATCGTCACCGAAAAAGTATTATTACCATCACTCGGCAGGTCTGCATCTAATAGATAAAATAATTCTGTTCGCATTTTTGTACTGGAACCAACTATGTCTGCACTTCCAGCAACAGAATTCATAGCAACACCACCATAGGTAATACTGGTTATAGAAGGCGTACCATTTCTCTCGATTGCAACTGCAGCCAAAACCACCCTGTTAGTACCAGCCTCAAGCACATGAGAAACCGATTGCGCATCATTACCCCCTCCCATCGTTGCCACATTACCCATTTGGAAATTCGTGTTTGAAGGAGCACTGGTAGAAGGAGCAAGCGCAATGACAGAATGAACAGCACGGTTATAGTCATCCTCATCATCATCGTCCCAATCCCATCTCATATTATAGGATCCAGCACTCGCTACCTCACGATAACTCATGGACGCTTGACTATCTGAGTCATCAGCATCCTCAGACCACAGCTCTGTTTGTCCAGAATAAGCCTCTAAAGCACCATCATCAAAGTCACGACCAGCACCCGCAATATCGAGCAATAAAACGTTATCAGACAAACTCGTAATACTAGTCGTAAACGAATCATCTGAGGTGTCACTATTGGTAGCTACGGCTTCAGGGCCATCTTGAGCAACATTTTTAACCGTCACTGCACCAGCAACAAACTCGTTACCATTAACTTCAATAATCACTGTATGCTGCCCATCACTCGGTAGCTCTGACTCTTTGAGATAAAACATCTGCGTCTTATTTCTCCAGCTACCATTTGATTGGGTTTTTGATGTCCCAGCAATAGGGTTCATATCAATACCGCCGTAGGTAATGCTCTCCACTCCAATAGAGCTAGAGTTATCCTCAATTTGAACACCAACAATCACCATCCGATTGCTGCCAGCCTCCAGTGTATGTGTAAACGTCTCATAATCATCCTTACTATCATCACTGCTGACATTACCCATTTCTATTGTATCCACAGTACCCCCGCCGCCCTCATAAGGAATGCACTCTGTTGCGGTTGCAAGACAATAAGAATGATCACCGTCAGCACCGAGATTGCTCACATCTTGAGGACAGCTATAACTTGTAGGAATAGCGTTAGATATCAGTCTTTCAGTAAAAACTGTTTCACAGCCATCTCCATTCCAACCACTGGGCTCCCCCGTATAAGTAGAGGGGTTTGCCACCCATTCGTTACCCTCTTCTTCTAACGGCCCTAGGCCCCAAGTGACCTTTTCACCTCGATAGTAAAGAGAAGCCTCATAAAGTGCATCAACTAGTGGCGTATAGCCTCTTGGAGACCAAGACTCCAGAACATTAGGCAAGTAATCCAGGACCGTATCGGCATCCGCAGGCGTGGGGATATTATTCGCATCCCAGTTCGGAGAGCCATTTTTTAGGGGTAAACCATCGCGGATGGTATCTTTTGCATTGGCATTTAATGGACTAACAGGAAACTTCACCCCCTGCGCAAAATCATGTCGATCATTACCGATACTTCCAAAATTCATAAGCCCGACATTAACACTCGCAGGCATACTGCTCAGCACATCATTGAACGCCCCCTTCATGGCTTCATAGCGATTTTGCGTAGTATTGGGCACTTGAGTCCGCATACTTCCGCTGACATCCATAATGAACATCACATTATGCCCCGTGGCATTTGCTACATCAGGAAAATAAATATCCGTATCCTTGGCCTGTACTGAAACAGATAGAAGTGATCCGGCAATCACACCAATAATTTGTTTTAAAACAGATTTTTTATTCATTTTCTTATTCTGGGTAGAACTTGCGTTTTACATATAAATACGATGACCAATAAGCATCGAATGGTACTCATGCTATACAGCCTTTTTACTGTAAGGATGGTAGCTCTTTACCTTCTGACTTATCCCGTTCAGCAATGGCACCTGTACCTTGAAGACGCGATTTGACTTGAAACCGATAAGCCCTGCATTTATTCACACCAACACCAAGACTCATGGCCTCACCTGATTGCCCAAGGCAGGGATAATCAATACCTTGTGTCAACGCTATCGTGGTTTTAATTTCACCACTCTCTAAGGTATGGGTGCGAGAAGCTGGTATTGTTCCCTCTTCCAACCATTGAAATAGGTTATAGAAATTAACGGCTTCACGCCCCGAGGACTCAGATGCTTGATTAACCAACATTTGCTGCTGCTCATTTGAAGCAATCATCAAATCTTGACTAGACATACGCACTGCTGAGACACCAATCATACTGATAACCAACAATATAATTAGTGTAATCAACAAGGAAACACCATCTTGTTTTTTTGGGTTTATATTCATTATTATTAATCCCATTAATAAATGCCGAGCTATATAGCTGACAAACACAGACACATAAGCGCCACAACTCAGCTATGCGGCTTAATTCATTACTCTCTACTCATATTCCGCAATGATACGGTCGCGCTGTAAACACGACGCATATATTTATCATTTTTCGTTATTGTTCGATCTAATAAAACAAAGGTTTTAGATTGGGCTTTTTCTAAAATCTGGTTTTCTGACTTCGCAAGAAAGGCAACTTGAGCACTGACTACATTTGACCAAAGTGCATTATTCGTGACGGCTGTCGCATTGTGATATTGAAGCATATCGTTTATTTTTACGCCATAACGAAGCTGTATGTGCTCAATCCCATTGGTGATAGCGTAAGTCACATTACGAGAAGTTCTACATCTCAGCTCCCCCGCATTATTTACCCAAAATGAGTTATAAACGACTGACTTATCCCCCTCCCCCGTTACGGTATCACCACTACAGGCTTCTGCGATGGCATAATCAGCATAACTACCACCACAATCTTGCCAGTAGACAGCATTCGCATTATTAGGATTATCTGGGTAATACATCATGGAAAAACGATCGTTATTGCCATTATCACGCGTATCCAAATTCGCATTATATATTCCTGCTGCATCTTGATAAGCTACCTCTACAGAGGACGTTCCCGAGCTACAAACCGGAACATTTTTTAATCCATCAATAGACTTCACATAAAAGCCTTTAGAAAGTGGATGAATATGAATGGATGGATACCCGACATGCTCCAAAGCCGCCTGAATAGCATTCATAGCCACCCTTGCATTGGCTTCCATTTCACTCATCTCATTACTGAGTTTATAGTTAGTTTTATTGCCTGAGTAAGTCGTGATGGCAATGGATATAAGAAAAATGCCAATCAACATAGCAATCATGAGTTCAAGCAATGAGTAGCCTTGGGTATTCAACATTGATCTAATGCGGTTCACGGTCTAATCACCACAGTGACTTCATAATTTCCTGAATTATTCGTATAGATACCACTATCATTTTGGTCTCGTGGCATCCAAGCAACTGTAATCGTATATTCAGATGTATCATCACAAAGATCAGAGGGGCAGCTAATACTTAACTGCCCATTAGGTAAACTATTCTCAACACCGCCACTTTTGCTAGTCACCGATCCTTGCGTCATCACGAAACCACACTGCACCTGGTAAGTATCAAACATGGCAAGCTCTGCTGAATTACATGTATTGGCATTGCAATCCTTAAATGCCTCAGGAAGAGCATGACAAAGCAGTGCTTGGTCAGGAATAGTACGATAATCACCCGCCGCTATAGCTGGAAAATTCATGCGCATACGCTCAGCCATATCATTAGTCAGAAACGTTGCAACGGTTCGATAATGGGCAGAATCTGTACCTTTTAGACCAGTAAGCTGTAGTGCAGACGCACCCAATAACCCAACACCTAATAAAACAGCGGTGACGAGTACTTCAACCAAACTGAGGCCTTGACTTTTTTTCTGAGTAACTCTCATTTCTAGATGAGTACTTTCTTGTTATTGTTATAATTGTTCTTTCTTGCACATAACACGCTCAAGCTGTGTCAATAATGGAAACCCGTGCAAAGAAGCGCATTTGTTATTATGATCGCCAATGGTAGCAGATTCATCGACAAATTATGACCACCCGTCGATACCGCTTGTCTAATAAACTGTTTACTGATGACTCACAGAAACTTTTTCCGGAGGTTTCTCCAATATATAACAGGGCTCTATGGACTTTCTCAACGATCTCATCGAAAACACCACATACCTACAATTTTTACAGCCCTTTAATGATAGTTTGGCACAATATCCCTGGATCCAGGCATCGTCCGTATTACTACTTACCTTTAGTTTCGCATCCATTATCACTTGGGTATTTTTTGCCGTTTTAAAACGCCTCACCAAGAAAACAAAGACCTACATGGATGACAACTTGGTCAGCCTTGCAAAAGCACCTGTTTATTATTCATTGGTCATCACAGGGTTTTCAACAGCGGTGAAACTTGCCCCTCTTTCGACAGAAATGACCTTACTCCTCATTCATGGCTTCAAAACGTTTGGGGTCTTAATCTGGACAATTGCATTAATCCGCTTTTCGAAACTCATTCTTAAGCAACTCGCCTGGCTAAGCACCAAAGGCAAATTCTTACAACCCCAAACATTACCGCTATTTAGTAGCTTATCCCAGGTACTTATTATTGCCACTGCCATCTATATTGGCTTCCAGATTTGGGGCATTGATATGACAGCGTGGCTAGCCTCTGCCGGCATTATCGGTATCGCGGTTGGTTTTGCCGCTAAGGACACCTTGGCCAATCTCTTTTCTGGCGTTTTCATTCTCGCAGATGCGCCATACAAGATTGGAGACTACGTGGTGCTGGACAATACTGATCGAGGCAAAGTAACGCATATCGGTATTCGTAGTACACGCTTTTTAACACGTGATGATGTGGAAATCACCGTACCTAATTCGATTGTTGGCAATAGTAAAATCATCAATCAAAGTGGTGGGCCCCATGTGAAGTTTCGTTTACGTATTGCAGTGGGCGTTGCTTACGGGACTGATATCGATAAGGTAAGAGCCATTCTCATGGAAACCGCTGAAAATGATCCGTTAGTGTGCACATCTCCAACACCAAGAATTCGCTTCCGTACGTTTGGGGCTTCTAGCCTAGACTTCGAATTACTCTGTTGGATTGATGAACCTGAACTACGTGGACGAGCAATGGATGGCTTGAACGATATGATCTACAAGCGCTTTATGGAAGAAGATATTGAAATTCCTTATGCGAAACAGGATGTTTATATTAAGGAAATGCCCAATAAAAAACCCTAGAATAGAATCGGAATCGCGACTTTAGTCGCGCAATCAAGCCCCATACTCTAGACTACGAACGCGACTGAAGTGGCAATTCCGGCTTTTTGAGATGCCAAAGAAGCTCTTAGGGTTTAAGAACGTCTAAACCACCCATATAGCCACGCAGCACTTCTGGCACAACAATGCTGCCATCCGCTTGCTGGTAGTTCTCAACCACAGCAACCAAAGTGCGGCCGATTGCCAAACCAGAGCCATTCAAAGTATGCAATAATTCAGGCTTGTTTGTTTCTGGGTTACGGTAGCGAGCCATCATACGACGCGCTTGGAAATCACCAAAGCTTGAGCAAGAAGAAATCTCACGATAAGTATCTTGCGCTGGCAACCACACTTCAATGTCATAAGTCTTGGTTGCTGAGAAACCCGTATCACCCGCACATAGCGTTACAACGCGATATGGTAATTCAAGTTTCTGCAGAATCGTTTCAGCATGACCTAACAATTCTTCTAGCTTATCAAGCGACTCATCAGGCTTGACCATTTGCACCATTTCTACTTTTTCAAACTGGTGCTGGCGAATCAAACCTCGTGTATCTCGACCATAAGAGCCTGCCTCAGAACGAAAACAAGGCGTGTGCGCTGTGTACATCAGCGGCATATCTTTGGCATCTACAATAGAATCGCGAACCAAATTGGTCACAGGCACTTCCGCAGTAGGGATCAGATAATACTCATGCTCACCTTGTAACTTGAACAAGTCTTCTTCGAACTTGGGTAACTGTCCTGTTCCTCGAAGGCTATCAGCATTGACCATGTATGGCACATAGGTTTCACGGTAACCATGCTCAGTGGTATGTGTATCCAACATAAACTGAATAAGTGCACGATGCATTCGCGCCATAGCACCTTGCATCACGATGAAACGCGAACCAGTTAGCTTACTTGCAGCTTCAAAGTCCATCCACTCATTGGGAGCACCAAGATCGACATGATCTTTGACATCAAAATCATAATTTCCCGGCTCACCCCAACGACGAATCTCAACATTGTCATCTTCACTTTTGCCATCCGGGACAGATTCATGAAGCATATTAGGCAGGCTCATTAGCAACTGATGAATTTCATCCTGCAATACAGACAACTCATCTTCTGCAGCTTTCAGTTTTCCACCTAGATCAGCCACCTCATCCAATAAAGGTTGGATATCTTCGCCTTTTGCTTTCGCCTGACCAATTGACTTGGAGCGGCTATTACGTTCGTTTTGTAATTCTTGTGTTTGAACCTGCAAAGACTTACGTTTAGCTTCTAGTTCATTGAAGTGAGCAACATCAAAATCAAAACTGCGACGAGCAAGTTGAGCAGCAACCGCATCGGCATCGGCACGAAGTAATTTTATATCTAGCATGAGTCGATTCTTATTCGTTAAATAGTGGTCGCACTATACAGTAGGATTAATGTATGTGTAAGCCTCTGAACACAGTCGAAGCGTACGAATCACAAGCACAACATCCGGTCTTTGAGCAATAATTGAGGTAGGAGTTATTCAGAACTGCTTGGCAGCAAACATGCCTAACCAAACAGCAAGCACACACACAACAACGTTAGAAAGAATGTTGAAAAATGCTTTAAGCACTTCACCAGATTGGAAAAGATTGAGTGTATCCAGGGAAAAAGTTGAGAATGTTGTAAATGCTCCAAGGAAACCAACAATGACAGCCAAGCGTAAAGCTTGATTCTCAGGGAATTTTTGGATCAGTAAAATGGCTAATAAACCCATTAAGAATGAGCCTAGTACATTGACCACCAGAACCCCGTAAGGAAAATCTCTGCCCATTAATAGGTAAACTTTTTCAGCCATGAGAAAGCGGGCGGCTGCGCCGAATGCGCCACCGATCATGATAGGAAGGAGTTGAGACATAAATAGTACAGCCGCGATCAGAAGATGATCGCGGCCTTAAAAACAGCTTAGCCGTTTTCGATTTTGATCGTAGGGAACTTCGTGCTGTAGTCTTTTGACTGTTCAGCAAGTTTCGCACTCATACGACGTGAGATATCTTTGTACATACCTGTAATCTTGCTATCAGGATCAGCAACAACAGAGGGTTTACCGCCGTCAGTAGATACACGAATACTCATATCTAAAGGCAAATCACCAAGATGATCAACGCTGAACTCAGCAGCCATACGTTTGCCACCACCTTCACCGAAAATATGTTCAGCATGACCACATTCACTACAAATGTGAATACTCATGTTTTCGACAACACCCAATACAGGAATTTCAACCTTCTCAAACATTTTCAAACCTTTGCGAGCATCTAGCAAAGCAATATCCTGAGGGGTTGTTACGATAACCGCACCACTTACGGGAATTTTCTGTGACAACGTTAGCTGTGTGTCACCTGTACCAGGAGGAAGATCCACGACCAGGTAATCTAAATCACCCCATTTGGTATCACTCAATAACTGCTCTAGTGCCTGAGTCACCATAGGGCCACGCCAGATCATTGGTGTATCTTCTTCCACCAGGAAACCAATCGACATGGTCTTGATGTCATAATTGATCATGGGCTCAAGTGTCTTACCATCTTCCGACTCTGGCTGACCTTCAATACCCATCATACGCGGCTGACTTGGGCCATAGATATCTGCATCAAGCAGACCAACACTAGCACCATCAGCCGCAAGCGCTAAAGCAAGGTTTACAGAGGTCGTTGATTTACCCACACCGCCTTTACCAGAAGCAACAGCGATAATATTCTTGATGCCATCAATACGCTTCAGCGTCTTTTGCACACCGTGTGCTACTACGCGAGTTTCAACGTTTACATCAACGTCTGTTATACCTTCAACGCCAGAGAGTTTATCTTTAATCTCCTGTGCAATCTCTTCTCGGTATGAACCAGCAGGGTAACCTTGCTGGATACGTACAAAAACGCGACCTTCATTAATATCAATAGATTTAACCTGGTTTGCAGCTACGATATCTTTTTCAAGATAGCGATCATTAATTTCACCTAACAGAGCCTCAATTTGCTCTTTGGTAACGTCTGACATTCTAAACTCCGTTCTGTAAATTCTGTATGCGGCATTCTACACCAACATGCATATAAGCAGAAACTACAAGACTTTAAATAAGGGTATGCATAAGCATCAGTACACCGACGATTTAACACCCACCCAAACCTATGAAGAGTAGGTTCTTACTACATACTCATCAACCATCCCCTTAAACTCCTCTGCAATATTATCACCACGTAAGGTTACTGTTTTTTCTCCATCTTCATACACGGGTGCTACAGGGCGCTCCCCTGTCCCTGGCAAGCTGATACCAATATTGGCATGCTTACTTTCACCTGGACCATTAACCACGCATCCCATCACCGCAACGGACATACTTTCAACACCTGCGTAGGTGTCTTTCCAAACAGGCATTTGTTCACGTAAATAATTCTGAATGTCTTCCGCTAAATGCTGAAAATAATCACTCGTGGTACGCCCACAACCAGGGCATGCAACGACCTGTGGTGTAAAGGAACGAATCCCCATGGTTTGCAAAATTTCCTGCCCAACGATCACTTCTTTTTCACGAGCAGCGCCAGGTTCAGGCGTCAATGAAATACGGATGGTATCGCCAATCCCTTCATTTAAAAGGAGCGATAATGCAGCAGTAGAAGCAACAATACCTTTGCTGCCCATCCCAGCTTCGGTTAAGCCTAAATGTAATGGATAATCACATTGCGTCGCCAAATCACGATAGGCTTTCACCAAGTCTTGTACACCACTTAACTTGCATGAAATGATGATCTTGTCATGCGCAAGACCATATTCTTCTGCTTTTGCAGCACTCGATAAAGCGGACTCTAACAGCGCATTGTGCATCACTTGTTCGATTTCAAGCGGTTTAGCAAGTTTCGAATTGCCATCAAGCATTTTCGCTAATAACTCTTGATCTAAAGACCCCCAGTTCACACCAATGCGTACAGGCTTATCGTAACGGCAAGCATATTCAATCATTTTAGCGAACTGTTCATCGCGACGCTTACCCTTGCCAACATTACCAGGGTTAATCCGATATTTCGCTAATGCCTCCGCACACTCAGGGTGCTCATCAAAAAGCTTATGACCATTAAAGTGAAAATCACCAATTAGCGGTACATCGCAGCCCATCGCGTCTAAACGCTCACGAATCTCAGGCACAGCCGCCGCTGATTCACGGTTATTCACGGTAATACGCACCATTTCTGATCCTGCTTTTGCCAACTCAGCAACTTGTGCCACAGTTCGTATCACATCAGCAGTATCGGTGTTCGTCATGGATTGCACAGCAACGGGATTGACACCACCAACAATCACATTGCCAATTTTTACGGGAACAGTTTTATGTCGCGGCCGCAAGGCCATAGAAGTATCAGTCATGATAAGATTGGATTGATTAAAATTGACGTGAGTATAGCATTTTGGAACTTTATCAAAGCAGTATTTCCACAAACACTTCTGGAAGAAACACCTATAACATCACCCAGAAAATTGAGCGTATCATTCAACAAAGTGGGATAGCTACTGGGCTGTGCCATGTCTTTATTCATCACACCAGCGCCTCATTAATTATCACTGAGAATGCTGATCCTGATGTTCGCTATGATCTTGAGACCATAATGGCTCGACTCGCCCCCGATGCAGACCCTGAATATCGACATACTCTGGAAGGGCCTGATGATATGTCAGCACATGTAAGGAATATTTTGACGCAAACTGAACTACAGATACCCATCACGCATGGGCGCTCTGGCTTAGGAACCTGGCAAGGCGTTTTCTTGTGGGAACATCGCACTGGGCATTTCACGCGCAATATAACAGTGACGATCACCGGAAATCGCATCGAAGAGTAATTATCAGTACTCAAAGCCCCGTTTCATCCTTGAAGATTTCGAGGATAAAACCATGAGTTTACCGTTATTATCGTAACTCGACCCTGATGCTATCTTTTGATAGCGTCAGAATCACCAGCATAAAGCCTTAATCTTCGAAGACTTCTTTCATCGTGTAAAGTCTAAGCCCTTTACTTTGAGCGATAGCAATTAACTGATCCAATTCGCTGGCACGTATAGTCAACCGATTCCCTGCATCTGGGTGGTCATCAGGATGAATAAAATGCCCTACGATAGAAATAATTTCCCGATTGTTTTTAGCGCGCTCAAAGGCAATTTCCAATTCTGCATTATCATTTCCTGACACATTGCCAATGCCCTCACCTGAGAATAGTCGGTCGAGTCTATCTATATGCGTAAAAATTGAATCAAGTTCAACAACAGTTCCACGAGGTGCATCATAGGTTGTTGTTCTCAAATAAGGAAAATACTCATACAGTGCCAAATCATAATTAGGGGTGTGTTCACCATAAGGATAGGCAAAACTTACCGGATTAAAGCCAGCCGCTTGCATGTCATTTAAACCGCGAACAATTTCTTCATCGATATAGGCTTGAAGACCAGAATCTCCTCCATAATTTCTGATAGCTCCCTTATGGCTATAACTATGAAAGGCTATTTCATGCCCCCAACTCTCCAAGGTATGCAATTTTTGAATTTGGTCAGCTGATAATGTATGCCACCCATGAACAAAGAAAGTGACTTTGATACTCGAATCCTTACCCATAAAATAGTCATACCAAAGTTCGACAGATTTATCATCAAACGATAATAATAACCCCGCCTCCTTCGTGGAATCCTTCATTCTCACATCATCTAATTTCCCTGTTCCTCTCACCAAAAAGGTATTTACCGAAATAATTTTATTATCGGGCTCATATCGGGTCAGGTCAGCCTGCAAATGACGTGTGACTGTTCTCCAAGTACCATTATTGCTTGTAGTGCCAAGCCCATATTGTATGTAAGGCTCATTAAACCCTGCATCTGTATCCGAAGGCATATAGGTTATATACCTGACCCCCTTTTCTGTCTGAGCAACAACGTAAATCAAATAATTTTCAGAGAAGTTCATACTCCACTCAATCAGGAAGTTTTCAGTTTGATTCCATGCGCCTTGTTTACCAGGTAGATCTCCGAGCATATACCCATTAGAAACACCACTGCCCACTAGCTCAATAACTCTGCTATTTTTATCACTATCGAAAACATTATTGATCACAGCACCTGCTGGTGCCTGATCATAGACTCTCCAACGACTAGTCAAACTATCCTCAGCATCCTCATAAGAAACATCGCCGCCTCGTTGAGCCGTCAAATTATCATCTAAACTAATATCATCAACCTTGCCCGAACCTCTAACAAGGAAAGCGTCAACCGAAACAATCGAATTACCAGGTTCAAAAGCGGCTAAATCATTCTGTAAATTACGTGTATACGTTTGCCATATGCCACTGCTAGCATCACTTCCAAGCCCATAATGAATATACTGAACCCCGCCATTTGTTTCCGCATAGCTATTACTTGTGGCCGCATTGGTATAGAAAAGATAACGTTCCCCATTCTGAGTTTGCATATTGATATAAATATAGAATGATTCCAGGTACTTCATACTCCACTGCATGGTTCGCGCCTGAGTATTATTCCAAGCCCCTTGTTTTCCTGAACGGTTCCCAAGCATATAACCGTTAGCAGTCGAATCGCCCATCAGCTCTATAACCTGATTGTTTTTTTCCGTATCAAAGACATTATTGATCGTCGCTCCCACTGGCGATTTATCATAAATAGTCCAACCAGTCGTATTACCATCTTCTGCATCTTCATAGATATTATTCGTGCTACTCGTGTCGAACAGTTTTACATTATCAATACTGCCAGAGCCTCTGACTAAAAAAGCATTGATCGTTTGAATGGAGTTAGCCGCCTCAAATGTTTTCAAATCAGCGTCTAAATCTCTCGTAAACGTTTGCCAGGAACCATTACTACTGGTGCTCCCCAACCCATAGTGAATATAAGTCGTTCCACCATTGACTTGCGTATATGTATTGTTCGTTTCACGGTTGCTATAAAAAAGATAACGGTGACCATTTTGCGTTTGAACGCTGATATAGATATAGAAAAACTCATTGAATTTCATACTCCATTCGATGTTTTTTTCCTGAAAGTTGTTCCAGGCCCCCGGGCTACCCTGCAAATTACCTAGCATGTAACCATTCGACGTACCGCTTCCTGAGAGGCTTATTACATTGCTATTTTGATCAGCGTCTGCAACATTACTGATAACTGCTCCTTGTGGTGATGCGTCATACACTGTCCAACGATGTACAGCACCATCCTCTGCATCTTCATATACCACCGTACCCGCAGAGGCATACGTGCCAACAAAAAAACCAGCTAATGCTATTATCACCCGCAAAAAACATGCACTTCTTTTAATCATTTTGAACCTTTTTTATGATCTACAAGAACAATCATTAATGAATAATGACACAAGAAAAAATTTATTAATTACTTATCAAGATATCTGCAATAGAAACTGGATTCAGCTAATTGATCAATGTTATATATTTTTTTGGCCATTAATTACTGATAAGTGGTTAATAAACTATTTTTATCGACTCTACTTAAACGTAGCTAGTTACCATCCAGAAACAAGCCATAGCAAGAGCACTTCAGGCATACAAAGCTGTGCATCTGATGTATTCACAGCAACTATGCTTTCTGGGTGATAACTAGCTAATAAAAAAGATAGTTTATAAAAAGCTATTCCTCCAAAGGAATATAGGACAGGAAGACAAACTTAATAAAGAATAATTTTTCTGGGGAGGATTAGAAAAGTTTATAGAGAACGGAGAAGAAATACGAGGTGTAGAATCTACAAAGAAAATGTCGAGGTACAACTAAGACTGCGAGAACAAAATAAGGCTTATTCTCGCAGTAACTGAAAACGGACTATTTTATGCGATAACGCGCTGATTCAGCGTGAGCGGTAAGCCCCTCACCATCAGCCAGCAGTGAAGCAACTTTGCCTAACTCCGATGCACCATCCGCAGAGCAGCCAATCAAGGATGAACGTTTCTGGAAGTCATAAACACCAAGCGGTGATGAGAAACGCGCAGTACGTGATGTAGGCAGTACGTGATTCGGACCAGCACAGTAATCGCCTAGCGCCTCAGCCGTATAACGTCCCATGAAAATAGCACCGGCATGGCGTATCTCTTTAGCCATCTCCTGTGCATTCTCAACCGACAATTCCAGATGCTCAGGTGCAATATAATTGGCAACCTCAACAGCTTCCTGCATATCCGCAACCTGAATAATCGCACCGCGATCGCGTAGTGATGTTTCGATGATTTCTTTACGAGGCATCTCTTCAACTAAACGATCAATACTCGCCTGTACCTGATCTAAGAAATCAGCATCATCTGAAATCAGAATAGATTGCGCATCTTCATCATGCTCAGCTTGCGAGAACAAATCCATCGCAATCCAGTCAGGGTCAGTCTTGCCATCACAAATGACCAAGATCTCTGAAGGGCCAGCAATCATATCAATACCAACCGTACCAAACACCATACGCTTTGCTGTAGCGACATAGATATTGCCTGGACCAACAATCTTATCGACTTGAGGAACCGTCTCTGTGCCATATGCCAGCGCCGCAACTGCTTGCGCGCCACCCACCGCAAAAACACGATCAACACCAGCAATAGCAGCGGCTGCAAAAACCAAATCATTAACCAAACCACCCGGTGTTGGTACCACCATGATCAATTCTTCAACGCCAGCAACTTTGGCCGGAATGGCATTCATCAATACAGAAGAAGGATACGCAGCCTTACCACCAGGCACATACAAACCCACTTTATCTAAAGCAGTGACTTGTTGCCCTAAAACCGTACCATCCGCTTCGGTGTAACTCCACGACTCCATTTTTTGATGCTCAGCGTAGTCACGAATACGTTTTGCTGCAAACGCCAGCGCTTCTTTTTGCTCTGGTGATACTCTGTCTAACGCATCTTGAAGTTGCTCATGAGAATACTCAAGCTCATCAAGCGTAGAAACTGACATATTGTCAAAACGGTTAGTGAATTCAACAACCGCCGCATCACCTTTGCTACGAATATCAGCAATGACATTATTAACAGTTGTTAGCACCGCGTCATCTGACACACTGTCCCACGCCAATAGCGCTTCTAAGGCTTTGTCAAAATCGGCGTCTTGTTTGTTTAATCTGCGAACTGCGACCATATTTATCCTCGTTGACGGCGTGCTTTCACCGCATCTGATAGCTGTTGGAGCACTTCAACTGTACTATCCCAGCCAATACATGCATCGGTAATACTTTGTCCATACGTTAAATCGTCAAGGGTCTTATCTTCACCATTTTGACGACCTTCAACTAAATGACTCTCAATCATAGCGCCGCAAATTGCCTGACTGCCAGACGCTATTTGCTCCGCTACATCAGCGGCAACTTCAGGTTGCTTACGGAAATCTTTAGAGCTATTAGCATGGCTGAAATCAACCATAATGCGCGGCGGTAAGCTTGCATCTTCTAACTGCTCAACCGCCTCTGCCACATGCTCTGCACCGTAATTCGTCGCACCTTTACCACCCCGTAAAATAACATGACAATCTTCATTGCCTGTCGTCGTGAAAATGGCAGAATGACCTTCTTTAGTAACAGAAAGGAAACGATGTGGACGATTCGCAGCAGCAATAGCATCAATCGCAATATTCATATTGCCATATGTACCATTCTTGAAGCCTATCGGGCATGAAACACCCGATGCTAATTCACGATGCCCCTGACTCTCAGTAGTACGTGCACCAATGGCAGCCCAGCTTATTAGGTCTGAAATATACTGCGGACTCATTAAGTCCAAATATTCTGTCGCCGCAGGCATACCGCTATCAGAAAGGGTTAGCAATAAGCCACGTGCAGTTTCCAAACCTTTATTGATATTAAACTGACCGGTTAAATCAGGATCATTGATCAACCCCTTCCAACCAATACGCGTACGCGGCTTTTCAAAATACACACGCATCACAATATGCAACTCACCTTGAAACTGCTTCTTCACTTTATGCAAACGTTCTGCATATTCAAGAGCAGCTTTAGGGTCATGTATTGAACATGGGCCAACAACAATCAATAAACGATCATCTTCACCATGTAGAATACGATGCGATGAATTTCGCGAAGATCTGACTGTTTCAATGGCGGCATCCGTGATCGGATACTTCGCCATTAAATCAATAGGGTTAGCAACTTCTTCGATATTAGCAATACGAAGGTTATCGGTATCAGTTTTGCCTGTCATAGACATATTATTTTCCTGCTTCAACGGCTTTAGCAATATGCGCCAACATGGATTTGATGGTCGCATTACGCATTTTCATGCTCGCTCGGTTAACAACCATGCGCGAGCTCACTTCAAACATATTTTCTAACGGTACCAAACCATTTGCCCGTAAGGTATTACCCGTATCGACAACATCGACAATACAATCAGCTAAACCCACAATCGGGGCTAACTCCATTGAACCATACAACTTAATAATTTCAGCCTGCCGACCTTGTTCCGCAAAATACTTGCGTGCACAATTCACAAATTTGGTAGCAACCTTTACACGGCCTTCTGGCAATGGCTTATCTGCAAAACCCGCGACCATCAATTTGCATTGAGCGATATGTAAGTCTAATAGTTCATACAGACCTTCGCCACCATGCTCTGCCAACACATCCTTACCAGTAACACCCATATCCGCTGCGCCATATTGCACATAGGTCGGTACGTCGGTAGCACGAATGATGACAATTTTCACATCATCACGAGTGGTATCAAGAATGAGTTTACGGCTGGTTTCTGGATCATCCAGAGGCTCAATACCCGCCGCTTTAAGCAACGGGATGGTTTCCTTAAAAATACGCCCTTTGGACAAGGCAATGGTAATGAAATTATCTGACATTAAGTATTCACTCGTTCAATATTCGCGCCAAGATGCTGTAAACGCTCTTCAATTTTCTCATATCCACGGTCAGTGTGGTAAATACGGTCAACCACAGTCTTACCATTTGCAGCCAAGCCAGCCAGAATCAAGCTTGCTGAGGCCCGTAGGTCGGTTGCCATGACAGGCGCACCATAAAGATCCGGCATACCTGCAACAATAGCCGTATTACCTTCAAGACGGATATTCGCTCCCATACGCATTAATTCTGCAACATGCATCATACGATTTTCAAAAATCGTCTCAACAACAACACCAATACCTTGAGAGAAGGCATTCATTGCCATAAATTGCGCCTGCATATCGGTTGGAAAACCGGGGTAAGGATCGGTAGTAATATCAACGGCCTTTAAAGTGCGACCACGCATATCCAGGTCAATCCAGTCTGCACCCGTTTGCACATAGGCACCAGCATCTCTAAACTTTTGCAATACAGAGTCCAGTGCCGCTGGATCCGCTTTTAAGGTACGAACATGTCCACCCGTGATCGCAGCTCCTGCCAGAAATGTTCCTGTTTCAATTCGATCAGGGCAGACAGAATATTCAATACCCTTCAAACGCTCTACACCTTCAACAGTAATCGTTGATGTACCCGCTCCTGAAATTTTCGCACCCATCGCATTCAAACAATCGGCTAAATCGGTTACTTCAGGCTCACGCGCTGAATTTTCAAGAATGGTTGTACCTTCTGCAAGCACCGCAGCCATCAACAAGTTTTCAGTACCCGTGACGGTTACTTTCTCCATGACATATCGAGCGCCACGCAAACGTTTAGCACGGGCACGAATAAAACCTTCATGAACCGTAATATCCGCCCCCATTGCTTCTAATCCAGACAAATGAATATTGACCGGACGAGAACCAATCGCACAACCACCTGGCAATGATACTTCTGATTCACCATAACGCGCCAAGGTAGGGCCTAATACAAGGATAGACGCACGCATGGTCTTAACAAGCTCATAGGGGGCTACATAAGAGTTGATCGTTGAAGCATCGGTAGTGATATTGAAATCATCATCCACCTCAACCGTCACCCCCATGCCTTCAAGTAACTTGATGGTGGTATAAACATCGCGTAGGCGAGGTACATTTTTGATGGTCATTTTGCCATCTGCAAGCAATGTTGCTGCGAGTAACGGCAACACGGCATTTTTTGCACCGCCGATCACCACATCACCTTCTAGTGGTGTACCACCCTGAATAACCAATTTCTCCATGCTAAAGGCTTACCTTCAATCATTAAAATAGGCGGGAATAATAGCGAAAAAAGCCATTTGAAGCACGAACAGATTTCCCTCTAAGCAAATGCCATCAACTTTCTGTGCAATCTTAGGAGCAGCAGTACAAACACGATTAAACTATTGAGATCACATGCAACTCATCGTATCTTCAACAAAACCTATCCATCTTTTAAGGACACAGTTCAAACGAAAACCTTCTGAAAACGGGATATTTGTAAATTCCTCAGTTCATAAAAATGCTTAGCAATAGCTATACCAAGCCATTTCTAACAACATTTGTCGGAGATTTAACCTATAATTCGAGAGATTTCCAAGGATGGAAGGAATAGAACATGCAGGAAGCAGTATATTTCAATCAACTCAGCCGCCCCTTTTTTCGCTTAAAAGATTTACTAAAAAACAATCAGTATCGCTTGGTTCTTGCCATACTAATTGTTATCCCACTTCTCATTTTCACGCAGGCTTATCAATACGACTTCGTATGGGATGATAATGTTCATCTCCAACACGTGCTGTTACAGAATTTCTCACTAGAAACATTACGCCAGACCTATTCAACCCAATATGCAGGAATGTTTATCCCTGTTTCCTATACATTGTGGGCTGGCTTAAAAGCCTTTTCTGAATTCTCATCAATTCCCTTGAATACGGTACTACACACTAGCAATATCATCCTCCATATCGTCAATAGCATCCTTGTTTATTTACTGCTAAAAAACCTTATCCAAAACCGCCTAGCAACCTTTTTGGGCAGCTTGCTATTTATCGCTCACCCTATCCAAGTGGAAACAGTCGTCTTCGTTACCGAATTCAGAGGTCTACTCGCCACCATGTTTGGGCTTTTGGCTATCTATTTTCATATGAAGCACTACCAGAAACACTCAACAACCCCTATCTTATTGTTATCACTGTTCCTGTTCATATTAGCCTTGCTAAGCAAGCCAAGTGGCGTATTTGTCGCATTAAGTATCTTATTAATACACCGTATCTACTATAGAAACTCCTGGCAAAGCAGCCTGTTATCCTTTGCCCCCTATTTAGCCATTGTCTTTGCCTATGTCACCTTATCGCACTTCTTGATCAGCACTGACTATTCTCCTTTACAAATTCCGGACTATCACAAACCGGCGGTATGGCTAGCAACGATTTCTTTCTATCTACTCAAAATTATTAGTCCGACGGAATTAGGCGCATCTTATGCCATCACCCCACAGTTTTTGGTGCAACAATGGTGGTTATACCCCGTGGCAACGATTCCATTATTTATTGCAGCAGGAGTGTGGGCAATTCGCAGAAGCGCCCCTCTCATCGTACTTGCAAGCTTGTTATTCGCTGTTGCAACCTTGGCAACGTCTGGACTCATAACGTATGGAGGATACTATCGTTCCATGGTTGGAGACCGTTATATCTATTTTGGGCTCTTTGCTGTGTCCTTACTGTTAGCAGCTATTTTAGATCGCTTCGATAAAATTCAGCTCTATGTCGTCAGCTTTGTCGCACTGATTGGCCTGGCACTTTTATCAGCCTTCAATCAAACCCCGATTTGGAAAGATGGTGTTACCTTATGGACACACAGCATAGAATTCGAATTTAACAAAGAAGAAAGCTATGAAGAAAATATTGCTACCGAATATTACAACCGGGGTTACAGAGCCCTACAAGCCAACGATATCGATAACGCGCTTACAAACTTCGATATAGCTAGCAAACGCAACCCTACATTTGCCGCACCCTATCTCGCAACAGGGAGTATTTACTACGACACGGGGAACTATCAACAGGCTGCTCAATACTTTCAGAAAGGCATGGCTCTCGACGCCAATTATGTAAATGCCTATAAATTAGCGAACACCTACGCCAAACTGCATCATTACAAAGAAGCTCGTGAATACTACGAACAAGCCATTCTCAAAAACCCGAAACACGTAGAATCCTATGAAAGAATCGCAGTCGTTTACTACAACCTGAAGGAGTACCAAAAAGCGTGGTGGAGTGTAGAAAAGGTCGAAAAACTGGGGAGGGAAATACATCCTCGTATCTTCAAGGCTCTGCAATCTGCTTGCCCTAAAACTAGTTGTACCTCATGAAACCAAGGTTTTA
>CACVAY010000061.1 GCA_902727985.1 uncultured Thiotrichaceae bacterium | reverse complement strand
ATAAGCTAAACATGTTAATTAAACAGTAGCCTCAGTATAACTGAGCAAATACCTGCTAGACAGATGAATATATCCAGAAATCAGCAGGAAAAATACGCCACTAAACACTTTCATGGTTTACAATTATCAGATTCTAACCATAAATGCTGGCCACATGATTCAATTACCCGATAACATTTCACGTTCCGTAGAGTTTGCCTTACAAGAAGACATTGGCGAACGCGATGTCACTGCTGACTTAATTCCCTTGAACGCCATGTCTACCGCTTCGGTCATCTGCCGTGATGACGCTGTCTTGTCTGGGTGTGCGTGGTTTGATGAATGTTTTCGACAGATTGACCATACGCTTAATATTTTTTGGCACTACAAAGATGGCGACAAGCTCACGGCTGGTTCAGAAATCTGCAAACTACAGGGTACTTCTCGCTCTCTACTTACCGGTGAACGCGCTGCTTTGAATTTTTTGCAATTGTTATCTGCAACAGCAACGACTACCAACCGCTATATGCAGGCAATTGAAGGAACCTCAACTAAAATTCTGGATACCCGTAAAACGATTCCAGGACTGCGCAAAGCACAGAAATATGCCGTATTATGCGGCGGTGGTGAAAATCACCGCATCGGACTTTATGATCGGGTGTTAATTAAAGAAAACCACATTATGGCAGCAGGCACGATTACTGCCGCCGTGAAACAGGCAAAAGCCATTCATCCTGATCTGTTAGTTGAAGTAGAAACTGAGAACCTTGATGAATTCCAGGAAGCCTCACAAGCTGGAGCTGACATCATTATGCTGGATAACTACACGCTAGAAATGATGCGTAAAGCTGTCTTTTTGAATGATCACAAAATCAAACTGGAGGCATCCGGCGGGGTTAATCTTGAAACCGTGAAGTCGATCGCTGCTACGGGCGTTGATTACATTTCAGTTGGGGAAATTACCAAAGATATCAAAGCCATTGACTTATCAATGCGTTTTCATCTCGACCTCGAAAAGTCACTCAACAGCATTAATGATCAAAGGTAAATTTACGATCCCTGAAAACCACATTTTTAGAACCTGGTTTTGACTTCCAACTAATCTACCTATGTTTTCTTTTCAGGCTGTGGGCGTACAAACGTCCACTGCTTGTCATCCGATAACTCCTCGGAGAAACGATAACCAGCAGTATCAAACTGCTTAATATCTTCTGACTTTTCAATACGGTTACGAATAATGTAATCCGTCATCATCCCCCGCGCCCGTTTGGCAAAGATGGCAATAATCTTCGCCTTGCCATCTTTCTCTTCTTTGAAATTAATATTGAGTAAACGGCCATTTAAGAGCTTCGGCTTTACAGCTTTGAAGTATTCGTTAGAAGCAAGGTTTATCAGAGTCTTTTCTTCTTGTTTATCTAGTACTTCATTGAGACTATCCGTAATACGCTCATCCCAGAACTGATAAAGATTCTCACCACGAGGATTTGCTAACTTGGTTTTCA
Source organism: uncultured Thiotrichaceae bacterium (assembly GCA_902727985.1). Classification (GTDB taxonomy): domain Bacteria; phylum Pseudomonadota; class Gammaproteobacteria; order Thiotrichales; family Thiotrichaceae; genus HyVt-477. The sequence continues at coordinate 30,815 of CACVAY010000061.1, read as the reverse complement.
TTTCCAAACGATACGGCTGGATTAAATCCAATGGTCGCAATGCTCCATATAAGCCTGACAACATGCGTAGATGGTCTTGCGCATAATCCATATCCTCCTGCGTATATTCCACCGTACTAATGCCACTATACACATCCCCTTTAAACGCAAATAAAGCTTGCTTGGCATTATTCAAATCAAAGGGTACTGAAAATGTCTCAAAGCGATCGACATTAAGCTTGGCAATATTCTCACTCACGGTCATCAACTCACGAACATCTTTCACATTGAGTTTACGCGCCTCCTCAATCAGCATCACGGATTCATCTAGCCTATCAGGCTGGGTAAAATGATCGGTCGGTGCGGGTGTATCGAAATCCTGTCCTTTAGAAGGCGATATAGTGATGAGCATCTTTTGTGGAACTCCGTGGCATAAAAGTCGTCAAAGCTTGCGATTATACCGATCTTTCAAGGTTTACAAAAAGTCCTTGAAAAACGCTTAGACAATGCCTACGTTTAAGAATGCTTCACATCATGAAATAGGTCAAAACCTGTTCGAAATTACAATGAATAAGAGGAAATCATGCAATACAAAATGCTTTCAATCATCTTGGCATCTAGCCTTACTGCACTAAACTCCATCAATGCTTCAGCCACGCCAGCAACTCCTCCTGCGACAACACAAAATCAAGCACAACAGCAAATAACATGGCTAGGCGTTTACCTGAAACCTGTACCCCAAGCTATTCAAGCACAACTGGGAAAACTACTGCCGCAAAAGGGCGGTGCAATGATTCAAAACGTACAGAACGCCTCCCCTGCTAAAACAGCAGGCATTCAAGCTTTTGACATCATCACGCATATTGATGGCAAGACAATCAATACTGTCGAGCAAGTCTACCAAACAGTGCAATCACGTAAAGCGGGTACCACAATAAAGCTGAGCATTCTTCGTAATGCCACCCCTACTGATATTGACGTCAAGCTTGCTACACGCCAAGTCACTCCAACGCGTCAACCAAGATCACCGTTTGGGAATACCCCCTTCGGCAATAACCCTTTTGGCAACAACAATAATCCTTTCTGGGGCAACCCGAATCCCTTTAACGTCCCGTATTCACAACCAAACTGGCCATCGTTTAATATTCCTACTCCACAGATGCCGAATTTCCCCAACTTACCCGCTATGCCAAATGCACAAAGCTTTTCACAAGCAGAAAGTCTGAGCATGAAAACATTACCGGATGGAAAAATTCACATCGAAACAAGTAGCAAAGACAGCGACGGCAATACCAAGGAGTTTATTTTTGAAGGGGATGCAGACGACATTAAAAAACAGATTCATGCCAATAAGGAACTGCCTGAGAACCAGAGACAGAGCTTGTTGCAATCACTCAATATGAGCCCCGGAAGTTTCATGAATAATAATTTCATGCAAGGCTCTCCATCCGTAAAGCCGCAAACACCACAACCATTACCGAGTGGGACCTTAAATTAGCCGTACATGATCAAAAGGCTGAGGAAAAGAGACTCCTCAGCCTTCTAAACAGGCAAGGTTACATGTTCATGAAAGAAGGATTCCTTTGAACCTTCAGCCCCAAAAGACGACCAAAGTATTAACACCCTCCATTAATCAATAAAAACAATAATGTGATAAAAAGAAACCTAACTAAAACAGTCCGCAGAAATTCGTCGGAAGTATCTTTGTTAAAAGAACAGCTAGATAAAGTCATGGTGCATCATAATGATGAAACCGAGAAACTCTTGAAATCTTTACGTAAAACGCTTGAGACAATAGAGCAACCTAAAGAGACACCTTTACCTAATGATTAAGGGATCCCCCACCGATAACTCTCCAGCTGTGAGCACCTTAAAACAGGCCCCACAATCATAGGCCATGGCTTTTGCCAGATTAACCTTGGTGACTTGATTGATATAGCCACAAGGTGGGCGCGGCTTTTGGTATTGTAAAATAGCAGTACCCAATTGAATGGTTTGCCCTTTTAGCTGTTTTTGAGAAATGTCTGCAAGTACTAGATTTCTACGATGCATGCCCGCCTGAAACTCAAAGCTTTTAGCACGACGCTGGATAGCCTTTAATTCATCTTCTGTAATTATCGTAACTTCACAACTCTCGACTTTGTGCCAATAGCCTTGATTCGTTGCATAACGATCTCCTTCAAGCCCCATGCCGAACAAAATATTAACATTCAATAAGGGACGCATCGCTTCTCCACCCGAGCGAGCAATATAGATTTCTTTAAGATAGGGACTACGTTTCCTGAAAAATCGTTTCATACTGAGAGAATAGCGGATGGGTTGACAGTAGGAATATCAATATAAGTCACTAAATCCATACCACCGACTTCAGCAGGATCTGTTGGAAACGTTCTAAACCTCGACCTCTATTTCATAGCCACCAAATTTACGCATATTGATAACTCCCGTATCAAAGATCAAATACTGCCCCTTGATACCCTTCAACACACCACTCACTTCTGGGGTTTTATCAAAGTTCATGGATTTAACCGCCTTGGGGTATTCCAACACAGGGTACTCAATATCGACGAGATCTTCATACTCCAACCGCTCAATCGCATCTTCACCAAAGCGTTCTTGCAACGCTTCTATTTCACGCTCACTTTCTTCAAACATCTCATCGCGCAAGGCTTCAAGATCACGTTCTTCAATACCGCCTTTGAGCATACGTTGCCACTGCGTTTTATCATCAACGTAATTTTTTAACTCAACTTCCACTAAACCTGAGAGCAAGCGTGAAGACACTTCCATAATAGGTAATGCCTGAACGGCTCCCTGATCAATCCAACGTGTAGGAATTTGCGTATGGCGGGTAATACCAACTTTGGCTCCTGAGGTATTGGATAAGTACACATAATGCGGTTGCATGCAATGTTTATCACCCCACTCTGGCTCACGACAAGTTCCCTCGTCATAATGGCAAAGCTCAGGACGCACAATGCACATATCACATTGTGCCAAACTGCGCACACAAGGGAAGCAATACCCCTGGTTAAAACTTTTTTTGGTTAAACGCCCACAGGCAACGCAATGGATTTGTCCGGTATGGGTGAGTTTTAGGGGTTCACCGAGCTTATCGTTCAGTGGAAGAAGCTGGTCGTCAAGCACCAGCGAGTAGTCAACAGGCGTCTGCAAGTCGACTTTCATTTTTCGGAGATGGCCTTTCATTTTCATGAGCAGGATTTTACGTGAATTCGGAGAACAAAACCCGAAAAATCATCGCCCATAAAAAAACCCGATCAAATCCTTCGACCGGGTTTTCTCCGCCGCGAATTCATCCAATAATATCCTTTCAGGGTGTGCGGCCTGTCAGATTATACGGAAAAACTTTGGGGATCTTTTCAACTCAATTCACTTAATGAACGCAACATAGACGTAAAACAAATAACTTAAGTTCATATTTTCTGTAATATTTTTATAACAATAGGTAAGAGATTAGCAACAAAGACCCAGGATTGCCTATTCTAAAGCGCTTACTGGCTATTTTCTCTTATGGGCAATTGATTTAGCTCAAGGGCTTATTCAAACAGATTGAATACACTTAAGCCATCAACAACCTTAATAGAGGAATTACAATGCTAGGTGAACATCACGATTTACATCATGAGCTCCCAGAACACAAAGATGCTATCCACAATCTAAAAATGAATGACGTGCACTTCAACCGTCTATTTACCGAGTATCATGATCTGACGCATCAAATTGAATCTATTGAAAAGAACAACAGCAATGTCTCTGATGAACATTTGAAAGAAATGAAGACCAGGCGACTAACCTTGAAAGATGACATGCTTAAAATGATCCTCAAAGATTAAACGCTTTCGTGATCTCTATGGCTCCACAGCATCTCCTCCGTGTGGGGTCATAGCTTTTTAACACTCCTGAACTACCCCCAACGCCCTATAAATAACTGCCCCCCAGCCTTAAGCTCCATTAGCGTATTCCTTGCTGCATAACGAGGATGCACCACATAAGAAGGCTCCGACGACCACGTCACTCGTGAATCAGTAATATGCCCCTCGGCATCAAAATCAACCGTCACTTCTTCTGAATATTGATTGACCTGCCCTAGACTATTTACAACGGTTGCCGCCAGCGAATCTCGAACATCATCATAAGACCCTACCGCCAAAATAAGCTGTTTCACCTTGCCCTCATCACGCTCTACCTTAATCACATTGACAGTATGATCGTAACTACCGTTTCCAGTATGATCCATAAAAATCATATGTCCAGGCTCTAACACATCAAGTGGGATTTCAGGCTTGCGTTTATCCCCTCGATTGTTCATAGAAGGATGCCACGCAGCTACCTCTGTTGCCGCCATCGCCACCTGATGTGCAGAGGTTCGAGGATATTTCATATTCACCCCATAAACCATGGAATGATCAGGATCAAGCGCCTGAATATTCTTAACCGCTCGATAATTCCTGCGCACTTCTGTGATAAACAAACGGCGAGCCAACTCCACCAGTGTAGAGAATAACCCCCGCGTTTTATGCCGAGTACTCACCGACCATTCACGTTCCTGAAAACTTCCGCGTCTAGATCGTGGTAAGGGCAATTCAACAAAGCTATCTTCCGCCAACTGTTTGCGGAACTGATCCATAAAGAACAATGCCAAGGCCTTACAATCTGCCTCAATCTTATTCTCTTTCATCACTTCCCAATAATTCGCCACAAATTCCCCATAGGCTATCTGCACACTCGGTGAGTCCCATGTCGTGTTTTCCTGATGACGTTCCACACTCAGCGTCGGCATATCCATACGGCGGAAATCTGACATAAAACGCATTGGGTCCTCGCCAGATCGAATAACGGGAGGGCGCAAATCTAAAACACTTACACCTTGATCCAAAAGTTTCAGGATATGCTCATCAACAATCCCAGTTACTTCTAAAGCATAATCATCCTGAAATGCCCGAACCGCCGCTGTCGAGAGCTTGCCATAATGACCATCGCAGCTATCCTTCAGATAACCTAGACGCCCCAGTGCATATTGAATCGCCACGACCTGCCTACCCCGACTACCACGCTTGAATATGCCACGAAAACCTTTGGGGAAGGCTCTACGAAAAGCAGTGTCTTGAATCTGGAAGTCCCCCAGCGCCGGAAGATCTAACACCATGTGATCATCAGCAACATCATCCATGGCCAAATCACGAATCGCCTGGATCATAATCCCCGCAGTTGTTGGCTGAGCTGGTGTTCCCATATCAACCGAGCGATATGAGCCATTCACATCAAAATCATCGATCGTCTTAAACAACTGATGCATCTCCATATCGTCACGAATGAACTTATCATCCGACAAGTCTAGTCTCGTTAAATCAATATCATGTAAACGCGGGTCTTGTTGTGCTTGGGATAAAGCAATTTTTTTGCCTGACATTTCTTGCAGGAATGCCTTACGGGTCAAGGTAGTCATTGGCTGTAGCCTGTTCGGACTGGGAATAGCCACAGCATAATACGGAAGTATGATCCGTTCAATTGACAAACTGTCCCTCTAGATTTTTACCTTCCCTAAAGAAACGTATCCTCGCGCACATATTGCCTATGTGCTGAACCCTTTTTGAAAAAATCAAATCACAAATATATCTTAGATTCACATAATAAGTGCATATTTGATACTACGGCTAAACATGACAGAAAACGTTTTTTAAGATCACCTTATGGTGATTCTGATACATTTCCCCCATTCAAATATAAAGATCGCTCTTTCTGCATAAAGCTGCCTGAAATATGCTACTGCTCCCCCCTTCCCTTATGTACACTTAATATCGACATGAGAGATCTGTATTTCAAAGACCTAGCTTCAATCACACCATGTAAGTTCCTAATAACTAACCGTAGAGTGAAATACTGATTTCATATTTGTCCTAAAATGCATGTATCGGTTCTATTCAGCCAATACATCGAGTGTATTAATAATACTTATCTAGGAGAGAGGAATGAAAAGGTTTATTGCAGTAAGCGCAATGACGTTATTGGCCGCGTGTTCAACCACATCAAATACCACAGAGCAGCAACCCCCAGCATGGAGTTATGAGGGTAATACTGGCCCTGCACATTGGGCACAATTGACCCCAGAATATGGCGCATGCAATGGAAAGAATCAGTCGCCCGTCGACCTGACGAGCTTCACGGAAGCATCATTAAAACCGCTCCAGTTTCAATATAAGGCTGGCGGAAACGAGGTGGTCAATAATGGGCACACCGTACAGGTAAATTACGATGTTGGTAGTTCTGTGTTTATCGATGGTGTGCAGTTTAATCTCGTGCAATTCCATTTCCACGCACCGAGTGAAAATCACATAAATGGAATGTCTTACCCACTTGAAGCGCATCTTGTTCATAAAGACCGTCATGGGAATCTTGCGGTAGTTGCGGTGATGTTTAAAGAGGGTACGCCAAATGAAGGTTTGGCAAAAGTCTGGGCGCAAATGCCACAAAACAAAGGGGACAAAAACGCATTATCACCCCCTGTAAGTGTCAGCGAGATATTGCCGAAAAACCGTGATCATTATCGTTTCAATGGTTCATTGACCACACCACCGTGTTCAGAAGGTGTTATCTGGACGGTCATGAAACAACCAATGACCGCCTCCAAAGCACAAATTGCTCAATTTGCGGGAGTGCTACACCACGCAAATAACCGTCCTATCCAAGCAACCAACGCACGAACCATTCTGAAGTAGAGTTCTAAAAAATGACTACCTGCAACTTGAGAATAACGCACTATCAAGTTGCAGATTACGATAAAACACGAAGGTATGACTATTCTTACAACGGACACTATTGGTATTCCAAACGACGTCACTTGCATAATAGCCTTTGCCTTTTCCAGTGATGAAGTTGCGACTGCTGAAGCCGCCGTCTTTGTTTTTTGCAATACCCGCGTCGCCAGCCCAAACGGCAGCCACTTCCCAAAGACTTGCCCCGTGAGACGCGCATTCACGATATCGATGATAGAGCAAACAATAGGGATGCGTGTATTTATTACGGGCACCGGCATGGTGTCACCACGAGGTGTGGGTAGAGAAGAATTAGGTGTGGGTAGAGAAAAATCATGATCCAATATATTATCGGCAAAAATGCTGAATCAAAAATCCCTCAACATTGGAACGATTATACTGATTACCAGTAGCGTCTAAATATTACTGAGTGATCTCAGAAATAAAAACACCACCTTCTGCCTGTGCAACATAACGGACTTTGCTAAGCTTTTGTTTGGTCATATCCTGCATAACAATCCAATGCTTTGCAGAGTTTTCTTTCTTCATCATTAAGGTTTGATCATCAGCTCTGAGAGTTCGTGTATCAGCGAACCAGAAAGCACTTAGCTGTGAGGTGATGATTGATAATGTACTAGAATAGTTTTTTACTTGAACCGTTACACAGTTCTTTTTTCATACTGTCATTCATAGTAAATGCCGCTGGGATAGCTGCGTTTTCAGCCTTTAAAATATAAGCAGCATCCGTACAAGAATATTTCATCAGAAAGGTCGTAGACATACCAGGGTGACGATATTGGATCAATACTGCTTCGTTGGAACCATCCTCAGCTTTAGTAATCGAACTATCCAGCACAATATTAATCTCGATTTTAAGTGGCCAAATATAAGTCCAAGGCCTCCAAAATGCCTGATCTTCTTTAATTCCCACGACATGATATAAGGTATTCTCGGCTTCGATGCCATCAATGGTGCGATCTGCCCAGGTATATTCATCGTAGATATGATAAAGCACCATCGAAAGCGCAATACTAGCGGGCAAAACCCATCGAGGTATGCTTCCACTTAAGAGCTTGTTCAGTAAAGAGTAAATACCGTAAATAGTTAACCCAATAAACAGCATAGCAATCAATTTAAACAGCATACGACTACCTTTTATTTGTGATTTCCCAAGACAATTCTGGAAAAAGAAAAAAAGCGCACCCCAAAGGATGCGCTTTTTCTGACTACTTCAAGACGATTAGTGGCCTACAGCAGCACCAGCACCAGCTGGTACACGTACAGACTCAACCAACTCTTGAATCTCTGCTGGTGGCTCTTTCGTCGCATTAGATACGACAACAGCTACCACAAAGTTGATCAATGCTCCGATTGCACCAAATGCTGTATCCGGTACATGCGGGATCAACGGACCATCAGTAACAACGGCAGTTGACGCGATGAAGAACCAACCTTTGTGCAAGAAGATGTAAAGCAAGGTCGTGCTGATACCAGCAAGCATACCCGCGATTGCACCTACGTTGTTAATGCGCTTCGAGAAAATCCCCATCATCAATGCCGGGAAGATCGACGCCGCAGCAAGGCCAAAGGCTAATGCCACCGTTTGGGCCGCTAACGGCAGCCCTAACGAGGCTATATAAGTCGCAAAGACGATGGTTACCACCATCGAAATACGCGCCCACATAAGCTCACCTTTCTCACTAATACCTGGGTTGATTTGTGCTTTAATCAAATCGTGCGAAACCGCAGATGAGATTGCAAGTAATAAACCAGCAGCTGTTGATAATGCCGCTGCGATACCACCTGCAGCAATCAATCCAATTACCCAAGCTGGTAGATTAGCAATTTCAGGGTTAGCAAGAGTGATAATGTCGCGGTTTACGTCAAGCTCGTTAGTCGCTTTGTCACCTGTGTAGTTGATAAGACCGTCATTATTCTTGTCTTCAAACTTTAGCAGACCTGTAACTTCCCAGTTCTTCATCCACTGTGGACGATCATCAAACCTGATTGGAGATGAAGTATCGCCACCTGGGTAGATTGTTTCAGTCACATTATAGCGAGCCATTGCACCTACCGCCGAAGCTTGGGTGTAAAGAAGCGCAATAAATAGAAGTGCCCAACCAGCAGACCAACGTGCGTCAGAAACCTTAGGTACAGTGAAGAAACGAATAATTACATGTGGAAGACCCGCAGTACCAATCATCAAAGACAACGTATAAAGAACCAATGTGAACTGTGAGGTCCCGGGATCTGTATACGATTTAAATCCTAACTCGGTAATTAATGCATTCAGTTCTGCAAGTAATGACTTACCACTCTCAACATCGCCAATTAAACCAATCTGAGGAAAGAAGTTACCTGTTAAGTTCAAAGAGATGAAAATTGCTGGAATAGAATAAGCGATAATCAATACAACGTACTGTGCAACCTGTGTATAAGTTACACCTTTCATTCCACCTAACACAGCATAGAAAACTACGATAGCTGCACCAATCCAGATGCCTATTGATTTATCAACTTCCAGGAAGCGAGAGAACGCAACTCCAACACCCGTCATCTGTCCAAGAACATAGGTCAACGACGCGATAATCAAACACACTACAGCAACGGTACGTGCTGTGTTTGAGTAGAAACGATCACCTATAAACTCGGGAACAGTAAACTTGCCAAACTTACGAAGGTAAGGTGCTAATAGCAATGCAAGAAGTACGTAACCACCAGTCCAGCCCATTAGGAATGGTGATGCCGCGTAACCCAGACCTGCGATCAGACCTGCCATTGAGATAAATGATGCCGCTGACATCCAGTCTGCAGCAGTTGCCATACCATTTACGACTGGATGTACACCGCGTCCAGCAGCGTAGAATTCAGAAGTAGAACCAGCACGTGCCCAGACTGCGATACCGAAGTAGATACCGAAAGACCCGAGCACAAAGATCATGTTTATTGCATATTGTGACATGTATTACAACTCCTTACTCGTTAACGCCAAACTTGCGATCAAGTCTATTCATGGCAAAGGCATAAAAGAAAATTATGAAAAGAAACACATAGATTGAACCTTGCTGAGCCATCCAAAAGCCAAGGTCAGCACCACCTATGGAAATATCCTTAAGAAAAGGTCTAAACAGAATGCCCATACCGAATGAGACGAAAGCCCAAACTGCGAGACAAAAGAATATCAGTCGTTTATTGGCGCTCCAATAAGCACTGTTGTCTTTAGTACCCATATAATTACTCCTCCTTACATTAATAGGAACTTGCCTCAATCAAGAACTGACCGAAGTCAAGCTTCTGCCATTGTAGTATGTTTTAATCAATCAATCACCCCACTTATCAGATAAAAAATTGTTATCTTGTTTGGCGGACTTTTTTAGATCTTATTTTTCGAATTCATATCTTCTTCATTTTTGAGTAAGCTTGATAAAAAGTATTTTTCAGGCGTTTTTGATTAAAAAATAGGCAATTCACGCTTGACGATTTGTTATCTTTTGTTTTCTACTACACCATATATATTCCTAATACTTAGTCTTAAAAATGATCATACAACCCAGCGAAAACCCGGGCGCTCACGAGCGACATCTTGTTAGACGTAATGAAAATATTCTATTTGGTGATGCAATGATCAATATTGATCAAGAGAATATGATCGAGGCGCAACAACAAGACCACGACCAATTGTTAGCATTTCATGAGGAGTTCCAAGATGTTCTTTCTGATTCTGTGCAATTAAAAGCGAATGTTGACAGTGATGTTGTCTTAAAGCTCAAAGACCGATTAGACAAGTTATATGAACAAGCTAGCGTTATAGCTGATGATCAAGCTGAAACGAAATCGGCACTTAAACAATTACTAGAAATTGTGATGTCTGCCGTTCGTGTAGGTGCAGGCACTGATGAGCAAGCCCACCAAGAATTAAACCAAGAACAACAAGCCCGTGAAGCACATTTTACGCTATTAGAATCACACCTTGTGGCAGACTTGTTAGACCCACATTCTCCTGTCCATAAAGACGAGCTCGTACCCACCCTACTTTCTTCTGATAAAGAACAGCTTGCATCGGCATTACAGATTTTTGATGAAGATCAACTAACACTCATTATTCAAGACTCTTCAAATCATTTGAGTAATTTGGAAGCGAGTAATGAACACGTTAAAAGAGCCACAGAAAACTTAGAATTTATAAAAGGTTACATTGAGTTTCTCAGCCTTGACAACTAGTTATTCTCTCTCGACAGAGATACTAAAATACACATAAAAAAGGGAGCACTTAGCTCCCTTTTTTATGCATACAGTTATCGACATAACCGCATAATATTATTTAATAAGCATTTTCGCACCACTTACCGCAATCTCAACACGTCTATTTTGAGCGCGCCCATAATCAGTTCGATTGCTCGCGACAGGTTGATTGTCTCCTACCCCCAATATAGTCATATGATCTCTACTGATACCGTGCCTTGAAAGATAAGTTGCAACCGATTGAGCTCGCTGCTTAGACAAAAGTAAATTTTGCTTTGGCTTCCCAACAGAGTCTGTATGGCCAACAATTTTGATATGATGAACCCTTATTTGATTATTTTTTATTTGATTAACAATCGTATCTACATTTTGTCTACCTTGAAGAGTTAAAACTGCACTTCCTGTAGCAAAGTTTGATCCACCGGCTAGTGACTTATTGAGAATCGTTACTTTTGGTGGTGCTTGAGTAACAACGCGAGTAATGACTTTCGTCGGCTGCACACCAAAATTATAAGGCAATGCACTCGGTATCACTTTTTTCTTTGGAATATGGCCTCGTGGTGCCCACTTTACACCGACACTAAGTTGATTGGCGTCTTTTGTAAAATATTCAAACTCCGTGCGAATCGCAAAGTTTTTATTTAATTCTATATCTGCCCCCACCCCTCCAAATAGTGAGAACTGATTTTCTTGCGTGATTGAGATATTACCTGAAGATTTAGTTGACATCTTTGCTGCTCCAACCTTACCAAAAGGTTGAACCCTCCCCACTTTAATGGGTGGGTTGTAAACAGCATTAAAGCCCAATGCTCTATAACTTGCCTCGCCAACCCCTCCAGTACCAGAAACGCCTGCCGCACCTAAGTCATTCCAGAATGCTTCTAAACCAACTTGATCAGTGATATTAACACCCGCATAAATTTTCTTGCCGATATCACTATCATCGGTTACTTCAAAGCCTGTTGATGTAACTGGGTCAAGCCCAGATAACCCTACAGAGCCTCCTAAATACCAGCTATCTTCGAGTTTATTAAACTCTGCCGCGGCAGCTTGTGTCATTACAAACAAGGAGCCAATGACAAAAGCGAGTGTATTTTTATAATGTATATGTTTCATGAGGATTCCCTTAGTTTTTATTCCTTACCATCAACTTATAACGGCGTATTACGAAGCCCAATAATCCAAGTAACAATGCAAATGGAGAAAAACTACCACCACCTCCACCTGATACTGTCGTTACCCCTGGCGGGGTATTAATGACATTCCCCGATAAACCGTTGTGTTCACGATAATCAGGTATGCCATTGTCATTACTGTCTTGGCAAAAAGGAGCAGTCGTACACTCCAGCCTATCAAGAACACCATCCCCATCAGCATCCCCATCAAATTCTCCGTTGGGCGATAACACATTCGTATCACCATCAAGATAATCTGGAATACCATCACCATCAGCATCTTTGTTTACGGGGAGTTCTATACGTGTAAAAGTGCCATCACCATCATCATCAGTATCAAGATAATCAACGATAGAATCGCCATCACTATCCAGATTATTAGGTTCCTGATAATCCGGAATTCCATCCTCATCTGTATCGATAGGTTGCGATGGATTCTGCCCTATTTCTTCTGCATCTCTTACGCCATCATTATCATTATCGGTATCGATGAAGTCTGGTACGCCATCAAAATCATGATCTTTACAAGGAAACTTCTGTGCACATTCGGCAGTATCACTGATACCATTCTTATCACTATCACCGGACCCATCAATCAAATTATTGATGTTAGTGCTATCACCATCAAGATAATCAGGTATGGAGTCATGATCATTATCATTAGCAATATTATTGATAGATGAGTTGATTTCACCCGATGTCAACAATCCATCATTTTCATCATCATTATCTACATAATCCGCACTTCCATCCCCATCAAAATCATGGATATTAGATTCAAGATAATCTGGAATAGCATCCGAGTCTGAATCAGAGAGACCTTCTGATAATGTTTGAATCTTGTCACCATCATCATCAGCATCCAGAACGTTTAACTGTCCATCCCCATCAATATCAAAAGGAAACTCGATACTACCGTCTTCATCACCTATCTCATTATCGTTATCATTATCATCAAGGTAAGCGGGAATGCTGTCTTGATCACTATCGGCGAAGGGTAAGCCCCCCAATTCTTGTGAGTTATTAATGCCATCATTATCCCAGTCACTGACTGTAGTATCTTTCGAACCATCCCCATCACTATCAGGATTGGTCGGATCAAGACCGAGAAAAATCTCTACAATGTTGCTAATACCATCACCATCGGAATCTTCATAGGCATCACCAATACCATTATTATTAGAATCACCATCCTTGGGATCCAAGCCAAGTAAGACCTCCATGGCATCCGTTAGCCCGTCACCATCGGTATCTTCATCTCCATCAGAAATACCATTGTTATTAGAATCCGGGTTTGTTGGATCAGTGCCAAGATATTTCTCGGTAGAATTTGGAAGCCCATCCTTATCAGTATCATTGTCAGGATTTAAATAATCCCCCCCGACTTGGTTTTCAAAGAAGTCATCAACACCATTATTATTGGCATCTATTCCATTGGTAATATCTACATCGTACTTGTCATCAATGCCGTCATTATCGGAGTCTAAGCCAGTAACTCCAGCCTCATCGCTATCACTGATACCATCATTATCGGAGTCTAAATCGATATGATTTGACTTGCCATCATCATCAGCATCCCCAACGCCCTCTACACTATCAGGAATACCATCACCATCGGTATCAGGATCTATATGATCAGGTCTGCCATCATTGTCTGAATCTGGTAGAGCATTATCATCGATACCATCGCCATTGAGATCTATTCCACCGGTAAAATCAACATCAAACAAATCATCAATACCATCATTATCATGATCATTTCCGGTTATTCCGATTTCTACACCATCATTGATTCCATTATTATCTGCATCTGGGTCAAGATAGTCTTTGATACCATCACCATCATAATCGCCCGTTCCATCCAGGATATCAGGGATACCATCATTGTCAGAATCTACATCTTGGTAATCAGGAGTGCCGTCATTATCGCTATCCAAAGGAAGATCATCATCAATACCATTATTATCAAGATCGTTTCCATTCGTTAAATCGACATCTAATGCATCATCAATGCCATCGTTGTCATGATCATTGCCTGTAAGGCCAGCTTCATCATTATCACTGATACCGTCATTATCTGAATCTGTATCAAGATAGTTCCCCTTCCCATCACCATCTATATCTTCTGTACTTTCAATACTATCTGGAACACCATCCCCATCGGAGTCTGTATCAGTAGAATTGCCTTTGCCATCACCATCTATGTCGTCATTACCTTCAACAATGTTGGTAATACCATCGTTATCGTTATCATCATCGATCGCATCGTTAATACCATCACTATCGACATCTGAACCTACGACATCATCATCAATGCCATCTCCATTCGCATCAGTACCACCCGTATTATCAACATCAAAGGTGTCATCAATGCCATCCCCGTCGGAATCATTGCCTGTTGTACCCGATGCATCCGCATCGCTAATATTATCCCCGTTGGAATCAAGATCCAGATAATTGGGTATATTATCGTTATCCGGGTCATCTACCCCTTCGAAAAGATCAGGTAAACCATCATTATCGCTATCCTTGTCTTTTGCATCTGCGACACTATCCAAGTCGGAATCTCGTAAAATCGCATCATCATCAATACCATCCTCGTTCGTATCACCGCCGTTGGTACTGTCAACATCAAATTTGTCATCAATACCATCATTATCGGAGTCCAACCCTAATGCTCCAGCCTCAACCCCATCAAGTATCGTATCGTTATCAAAATCAGGATCCATAGGTAGCAAACCTAAATGAAGTTCTAGCAAATTACTCAGGCCATCAGTATCAGAGTCATTATGAGGATCCTTCGCGTCAATAATACCGTCATTATTATAATCCAGTGGATTATTTGCATCACCGCCAACTTCTATCTGATCAGGAACGCCATCACGATCACTATCATCATGTGTTGGATCTGTTTTTGTGATATTTATCTCTACACTATTGCTTAATGAATCGTTGTCGTCGTCCCCAAATGGATCTAATACGTCTATCGGATTTTCCCCGATTTCACTGACATTACCAGCCTCATCGGTTGCGGTGATATGACTGATATACGATTGATAATCGACAGCAGGTTGAATGGAACAAGTCCACGTCCCTTCATCACTCACCAGCGCAGAACACGTCCCTGGATTATCCACCAAAGTAACTGTCACCACCGATTTTGGTTCTGCTAACGACTTCCCAGTGCTTTCATCTAGTTGATCCCCCGTAAATTCTGGTCTGTTTGATAATGTATATTCTGGAGAAGTCAGCGTTGGAGTGGGAGGAGCGATTTTATCAATGGTATAAATAGGTAAATTATTAGAATCAACATGGAAATTATAATCGACACCATTATCATCAGTAACAAATTCTTTGAGAATAATAGCAACCTGACCAGCGTCTTTCGTCAATACTGTTACTCTATAAATCGTATCATTAGCCAGAGCCTCTGCTGTGTCGACCTTTTGGGCCCCACTAGCTAAAAACAATGAAAAGTCGCTAGGCTCTAAACCAGGAACTGACAAACCGTTAAAATCAACTTGGTAAACAATAGAATCACTGTTAGTCGTTGACTGAAGAGGCTCTACTCGTGAAACAGTATATTGAGTGGCAGAGAATGCCGTTGAAGTAAACAAGAAAGATGATGTAAGTAATAAAGTACCTAGCGTAGTTTTTTTAAGAGCATAGTTATATTTATTATTGCCCATTATTCGCCCCTTAGCGTTTTATTTTCAGCAAAAAATATTACATATTAAAGACTTATGTCAACATTGACTTATATCAACGAAAGCCACAGACTCATATTTCAGCGAATATATATGAAAAAATAAAAAAAAATGCATTCATCCGACAAACGGTATAAATAATTCAGCAATAGTTAATCTTAACTCTAATAAAATTATCAATTGTTTATATTTCTATTACCCCCATATAAAATGATAAAAAATTAATGACTATAAAAAATAGAAAATATAAAAATGAAGAATATATATAATACTAATTTATACAAAGTAACATATTTTATACTCATATTTTTAGGCTTAATAACACTCTTTAATAATGTTTATGCTGCTGGAATATTAGCGGGCACATCAATAAAAAACACCGTTGAAGTTACCTACTTTATTAATGATTCAACGGATCAAAGCAAAACGGAGTATGCATCGTCAGCGTTTACTGTTGATGAAATCATTAATGTTTCGGTTGTATCACTAGATACGCCAGCAAGAGTCGTCGCAACACCTGCTACTGATGTAGTGTTGTCCTATCAGATCACCAATACAGGCAATGGTAATGAAGCATACAAACTGGAGATGAATCCATTAGTTTCAGGAGATGAATTTGAGCCTAACAACCTAAAATTATGGATTGAAACTAACGACCTACCTGGCCTTCAAAGCACGGACACTCCCTATATCAATGCCATAGCATCTTCTTCAATTGCAACAGATAACGAAGGCCATCCGTTGCTGACAGCGGATCAATCAATCATTGCTTATATAGAGGCAACAATTCCTCCTTTACTGAATAAAGATGATGAAGGACATGTAGCGTTAAGTGCAGTATCAACAACACCTGGAGCAACAACAAAACCGCTTGGAGGTGTGCTTGAGAATGTCGGAGATAAAGGAACCGCTCTTGTGAACCTTGTTGAATTAGGCACTGCTTCTGCGGTTGGTATTTATCAAGTATCTCCTGTTCAGCTTAATCTACATAAAACAGTTCTATCGGTTGTTGATCCATTTGGTGGCGATACAGTCATCACTAACGCTAAGGTTACTTATCAAATAAACATTGATGTTGTTGGTGATAACGGAACCATTGAACAGATCGTTATCCAAGACCCTACCCCGGATAATATGAATTATATCGCTGGCAGCATGTTCTTGAATGGAACCGCTCTTTCAGATCAACAAGACGCAGATGTTGGAGATTTTAATCAATCACGTCATGACGCCATTACGCTTTCATTAGGAGATGTTTCAGCTCCTACGTCACATGTATTAACCATTTCATATAAAATCAATTAATAAAAAAAGGCAACAATATGTTTTCGATAATAAAAAAAAGCCTCTCCATTTTATCCATTAGCGGAGTCATATTTGCCAGTACAACGGCAATGGCTGCTCAGGGGCATCTTAATGTTGACTCTAAAGCCGAAAAGATTATCGCTGTTGTCAATGAAAACGGCGAGCGCACTTATAAGCGTGTTCCTGCGGCTAAAGTACTGCCAGGTGAGGTGGTTCAGTATTCCACATTCTTCACGAATATTAGTGGTAAACCAGCAGACAATATCAATATTACCAACCCTATTCCTAAACACACGGTGTATCTGGCCAATACCGCAAGTGGTGCCAATTGTAACATTGTCTATTCTATCGATGGCGGTAAGCAATGGGCAAAACCAGCACAACTTAAAGTACGTGGTAGTGATGGAAAGATGTATCCTGCCCCCCCATCTGATTACACTCATATCCGTTGGCAATATCAAGGAGACCTACAACCTCAAGAAAGAAAAGCTGTGAGCTTTCAAGTTCGCTTACTTTAACACCCAATGGGTTTAGCCTTTATCCCCTAGAGGGTTAGACCCATATCATCAAAAAAACAATAAAAACTACAAAATATAAAAAACAAACCAAGAGATAATAACAATGAAAACAACAATAATTAGAACAATCCCCTTATTCTTTAGTCTTGCAGCCTTTACCGCATCATCAAGTTTATGGGCCGATGGCACACTCGCCGGTACGGACATTAACAACACAGCTACTATTACCTACAAAGTTGGATTGGTAGACCAAACACCTATTGAATCAAAAGATGGCGGTAACGCTGTTCCTGGTGTTGGCCAAGGTGAAGCAACAACGTTCAAAGTAGATAAGAAAATCGACGTACTCGTTACTGCAGGTTCTGGTGTAACCGTTGTACCTAGCGCAGATGCACAAGCCATTACTTTCACGGTAAAAAATGAAGGTAATAGCAATGAAACTTTTAACTTTGCCACTAAAGCAGATGTTGCAACAGATGATTTCGACCTTGACAGCTGTACTACGCCAACAAGTGTCACAATCAACGCTGGTGCAACGACGACGATCACCGTTAATTGTGATATCCCGGACAGTAGCTCATCAGTAAACCAAGGAAAAACTGCATTAGTTGATTTAAAAGCCACAGCTAATGGCGTAACACAGTCTACTGGGGCAGATGACCCTGCAACTGTTCAAACTGTATTTGCAGATAGCACAGGTACTACTGAAGATGGTGCTGACAGAAATGCAGCACACTCTGCAACGAATACTTACACAATTGCAACTGCAGATATTACTGTTAACAAAACGGATGCAGTAACCAAAATGAGTATTAATGGCTCTGATGTTACTGGCACAGGTGTTGATGCTCCAAAGCGAATTCCAGGTGCTACGATTGAATATACAATTACAGTATCAAATGCAGCAGGTGCAGCAACTGCTGCAGGTATCGTAATTAGTGATCCTCTTCCAAGTGATGTAACATTTGTAAGTGCTTCATTAACCGACGGTGATGCTGCTGTCACAACACCTACCGAATCCGGTGGAACAGTAACATCAGCTGCTTTTGATCTTGATGCTGGTGAAACAGCAACCATGACAATTACTGCAACAATCAACTAAGTTGTAGCAATCATGTTTAGGGCTAATATCACTTACTTGAGCAGCAAGAGCTTTAAACTTGCCAAAGCAGTAAACATACTTTGGCTGGTACTTGTCTGTGGTATTTTGCTCTTCACTTTATTGGGCAATAATTCTAAGGCTGCAACGCCTCCTGAAACACTCATTACCAATACGGTAACAGCAAGTTTCTTATTTGATGGTAAAACAACGAGCATCAGTAGTAGTGCTGGTTTGACCACGGCATCTCGTACGCCCTCAATTATCAGCTTTCATAAAATCACTGATTCTGGAACACCTGTTTCATTACCAGAAGCTGCCTACAATAGCAGCGATGATGGCGGTAAAGCCTTTAACCCTATTTCTGAACTCGTACTATCCAATGGCACAGTCATCGCTGTTCCCGACAATCACCCTATCGAAGAAACCAGCCTCTATGTGGCCAACGAACCCATCATTATTCAAGTAGAAGACCTTGATCAGAATTCAGACCCACTCGTGAGAGAAACGATTTTCGTCACCATCATAGTCCCCGAAACCGGCGACACCGAAGTTATTCTTTTAACCGAAACAGAACCCTCATCAGGGATTTTTCGGGGTGCTATTCAATCAGCCAGTGGAAGTACTGCGAACCCATTTGATGGCATCATAACCGTACAAAAAGACGCTAAGATTCGAGTAAATTATCAAGATGATATTGATAGTACAGATATCAGCGCTACTGCAGCACTTATTGATCCATCACAGTTCATCACATTATCTAAGAATGCAGATAAAGAAACTGCTGCTATTGGCGATATTGTAAAATACACACTGAGTATCAACACAACAGGCTTAGAAAATAATTTGTTGAATTTACGTATTCATGACCGACTTCCTCCTGGTTTTAGATATGTAGACAACACCGCTAGACTTGATGATGTTCAGTTTGATGATACACAAATCATCAAACAAGGACGCCAACTCACATTTCTCTTAGGCAATATGCCAAGAGATAATGTCTGGAAGTTAACTTATCGTGTACTTATCGGTGCAGGTGCGCCTGATAAAGAGGCGACCAATATCGCCCAAGCAATCAGTGATAATTCTTCTTCAAAAAAGGCACAAGCATCCATTCGGATGGTTGATGAGCTGATGCAGGAAACCAGTATATTAACGGGGCGCGTCTTTATTGGATGTGCAAAGGATGCTCCAGCACTAGAAAAAGCACGCATATATTTAGAAACAGGTCGTAGTACTCAAAGTGATGAAGATGGTTTCTGGCATCTAGAAGGTGTAAAGCCTGGTAATCATGTGATCACGATGGACCCAGAGAGTCTACCTGAGGGGTTCGCTCCTTTAAGTTGTAAGAAAAACACACAATTTGCAGGTTCAGATTATTCTCAATTTGTAGATTTGAAACAAGGAAGTCTTTGGCGAGCAGACTTTTATGTTCAGGGCTCTGCTTCCACAAAAGCTAATTACAAGTTGAGCAATAAGAATAAGGAACTAGAAGCTGATATAGACCACCCACTTGAGAACTTCGGTAAAACATTTGTTACAACCGCTACACCAGGATTCAAAATTTTGTGGCCGCCTGAAAATTATGTTCCTGCCGTGGCATCAACGGATGTTGCTGTTCAGCATTCTCCCATGCAAAAAATTGAAGTCAGCTTGAATGGCAAACTGGTCAACGCATTAAATTACGATGGTAGCTCAACGAACAAGGAAAAAACGGTACGCGTTAGCCGTTATCGTGGACTTGATATCGATATTAAAAATCGTGAAAACACACTAAAAGTGGTTTTAAAAGATAAGAAAGGAAAAGTTCTTAAAACACTGTTTAAAAACATCCATTTTTCAAGCCTACCAGCTTCAGTAGAAGTTTTAGAAGCACGCTCTAATTTGACCGCTGATGGTAAGAGTCTACCCGAGATCGTTATCGAAGTTAAAGATTTAGAAGGTTTCCCTATGCGTAAAAATACGCATGGTTATTTCGTTATTGAAGATGGTGACTACCAAATTGATGACCAACGTAAGAAACGTATTGACTTGAATCTTGGAGAAAGTTTTGGACAGCATAAGTATTATATTGATGAAACAGGTATTGCTCGGATTTTCCTAAAGCCGACGACACAAACGGGAGAAATCACCCTACGTTTTTATTTAGATAACAATCGTTCTGTATTACGTCGCGTATGGCTGAAGCCACACATCCGTGATACATGGTTACTGGTTGGCTTGGCAGAAGGAACGCTTGGCCACAAAACGATATCTGGCAATCTTCAAACCCTTAACGACAAAGATATCAAAAGTGACACCTATTCAAATGGTCGCATTGCCTTCTTTGCAAAAGGTAAAGTTAAGGGTAAGTATTTACTAACGGTTGCTTATGACTCAGCTAAAGAAGACAGCGATGTGGGTACGCAACTACAAGGCAATATAGACCCAGAAGCCTTTTATACGGTTTATGGAGATCGTACCTATAGCCAATATGAAGCGACTAGCTCTAAGAAGCTCTTCCTCAAACTTGAAAAAGAACAATTTTATTTCTTGTTTGGTGACTATCGAACAAACCTGACTGTTACTGAGTTATCTGAATATAAACGTACATTAAATGGCATTCATAGCGAATATCATGGCAAGTACATGCGCAGCAATATATCAGTGAGTTACACCCGTCAAAAACACCAACAAGATGAGATTCCTGGAGATGGCACATCAGGCTTGTATTATTTAAGCCAAAACATCATCCCAAATAGTGAAGTTATTACTCTTGAAACACGCGACCGTTTTCATCCTGAACAGATAGTCTCACAACGCTTATTAGCTGAGCATGTGGATTATACGATTGACTACGATCAACGCAGTTTATTCTTGAAATTCCCTGTTCCAGGCCGTGATGAAAAGCTCAACCCTAACTTTATTGTTGTTGACTATGAAACTGATGGTAATTCAAATAAAACATTAGTTGCAGCAGGCCGTGCCGCCTATGTCAGTGAAGATGGGTTCACAGAAACCGGCATCAGTGCAATTCATGAGGAGAAAAATGCCAATGATGAAGGGGGTGATTTAGTTGGTGTTGATATTACCCACAAACTCAATGAGAACATCGAACTTAAAGGTGAATTTGCTCAAAGCGATACAAATACCAAAGATAGTGCCTGGTTACTGCAAGCAAAAACAGAAAGCAAAAAAGTAACGGGTAAAGCGTATATTCGCCAGCAAGGCAGTAATTTTGGTCTAGGCCATCAAAACATCAGTGACCAAGGTACAAAAAAACATGGCTTAGAAGCTGATTACCGTCTTAAAGATGACTTAACACTTAACAGTGATATTTACCGACAGGATAACCTCGACAATGATAATCGTCGTGATCAGGCAAGTATAGAGTTGGAACAACGTTTTGTCTCAGGCCACGTTGATGCGGGTTTACGTTATACCCGAGAGTTAGTGAACACTGAGCTGCGTGGTGGCACCTTGGCAAGTTTAGGAAGTAGTTTTACTCCCGGTAATGGCCGTTTAACCTTCAGATCACATGTCGAAAAGAACATTCGTACGTTTGATTCTGGAGATGCTGAGGCCTATCCCGATCGTCTCATTGTTGGTGCTGATATTGGCATTACAGATGGTGTCGCCCTATTCCTTGAACGTGAAATTGCCAAAGGCGATCAAACCGAAGCTGTAACTGATCGCGTTGGTCTAACCTCAAAACTATGGGAAGGCGCAACCGCAAGAACCAGTATTGACCGAGAATCAGCAGCTTATGGCGATAGCACCTTTGGCACATTAGGCCTACAACAACGCCTGAGTTTGACAGAGCATATTACCGCTGATATCAGCGTTGATCATGCAAAAACCCTCAAAACTTCAGAAGAAACCACAAATAATTCTGTCGATGCAGATCAGCCTGCTATTTATGGTGCAGAACGTGATAACTACACAGCATTTTCTGTTGGCTTGGGTTATCGTGATAATGACTGGGGCTGGACGAATCGATTGGAAATTCGACAAGGTGACAGCGAAGATAAAACTAATTTACGCTTCGGGTTATTGAGAAACCTCGGCAAAGGTCGTGATATATCAGCCTCTATATCCATTACAGATTTGCAACTAAACAATGGAGTAACCACTGAAACAACTGAGTTCAGTGTTGGTAGCGCTTGGCATCCACAGGATAGTGATTATACTATTTTACAGCGTTTAGATTTCAAACAGGATCAGCAGGTTGATAACACATCAAAATCTAAAACACGCAAATTCATTCATAACATTCATATCAATAAACAGATTGGCGATAAAACTCAAGCAAGCCTTCATCATGGAATAAAACACACCATTGATAGCGAATTTAACCAAGAATTTGAAAACACCGTAGATACGGGAAGATTACAAGTTCGCAGAAACATCAATGAAAGCTGGGATGTAGGATTGCATGCTGGATATTTGCGCAGCTGGGACGCCGATACGACAGAATATGGTTATGGACTGTCAGTTGGCACATCACCGCGTAAGAATATGTGGTTCAGCCTTGGATATAATTTCGAGGGCTTTAGCGATGATGATTTTAATAATAGCGATTACACCGCCAAAGGCCCTTATATTCAATTTAGATACCGTGCTGATGCAGAGCAGCTTGGTTTGAATCATGACAAGAAACAGTAAGAAAGAGTGAATAGATATGTCCTTATCACTACAATTTCTAGCGATAACATTAATCTGTACTTTCAACTCTAGCGCTTATGCCACATGGTATGACAGTTCTAATCAATAAAGTAGAAACGGTTGTATTTGTTGTTTCCAAGCAGCTTCATCTTTCGATAACATAGCTTCCAAGGCTTCAATGGTAGATGAGTCATCATCAACCCAGTCTCGTAATTTTGCCCCACCATTAATGACATCAATCGCAAGACGATCAAATTCATATTCGTAAGGAAAATCTCGCCAAATTGGATATTCGGGCATGGTCATACGTAGTGACTTTAAGAAGAGCAATACGACAAGGAATGGCTTAGCGGTCGTTGCTGTATATTCCGGATAGTCGGTATGCAACTGAATGCCAGCGCATAACTCACCATGAAATTTATGAAACGTTGGCTCAAACCAACACTCACGTATACGTATTCCATCCATCCATTGTGGAGCAAGTTCATACATGACATTTAAAATTTTGGGAATATCAATATCAGGCGCACCGAATAATTCTAATGCTCTGGTTGTCCCACGCCCTTCTGACAATGTTGTCCCTTCAAACAAAACAGTTCCAGGATAAACACGGGCAGAATTGACAGTCGCCAAGTTAGGGCTTGGATTAACCCACGATAATTCATATGGCCAACCATAGCCTGCTGAGGAATTCGGCTCATAACCTTGCATAGCCACAACATCTAGTACTACGTCTAACTGTTTATACGCAACATACCAACGTGCGGCCTCACCCAGAGTCAAACCATGACGCATCGGGATTTCGGCGGCACCGACAAAACTTTCCTGTCCGGCTTCTAAAATAAACCCCTCAACCTCACGTCCAGCAGGGTTGGGGCGATCCAGCACAATGACATGCTTATCAGATGCAGCACAGTCCTCCAACAAATAAAATAAAGTAGTAATAAAGGTATAGATACGACAGCCCACATCTTGGATATCAATCAATAAAGCATCGAATGTATCTAACATCTCAGCAGTAGGTCGTCGCACTTCACCATAGAGGCTAAAGACTGGTATACCCAACTTGGCATCCATCTCATTCGGTGTTTCAACCATATTATCTTGCTTGTCGCCACGCATACCATGCTGAGGACCAAAACACGCAACAAGATTTAATACATCACAAGCAGCAATAGCATCAGCAGTGGGTACAAAACCACGAGTGAGAGAAGCTGGATGAGCAAGCAAAGCTAAACGCTTGTTCTTTAATGAATCATGACGCTCTTTATCCGCCAGAAAAACATCAATACCTAACTGAAAGCTCATGATACTCTCCCCATCGTTGCCAGCACACAACGAAGAATACCATACTCATAGCTCTCATCCAGTGCCTCATAAATAGGCTTGATGGGTGCGCCCTCTGCAAAGTCGAACATATCAGCCGCATTCTTTATTTCAGTGATTTTTTCACCGCTTAAATCAATGACTCGATCAAGAGATAATAAGTCGCAAGCAATAGCTTCTGCCAAATGTGAATAAATAGTCGTGTTCTTTAACCCACGTGTTTCTGCAACTTTCTCTACGGATTCTGTTTCGAGAAATAAAGACAAGGTTTCATTGATCGTATCACTCAGTCTATTCTGTAAAACGTCTGGTATCGGATTCTCGGCAATCACTTTAAGAAATTCTTTGCCATATTTATCCAGCTTAAATTGCCCGATACCACTTAACTGCAAAAAAGCTTCATTATTGGTAGGACGCATTCTGGCCATTTCATCCAAGGTCGAATCGTGGAAAATCATATAGGGAGGGACACCCTGCTCATCCGCTAATCCATTTCGACATTGACGAAGTGCTTCCCTTAGTTCTTGATCAAAAGAACGTAATTTGTGTAATTTCTCTTTTTTGATTTTTCCGGCTTTAATCTTCTCAATAATTCGTGCCATGAAAAGTGTTTCACCACGTAGTAAAGAACGCGCACTGTCAGCCAGTTTTAACGAACCATATTCCACATCAACATGCACATACCCCATGGCAATGAGTTGCCTGAACAAACTTCGCCACTCAGCTGGAGCAACGTCATCACCAATACCGTAAGTTGTGAGACGATCATGACCATTATGTATCATTCTTTCATTCGATTTACCGCGTAACACATCAATAATATAGGTCACTCCAAATC
Organism: uncultured Thiotrichaceae bacterium; assembly: GCA_902727985.1. Taxonomy (GTDB): domain Bacteria; phylum Pseudomonadota; class Gammaproteobacteria; order Thiotrichales; family Thiotrichaceae; genus HyVt-477. The sequence continues at coordinate 5,209 of CACVAY010000061.1, read as the reverse complement.
GTTGTTCGGTACGGTAAATACAAGACAATGCTTTTTGTGCATTGGTTGTCGCATCATAGGTTTTAGGTGGATGTAAACAATTATCACAATTTCCACAGGGTTCAGCCAGAGTCTCATCAAAATACGCGAGTAATGTCTGACGTCGGCAATTTACCAATTCGCATAAGCCTAATAAAGATTGAAGTTTGTGCTGAGTAACGCGTTTAAAGATATCGGCGGCATCCGAATTTTCTAACATCTGACGTAATAAGATCACGTCTTGCAAACCGTAGCTCATCCAGGCATTAGCTGGTTTACCATCACGCCCTGCACGGCCTGTCTCTTGATAATAAGACTCGATATTTTTTGGCAGACTCAAATGTGCTACGAAACGTACATTCGGTTTATCAATGCCCATACCAAAGGCAATAGTCGCAACAATAATAACCCCCTCTTCTCGTAGAAAGCGTTGCTGATGATGTTGACGCAATTCTGCTGACATCCCAGCATGATAAGGCAGCGCAGTTTGACCTTTCTTCGTTAAAAATTCAGCAACACTTTCCACCTTCTTTCGAGAAAGACAATAGACAATACCAGCATCCTCCGGATGCTCTCGCTGAATAAAACGCCATAAGCTTTCACGGGCGTTTGTACTGGCTTCTTCAATCAAGTAACGGATATTGGGACGATCAAAACTGCTAATATAGACTTCAGCATTTTGTAGCCCCAATTGAGCAATAATCTCTTCACGCGTACGCTGATCCGCAGTCGCAGTCAGGGCAATTCTTGGCACATGAGGAAATCGTTCTCGAAGTATCGAAAGTTGTTGATATTCCTTTCGGAAATCGTGTCCCCACTGAGATACACAATGTGCCTCATCAATGGCAAATAGCGAGATTCTCGCTTGCAGTAAATGATCAAACATTGCCGATGTAACCAAACGTTCTGGTGCAATATACAGAAGATCTAATGCTTGGCGATGCAATGCACCCAAAACATTCTGCTGTTCCTGGAAGGATAAACTTGAATTCAAATACGCAGCTCTAACACCATGTTGTTGCAAAGCATCAACCTGATCTTGCATCAGTGCAATCAACGGTGATATAACAATCGCTACGCCTTCTCGTACCAAGGCCGGAATTTGATAACACAGCGACTTACCCCCCCCCGTTGGCATTAAGACGAAAACATCACGACCAGCAATAACCCCATCGACGATAGCTTTTTGATTACTTCTGAAATCTTCATACCCAAACGTATTTTGGAGAATGTCTAGAGCTTGGCTCATTAGTGTTTGATACTCGCTTTAAAGATGTCTTCTAAGAATATCTTCAAGTAAACCTTCAGAAGCTGATTGAACCATATCTAAAACACGTTCAAAACCATGACCTCCCCCATAATAAGGGTCTGGAACTTCGTCTACATTCCAATCTGTTGAGAAATCCATGAACAAATGAATCCGTTGGCGTTGCTCAGGCGATGCTAACGCGTGAAGGTCTCGGTGATTGGATTTATCCATGGACAAGATATAATCAAAACGATCAAAATCGGAAACCTCTACTTTCCGTGCTTTTTGGTGAGATATATCGATGCCTCTGTTTTTTGCCGCTGCTTGAGAGCGTTGGTCAGGCTGCTCACCAATGTGGTAAGCATGTGTACCCGCAGAATCCATACGAATGTGCGATTGCAACTTACGTGTTACCACTAATTGCTGAAAAACACCCTCAGCGGTCGGTGAACGACAGATATTCCCCATACAAACAAACAAAACTTTGACAGTATTCATAACGTTAATATTAATATCAGAATCAATGAAAGATGCCCTAATAGTAGCGTAATTTTCAAGGCTAGCGTGTCTAAAAATTTCGAAAAATATAGACTCAGACACCCAAAAACGCTTTGGATGACCTTATTTGCCAAGCATTCTTGCGTGATAAGCAATATGCTCGCCAATGAACGTAGAAATAAAGTGATAACTATGATCGTAGCCTTCTTGCATACGAATGGTTACTTTCTGACCTGCACGATCACAGGCAGCTTGAAAGTTCTCTGGTAACAACTGTTTTTCATCATAAAACTCATCTCCCAGGCCTTGATCAATAAGAATATCGGGCACATTCGCTCCCGATTCCACTAATACAGTTGCATCATACGCTTTCCAGCTTTCTTCATTATCACCAAGATAAGCACCGAAACACCCTTTGCCCCAACCACAATGCATCGGATTACAAATGGGTGAGAAAGCAGAAACGGATCGATAACTATCAGGATTTTTCAGTGCGCAAATCAAAGCACCATGACCTCCCATTGAATGACCTGATACCGATTTAACACCAGCCATCAGAGGCAGGTTTGCTTCCACCAATTCAGGTAACTCTTGAGTGACATAGTCATACATCTGGTAATGCTTCACCCAAGGCTCTTCGGTTGCATTGACATAAAAACCGGCACCTTTAGCCAAGTCATAACGGTCCTCTTCATCCGCCACAGCATCGCCACGAGGACTAGTATCGGGAAAAACCAGTGCGATGCCATGTTCGGCAGCATAGCGCTGGGCGCCGGCCTTCGTTCGAACATTGTCATCCGTACACGTTAAACCCGATAACCAATACAAAGCGGGCACATTACCCTGCTCTGCCTGTGGAGGCAGGTAGACCGAAAAGGTCATCTCGCAATCACAGGTTTCCGACTCATGTGTATAACGATTCAGATAACCACCAAACTCCTTAATACTTTCTATTCTTTGCATTGTCATTAAAACCTGCCTTAAAAGATGATGACTGAACGTATACTCTCACCTGAATGCATGAGATCAAATGCTCGATTGATATCTTCTAATGGCATAGTGTGTGTTACCAAGCGATCCAGTTCAATTTCACCTGACATATAACGATCAACATACCCTGGTAATTCAGTTCTCCCCTTAACGCCACCAAATGCAGTTCCCATCCACGTACGACCAACCACAAGGTTAAATGGACGCGTCGAAATTTCCTGACCCGCTCCTGCAACACCAATGACTACCGACTTACCCCAACCCATATGGGTACACTCAAGCGCATCACGCATAACATGCACATTTCCAATACACTCAAAGGAGTAATCAGGGCCACCGTTAAAGGTGTCCTGCATATATTCGACAAAAGAACCATCAATATCATTGGGATTTACAAAATCGGTACATCCTAGCTGCTTAGCAAACTGGAACTTATCAGGATTGATATCAATACCAATAATGCGCTCAGCGCCTGCCATAACAGCCCCCTGGATACAGGACAGGCCAATACCACCTAAACCAAATACAGCAACGGTTGAACCTGGCTCAACTTTAGCAGTATTAAGTACAGCACCAATACCTGTTGTTACACCACAACCCAGTAGACAGGCTTTATCAAGAGGCGCTTCTTTATTAATTTTTGCCAATGCGATTTCAGGCACAACGGTGTATTCAGAAAAAGTTGAACACCCCATATAGTGGAAAATATCTTTGCCACCTTGAGAAAAACGACGCGTACCGTCAGGCATATAGCCCGTCCAGATCGTGCCCGCAATGGTCTGACAAAGATTAGACTTGGTCGTATTACAATATTCACAATCACCACACTCTGCGATGTATAGCGGAATAACGTGATCACCAACGCTTAAATCCTTAACACCAGGGCCAACTTCTACAACTTCACAACCCCCTTCATGTCCAAGAATACAAGGGAAAGATCCTTCAGGGTCATCTCCAGAAAGGGTAAAGGCGTCCGTATGACAAACACCTGATGCGATAACTTTTACTAGAACCTCTCCTTCCTTTGGCCCCATCACTTCTACTTCCTCTATGACGAGGGGTTTCTTCGGCTCCCAAGCTACCGCTGCTTTGCATTTCATTTTATAGCGTCTCCTTTCTAATATAAGTATTCGTATTCATTTACATTTGGTATTAGTATACATTTGCTAGATATATGCTTAACAACACTATTACATATCAATTATTTGGCTTGAAAGTGTTGTTCAAGCAATAATGATGGTTAGATCACAGACCGTCACAAGGAAGACTCTGATACCAAGATATCCACATTACTACCTGTTAGTGACTCTAGGCATGTCACTAAATAATTCATTTCTTGATCTTGCAGAGCCAATGACTTAATCAAAGGATTTTTTAACGTATTATCAAGCTGAATACCTCCCCTTTCTCTGGAAGAAACCATTTCACCTAACAACATATTTGGAAAATTTTTAATATTTGTACCCTTAAGTTTGAATCAGTTATCATCTCCTTCTTTCAATAATTCAATGGAATACACATGGCGGGTGCAAGCTTATTAACACTCCTTGATGATATTGCGACATTGCTGGATGATGTTTCAGTCATGACAAAAATCGCTGCAAAAAAGACAGCGGGAGTACTTGGCGATGATCTCGCACTAAATGCCGAACAAGTTTCTGGTGTGAAAGCGGATCGAGAATTACCTGTGGTATGGGCAGTGGCCAAAGGCTCATTTAAAAATAAACTGATCCTCGTTCCCGGAGCATTGGCAATTAGTGCTTTTATTCCATGGCTAATCACACCTTTACTCATGCTTGGCGGTGCTTTCTTGTGTTACGAAGGTTTCGAGAAAGTATTTCATAAGCTTTTTGCTCCTAAAGAAGAAAAACAAGCTCATCATGAAGATATGATTAAAGCGGTAATTGACCCAAAAGTTGATATGGTAGAGTTTGAAAAAAAGAAAATAACGGGGGCAATTCGTACTGATTTTATTCTCTCTGCTGAGATAATTGTTATTGCACTTGGTACCGTTAAAGATGCTTCATTTGCAACACAGGTTGGTGTTGTAACTGCTATAGCCGTTGGAATCACTGTTATTGTTTATGGACTGGTTGCAGGCATTGTAAAATTAGATGATGCAGGTTTGTATCTCGTAAAAGAAAAAACGGCAAATCTTTGGGGACGTTTCAAACGCGGGTTTGGCCAAATCATACTGTGGGTCGCCCCTTATCTAATGAAAATACTTACTATCGTTGGGACTGCTGCCATGTTCCTAGTCGGAGGAGGCATCCTTTTGCATGGTATTCCAGGCTCGCATGATGTCATACACCATTGGCAAGAGAGTGCTGGGCAAATTGCAACTGTCGGTCCTGTTGCAGCAGCCTCAACCCCTATTCTACTCAACTTTGTTGCTGGCATTATCGCAGGTGGCATACTCGTAGCGATGGGTACACTCATCGCCAAAGTGATGGG
>CACVAY010000060.1 GCA_902727985.1 uncultured Thiotrichaceae bacterium | reverse complement strand
TGATTTGAAATATTCAAGGACTTCAGGTGATAGGCGAATAGTTGTTGCTTTTAGTGTTGAGTTATCTAGCTCGTAAGCTTCTGGGGCTTCTTTATTTTTTGATAAGGTGATGTGTATGATGCATAATGAGTAAACGAACACCTGAACAGATTCGGGTCGAGGCAAAGGCTCGCCTAAAACAGAATGTCTAAATATTTACTTACCCTTTCCCAAGAAGCCGATTATGACTTAGATAGACTTTATACAGATGGATTTATACGTTGGGGGGAAGTACAAGCCGATACATATTATGAGGGGCTGCTTTCCCATTTCGATGATCTCTGTATTAATCCCTATCTCTATCGAGCGGTAGATGAAATAAGGGAAGGATATCGCCGAAGTGTTTATGGGAAACATGCCATCTTCTATCGATTCGTTGAACAGTCAAGTGATTAAAAAGCAAGCACTGATAATTATTTTCACTTCAATAGTCATTTCTTTCCTCTCAAGTTGTACCACCACTATTGATAGCAATTCGAAGTTACCTCACTACTTTTATCAAACATGGGGGCATTCTTATGAAGGGAAGAGCGCCTATAATTCAACGTTCCAGATATATCGGCCGAAGGAGGCTATGAGTAGCTTAGCTGGATATACCATGAGGTATAAATTCAACAAGGATGGTTCATGTCTTTTTTGGGCGCTAAAGCAGTACGATGAATACAAGATGGAGACCTGTAATTTTCATTACAAGAGTCCAATGATTTACATAAATGACACATCATCAACAGGTAGTCGGACATTAACATTGAAGCCGCTGAAAATTATTGAGTTAACGCCCAAAAAGCTGGTTATGTTGAGCGAATATAAGCTTCCATAAATTATTTTCCTTTCTGTCAATTTCAACAATGTGAATCAGTGTCTTTGACGAAAGTTGATCCAAAACAGTTAACTAAACGTTTGCGTAGTACACTAAAGCTTCTAGGATGATACTAAGATAAAGGCAACGCTACGTGGTTGGCTGCCTATGAAATTTTGTTATGAAAACTATGAAAATCAATCGTTCAACCCTGTATATCTTCTTGTCCACCTGGTTATTATTAGGCTCATCATGTAGTGATGACGATAATGTGAGTATGGAAAATGTCGTACCGCTAAACTGTGTCTATCCTGGTAGTCTGGAGTTAGATCAAGCAACACAAGATGAGTTGAGTCAGTTCAAACAGAGCCCTCTGCAAGGGAAAGCATTTTCGCGAGGTTTCCCCAAATATGAATGAAGGTAACGATGTTGTTTAGGTATTGTTGCGGATTGTTGGCGTTATTGTTGTCACTGCCTCTTAGTGCGCAGCCATTGTTTGATTCCCACCTCCATTATTCAGCAGAAGATGCCCGGCATTTTGACCCACTAGCAATTGTCCAGTGGTTAGATAAAAACATGATTCCTTATGCCGCAGTTACTGGTACGCCGGCTGTTCATGTGAGTAAGCTATATCAAGCTGTGCCTGAGCGAATTGTGCCTTTACTGAGTATTTATCGGCAGAGGAGAGATAAGTCCACTTGGACTAAAGATGAAACGGTAATCCCTTATTTGAAAAAAGAACTTGAGCGCGGTCACTGGGGTGGGATTGGTGAGTTACATCTCTTTGCTGCTGATCGTCATAGTCAGGTATTTAAAGAGGTTATTGCATTGGCTTCTGCGCGGCAATTACCGCTGTTGATTCATGCTGATCCGGCGGTTATCGATAAATTGTATGAGATAGCACCGAAACAACGGGTGATCTGGGCGCACGCCAGCACCTTTCCTTATCCTGATCTGGTAGCTGACTATTTGCAACGTTACCCACATCTATCGGTTGATGTTTCTATGCGAGATAGGCGCATCGCACCTGATGGCGTGATTGATGATGATTGGTATGAGCTATTTGTGATGTACCCTGATCGTTTTATGATTGGCGTAGACACCTACAGCACTTCGCGCTGGCGTAGCTTTGATTTTGCTGTTCGGGCTATACGGCACTGGTTGGCGCAGTTACCAGAGGATGTTGCTCAGCAATTAGCATTCGTCAATGCCGCGAAATTCTATAAAAAGCCACTTAGCCTAAAGGCGAACACAAGCTTCTAATGCCTCCCTAACTTTGTTGCGTTTACAGAAAGAATGCAGGGATTCTTCACCTCTGTATCATCAGTCAGTTATAATAGTTGAGTTATATCAACAATCAGTTCTATTAAGGAAGCTCTGATTAAGTCTATTTTTTTGGAATCAGGACTTCAGTCCCGCCCTTCGTATTTTATTTTCAATATGTTAGGCGAGGCTAAAGCCTCGGTTCCAATATTGTTTGGACTTGATCAGAGGTTCCTTAAGGAGTGTGAAGCCACTCCCGCTAATGAACATTACAGTTCCATAAGGAGGAATTTTATGACCCCTGAAAAACGCAGTATGCTTAAAAAATTACTGGTCTCAGTTATCGCGGCAACCGCTATTTCCACAACGGCTATCGCTGATGATAAAGTTTATAAACTAAAACTCGCTGAAACATGGCCATCCAACTTCCCTGTATTTGGTGATACAACCAAAAATATGGCGGCTATGGCTGAGAAGATGTCAAATGGTCGTCTGAAGATCAGGGTTGACTCAAAGAACAAACATAAAGCACCGCTAGGTGTTTTCGATATGGTGAGTTCTGGTCAATATGATATGGGGCATTCCGCGTCTTATTATTGGAAAGGCAAGGTTCCTAATACGCTTTATTTCACAACCATGCCTTTTGGTATGACAGCACCTGAGCAATACGGCTGGTTCTATCACGGTGGTGGTATGGAGTTGATGGAGAAAGTCTACAGTGAGCATAATGTCGTTTCTTTCCCAGGCGGAAACACTGGTAACCAAATGGGTGGCTGGTTTCGTAAAGAAATTAACTCATTGAAAGACCTTGAAGGTTTGAAAATGCGTATCCCGGGTTTTGCGGGTGAAGTACTTGCTAAGTTAGGCGCAAAACCAACGAATATCCCAGCGGGTGAGCTTTATACGGCACTTGAGCGTAACACGATTGATGCACTTGAGTGGGTGGGGCCATCGCTTGATCTACGTATGGGTTTCCACAAAATCGCACCGTATTACTACACAGGTTGGCATGAGCCTGCAACGGAATTGCAGTTCATGATCAATAAGAAAAAGTGGGATTCTCTACCTGCTGATTTGCAAGAAATCCTCCGCGTTTCAATGCGTACCGCAGCATACGATATGTACATTCAGTCTTACCACGCAAGTGCTGAGAACTGGGCAAGTATGAAGACAGAATTCCCTGATATTAAAGTGAAGTCTTTTCCGAAAGACGTTATGGATGCGATGAGCAAAGCAAACGATGAGCTATTGGTTGAGAAGGCCGGAGCAGATCCTTTAGCAAAAGAAATCATTGATTCTCAAGCAGCATATATGAAAAAAGCCCGTGTTTGGACGAACATTTCAGACCGTGCTTACCTAGACAGTCTTGATGGAAAATAAGTAGACTGACTAAAACCAAAACGGCACAGTCTATCTGTGCCGTTTTGCTAATGAGTACAGAAAATTTTGCATGAAGATTTCTTATTATTTTTTCATGCAAAGTTTTTTAAGCGATTTCTGGTTATACCCTCAAGGCCCCGGAACCGAGACTTTAGTCTCGCCCTGGTACTGAGATGGTATAAAAAATTCGGGACTAAAGTCCCGATTCTGGTGGGTTTCGAACTTGATTCAAGAGTCCCTAAGCTCCACCCATTATGCTTGCCACAGAATAAGGGCTGCTCACATTACCCTGATGGTTTTAAAAGAAGATCAAGGACTGCCATGCTATTAGTCAAACTCGAAAATCTCATCAATAGCTTTTCCGATTTATTGGGAAAGATATCTGCATTGTTATTCATATTACTGCTCTTAAATGTCTTCTACGATGTGGTGATGCGTTACCTGTTTAATGATGTATCCATTGGTATGCAGGAATTGGAATGGCATCTCTACGCGGCCATTTTCATGTTGGCCATTCCTTATGCCTTACGGCAGGGGGGGCATGTGCGGGTTGATGTGATCTATGAACGGTTGAGTGTGAGAAAGAAAGCGTGGATTGATCTTATGGGGGTGCTCATTATGCTAATACCTTTTGCCGTTTTAGTGTTTTGGTTTGGTGTTGAGTTTGCGGCAAAAGCGTATGAACTCGGGGAGGGCTCAGGTGACCCTGGTGGCTTACCCTATCGATGGATTATAAAAGGCGTTATTCCTTTCGCTTTCTTCGCTATTTTTCTGAGTGGTATAGGCATGGCATTGAAGTCGATTAATACTCTACGCGGTTTTCACGATGAAAGTGATTACGGTAAAAGCAGCAACACGGAGCTCGCATAATGATCGGCATTATTATGTTTTTCGTAGCGTTGCTACTGCTTTTCTTTGGCTTCCCTGTCGCGTTTACTTTTGGTGGTGTTGCGTTAATTTTTGGATTGTTGGCGGAAGGGCCTGATTTATTCGCCTTTATGCCATACCGCATTTACAACATCATGGAAAACACGGTGTTGATGGCAGTACCTTTGTTTATCTATATGGGAATCGTGCTGCAAAAGACGAAACTCGCAGAACAATTACTCGAATCCATGGGCAAACTCTTTGGTAGTGTGCGCGGTGGTTTGGCGATTTCAACCATCTTGGTAGGCGCACTATTAGCGGCATCTACAGGCGTAGTTGGCGCATCCGTAGTGGCAATGGGGCTCATCTCTTTGCCTGTTATGCTCAAATATAAATATGACAAATCATTAGCTTGCGGAACGATTTGTGCGGCAGGAACCTTAGGGCAAATTATCCCCCCTTCTATCATCTTGATTATTCTTGGTGATGTGCTGGGTATTCCCGTTGGTGATTTATTCAAAGCGGCTTTAGCACCAGGTTTAGTATTGATTGGTACTTATACGGCTTACATTCTATATAAAACATGGCGTCATCCTGAACTTGCGCCCGCGATTCCCATGGATGAATTGGGGGGCAGCAAACGCGAAGAATATATCAAAGCCATAAAGGCCATTCTCCCGCCGTTAATCCTGATTTTGGTCGTTCTGGGTTCGATCTTTAATGGCATTGCGACCCCTACAGAATCATCAGCGTTAGGAGGTGTTGGAGCGCTAATTCTCGCTGCGCTGTATGGGCAATTTAGCTTCAAGATGATGTACGAGTCGGCTCTGGAAACGGTCAAAGTCACGGCCATGGTATTTGCTATTTTGTTGGGCGCAACGGCATTCTCAATGGCGTTCACCTATACGGGCGGTGATGAAATTGTTGAAGAGGTGTTATCTGGATTACCGGGTGGGAAATTTGGTTTCCTGGTTTTCTCGATGTTGGCGATTTTGATTTTGGGTTTCTTTATCGACTTTGTTGAAATCAGCTTTATTATCGTACCGATTCTTGCGCCCGTGGCCGATGCGATGGGCATTGCGCCATTGTGGTTTGCAATCTTGATTGCGATGAATCTACAGACCTCGTTCTTAACACCACCCTTTGGCTTTAGTCTGTTTTATCTTAAAGGCGTATCGCCACCGGGAATACGTACTGTTGATATCTACAAGGGTGTGACGCCGTTTATTTTGCTACAGATTACTGTATTGGCATCTATCCTGTTTTTCCCAACATGGTATGGCTTATAAGGCTTATTTCTTGTCGGCCATGCTCTTTTGAAATGCCTCAATGAGATCAATCGGGATCGGGAAAACTACGGTCGATGAATTCTCGGTAGAGATGTCTGCAAGTGTTTGCAGGTAACGCAGTTGTAATGCTTGCGGGTTACCTGAAATAACGTTTGCCGCAGCCAGCAGTTTCTCAGAGGCTTGCAGCTCGCCTTCAGCATGAATAACCTTGGCACGTCGTTCACGCTCTGCTTCAGCTTGTTTGGCAATGGCACGAATCATGCTGTCATCAAGGTCGATATGTTTAATTTCAACATTGGTGACTTTGATGCCCCACGTGGCCGTTTGTTCGTCCAGAATTTCCTGTATATCGACATTTAATTTGTCTCTTTCTGAAAGCATTTCGTCCAGATCATGTTTACCTAAAACGGAGCGCAGTGTGGTTTGCGCAAGCTGGCTAGTTGCCATGTAATAATCTTCGACCTGGATAATGGCGCGTTCCGCATCAACCACACGGAAATAGAGCACGGCACTAACATGCACGGTGACGTTATCCTGTGAGATGACATCCTGTT
>CACVAY010000059.1:3081-6231 GCA_902727985.1 uncultured Thiotrichaceae bacterium | reverse complement strand
ACGATACCAGCAAAGAGAAGAAAGCTAATCCTTCAAATGATACAGGTCTGCTATACTTGTACAACTCATTGAACAAATAAGGTGTAAAACAATGAAAGCAGTTACCTATTCAGAGGCTAGAAATAATCTGGCATCCATGATGGATAGAACCACACAAGATAGGGAGACCATCATCATAACCAGACGTGGTGGGGAGAGTGCTGTATTGATGTCCTTGGAGGATTACAATTCATGGAAAGAGACAGAACACTTATTGAGTTCACCCACGAATGCCAAACGCTTGCTGGATGCAATAGAAAACGCAAAAGGAACTAATCATATTGTGCAAAAAGAACTCATTGAAGAATGATATGTTTCGAGGCACAAGCATGGGAAGATTATTTATACTGGCAACAGACAGACAAGAAGACCTTGAAGCGGTTAAATATGCTAATCAAGGATATTCAGCGAACTCCCTTTGAAGGAGTAGGCAAGCCTGAGCCATTAAAACACCTCTTGTCTGGTTGCTGGTCTCGACGTATCACAGCAGAACACAGAATTGTTTATATGGTGCAAGATGGGCAGGTGATTATCTTGCAGTGCCGCTTTCATTACAGCTAAAAGTACAGTGTTAGATGACTTCGTTAAACTCTGACAAAGTGGTGCGGTGTAAGCACTGTTCAAAGCTGGTACTACACCAGAAAGAAAGGCTATTGAAACCAGTAGAGCCTGAATCATGGAATGATGTCTTAGAAGCTAAGTATCTCGAAATGTCAGAAGGTGACGTGCTTTGTCCGTATTGCATGGTTGCACAAAATGCTAATGATCGGCATTGTTTAGTACGATTAGATCAACCATGGAAACTAAAAGTGTGGGCTGGAATACCTGCATTCATGTCAATTAAACTGCCTTCAAAGTCGAAAACACCGGATAAACCAACATGGGAAAATAGAATTAGCATATATTGGTCGGGGGCTAGTGGAGATAGACCCTCTAGCTAGATACAACAAGTGCAACAGGTACTAGAGTCGACGGTTTATATGCCGATTACTAATTCAATAGACATTCTTCATGCTTATCTAACCACAACGAATATTTGAACATCGCTTTGCCAAACAAGCGACTTTGCAAATGATGCCTCAACCAGCGTCGAATGTTTGTATAACGTTCTTCAGCAAAGACAGGTTTATTAACCCGTGAAAACTGTCGAATAAAAGGGAGCAGGGCATAATCTAGCAAACTGGGTGTCGAGCCCATTAAAAACGCATGGTGGGATAAGCGTTGTTCCAGGGCTAGAATAAAAGGCTCGCACTCAAGGCGGCAATCTTCTAAATCGTCACCATGAAAGCGTTTGGCGCGTTTGTATTTCTCTAAGCTGGGTTTAAATTCCAGGTCATTTTCCGCAATGACTTTTAGCATCTCTGCTAATGCTTTTTGATCATGGGAATAGAGTAGGTTTTCTGGATCATTGAGATTTAACGCCCACAACATCACATCCAAACTTTCATCGATGACCTGATCCTCGCCCGCATCTTCTGCTTTGATGACTAAAACAGGCACAGTGGCTTTTGGGGATGCAAGCAACATTTCTGCTGGCTTTTCTTTCATGGTAATAGCACGAATCTGTACTTTTTGTTGTGCTAACAAAATCGCTAATCTTGCGCGCATGGCATAAGGGCAATTTTGCAGTGAGTACAGTATTGGCAATGTCGAAATGGGTGCTGACATCTTAAACCCTTATAGACCCTGACTGTATTGTGCGTTCGTTGATAGCGTAACCATCTTGTTTAACTGATTCGGTGCTTGCTCATCGCCATTTAAGAGATTCTCAAAGTATGTAATTAGCTGAGCTTTGTCGTGTTCTTGCTTAGAGCCTGATCCGATATTGGTTAGATCGATAAAGAATTCATCAAATAAATGTCCTAGGTCATCAACGATTTCGGGGTTTAAGAATTGCTCGTGATTGTAGATGCTGGGGTAGCCGCCTCTTTGTTTATCGACTGCAAATTTCACGCCTTTTACATTGGTAATGGTCGTTTCTTTTTTGCATTTCAACATACAGCCATCTTCAATGCTGGGCTTTTTACAGCCAACCGTTTGCTGGAAGAAACACTGTCTGCTGGTCATCATTAAAATGGGATGATAGATGCTGTAAAGCAGTTTGAAGTTATCCGGGCGGGCAATGTTGCGGATTTGTATTTGGTTTATTTCGTTAGAAATAAATGCGCCGGCACAATTTAGTTCTTCTTGTAGCGTTAGGAGTGCATACGAGTTAGTCGTATTTAAGAATGGGCCAGCTATCCATTCGATGCCCATTTCAAAGGCTTTATAAGCAATGCCAGTATTATTACTGACAATGCGGGCAGGGCGAATGCGCTCAAGTAAACGTACAGATTCATCGTAATCTTTACCGATTAATACAGCTGGGAACCACGGAATGAGTTGTGGATTGCGCTCTAGAATATCGATGTATTTATCGTGGTCTTTTTTCCAGCTCTCGGGCAGTTTGAAATACACATCGGCGTCGGTTAGATCGCATAAGTACACATCTTTCTCGTCGGCAATGAGTATCGACATGCTGTGTTTATTTGTCGTTTTCTTATGCTTCTCTAACGGTGGAACATTAACGAATGGAATCACCTCTACTTCATTATTCAACAGATATGCCGCCTGGTTTTTCATCGCCGTCAATTCTTTAAACGGAATACTTAAATCTTCACCTAATTCATTACAATCAAAACCTTCGATGGTATAGCCATTATTCGCGAAGTTTTTAAAGCGCTTTTCAATGACAGTTTGGTCAATAGGTAAATCCTTGGTAGCACGTAGCTGTGATTCAGTTTGCATGGTGAGGACTTTGCCTTGATCATCGCTATCACCAATCGTTATGGTCAAGCGTAGTGGTTCGTTTAGTTGGCCAGAGAAAGCCATACGCAAGGGCTGCTTGGCAATACTCAGGTACTTAATCTTTTCTGCCAACTCTTCGCCTAACTGATCTTTTTTAACAAATAGATCGTCCTTCACTTCCTGAATATGGATAACTGTAGTGGCATTACTCTTTTCAACCGCATGCTTAATGCTGTGATCGCGAGGATTGTCGATGAACATATCCTTGGTGAGATTACCTTGCAGGAACGAGTTCGTGAAATCACGGTTGAATACGCGATGTAA
>CACVAY010000059.1:0-2981 GCA_902727985.1 uncultured Thiotrichaceae bacterium | reverse complement strand
GCCGCTTTAATGGCCTCAACATCGCCACCGGGTGCTAATAATTCAATCTTTCTACTCATGTTGCTTACTCACTAACGGCTTAATGTTGAAAATAAAGGCTGACACCGAGGTGTCTGGTCAGAATGGTTTAACAGGGGATTCTAACGGTAACGGGCAAGTATCGCTATGGTTACCTACTGAATACCACATTACACACTTTCAGTAAGGATAAACGGTGTTGATAAATCAGGAAGTGATGAGGGTTTGATATGCTGAATAGGCCAGCCTGGGAATCTATTCATAATGATCGGCTAGTGAGGCATGAGGAAGGATTCAAACCAAGAGGGATTAGAGTTTTATGGGATTCGAGATACTCAGAACTCTTTTTCGGGATTCCTTATCAATCAAGGTGTTGTTGCCATATCCCTCAAGGGTTTTATTCATCGCTTTTAAATGCGGCATCAAAAGCGCTTTGTCTTTTGCGGTAACATCAAACTGATTAATCGTCCTTAGTAATGCTATCGATGCACTATTCAAACTTTGGTTTTGTCTGGGGGTAGGGTTGTCGTGGGGTGTGGCTAGCCCTAATTTTTGGATGACTTCTTGTACCACATCACCTTCGTATTTAAAGACTGAAACGTTGTTTTCGCCAAATAGCGCTTGGCACTCAGTGACGAAGCCCTGATAGTCTAAATGTTGAGAAAACCATTCAATAGCTAACATGTCTGCAAAGGATAAGTCTCTGCCATAACAGGGGTTATTTTCAACGCGTGGGTTGCGAAGACATTGTTTGTAAAAGCTCTCAATAAAGGCAAGTGGCTCACGAAACCAGACCCAGATTTCTACCTTGAAGAGTTCATTTAGCGTAGATAAAATAGCTTTAGATTCATCAGGAAAGTCCCACCAGTAATTATAAATACCCTCAGATGACAAGATGATGGTGTGGGTGTCATCTTTAACCTGCGAGATAATATTCTTGAAATTTTCCAGGAAGTTTTCCAAATGCGTTGTGACTAAATTCTTCTCAAACCATTGGTGTTTGGGGGCGGTAGGATTATCTATATTTTTAATATTATGCGGATAAAGAATCCCTTTTCTTCTGAGCTTTCGTTGCTTTTTGTCGAGGTAGGTTTGTAAGCTCGTTGTGCCGGTTTTGGGTGTGCCAGCGTGGATGATGAGCTTTAGTGTTTGTCCGTTTTGTTGCTCAAATGGTTTTAACAGCTCAACGAGTTCTTTGGCAAAACGAATAGTGGGTTTTTCCATTGCGTTACTCTTGAGACTGCGTCAACTAAATCGATTACAAGCCCAGTAATTTCTCCAGTTTTCCATCAGCCGCCAGCATCATCAATTCTTCTTCACCTCCAATATATTCATCGTTAATGAATATCTGGGGGTAATATTTGAGGCCAGTGCGCCGGATCATTTCGTCTTTTTCAAGCGGCATCAGGTCGATCAAATTATCGATGTACTCGATATTTTTCTTAGCAAAAAATTCTCGGACATTAACGCATTTCTTGCCGTTGTATGTTCCATATACTTCTACTTTTGAGGTCATAGTTATTGGGCTTTATAGAGTGTTTTGTGACAAAAAGATATGCAGATGTAGTAGATTGCTCATATCTATATAGCTACTGTGCTTTCTGCTCCAGAACCTGATAGCAGAAAATTTATATAGGGTGCATAGGTGAGTACTTGACCCTGTACAAAACCAAGATCATTAAATGCTTTAGCGACATTGCTTAGACAGTTTACGTCATCAGGTTTTGTTTTCAGTTCAAGCAATGAAGAGAGCAATAACTCGATTTCAGCAGGATCTACATACTTTTGTAACATGTCAATAGATTCACTAATTTGTGCGACATCTACCTCCACACCTTTGTCTCTAACGCGAAGAAGACTAAAATCCTCTTCAGCAATGCGCAGCCGCATGATGTTAACAAACTGATCAAAGCTTTCCTTGTCAGGCTTGTCGAGGAATAATTCAAGCAAGGGCTCTCTATTCACTTGGCTCACAAATGACAGTACGGAACCCGAAATAACAGGCTCAGGATCTAAGACATTCAAAACAACAGACAAAGATTCTGTCCTATGTGGTGACTGGATGGTGTAGAAAACTTCATCGTCGACAAGGTTAAATTCTCGGCTGCCTTTGATAGGATGTTTTTGTAGGAGTGTTGAAGTCATAATGCAAAGAGGAAATTGCTGAATTGACCTTCAAGGTTATCTAGGCGAAGTGTACGGGTCAAGCGAAACCTGAGACTTTGGTTTGAGGTATTTATCATTCCATTGGTGGAGCATATTTGGCCTGGAAACGCTAGCGTTATCCTACAAATACATGACTTGCTTATTTTTCACATTGCTGATTGTACATGGGGTTTGTACGGCTTGAGCTTTGAATAATAGCTTTAAAAGCATTATCACCTTTATTGCCTTTGCTTTGCGCTTTTTTGACGAGATAGCTAAAACTAGGGCCATCTGGGTTTCCATATTTTTTCTGGTTTCTTTTCCGATATTGAATATTTTGCATTTTTCGCATAGAGAGTAAGTAACTGTCAAGACCCAATTAGGCATCTTTATTATCATTCCAAGAAATATCTACTTTTCTATGATGTAGTACACAGTCCCTTAAATATAGATTAATAAGGCTTTGATATGGAACACCGGACTCAACCGACATATCTTTAAAATAGCCAATAATATCCTCACTAAGTCTCATAGTTACCGATTTTTTTAATTTTGAGGCATAAGGGTTTTTTCTAGATTTTAATTTTGAAAGATCATATTCTTTTTTCATGACATATCACCTTGATAGAATTTACGTTCATTTTTTGTGGCTTTTCTAGCTGAGATAATTCGAAGTACTTCACCTGATTGTTTTTCACAATGACAGACCATAAGCATTCGAGATTTATTACTCACACCTAGAATTAGAAACCTATCTTCTTCTAATTCAGAGTGGTCAGAATCATAAAATTGAACAGCAAAATCATCATAGAAAACGG
>CACVAY010000058.1 GCA_902727985.1 uncultured Thiotrichaceae bacterium | reverse complement strand
GTATCAATACTCTACGAATGATGAGCGGTTCTTGCCACTCTCAAACATTCAACAAAAAAACACTGCAGGCATTCGTTTCTCCGAAAGCAAAATCAAAGAACATTTACATCTCAATAAACCTATTCCACACTGGTGTAGCTATCCTGAAGTCTTGGCTGAAATGCGCAATGCGTACCCCCCAAGATCACAACAAGGTTTTACACTGTTTTTTACAGGGCTTTCTGGCTCTGGAAAATCAACCATCGCAAAAATTATCAATGCACAATTAATTGAACATGGTACTCGCCCTGTTACCTTACTGGATGGAGATATTGTTAGACTCAATCTATCTTCAGAATTAGGCTTTTCTAAGCCACATAGAAACCTTAATATTCGTCGTATTGGGTTCGTCGCTAACGAAATCACCAAAAACAGAGGCATTGCTATTTGCGCACCTATCGCTCCTTACACCAAAAGCCGCAGAGAAGTTCGCGAATTGATTGAACAACATGGAGTTTTTATAGAAATCCACATCGCAACACCTCTCGAGGTCTGTGAAGCTCGAGACAGAAAAGGTCTCTATGAAAAAGCGAGAAAAGGTATTATTCCTGAGTTTACAGGGATAAGTGCCCCCTACGAGACTCCGGTAAACCCAGAGATTGTGATAGATACTTCTGACTTAACGCCTTTGGAGGCATCACAGAAAGTGATTTTGTATTTGTTCCAGAAAGGTTTTTTGGATCAATAACATGAATCGTGTATAGAAAGAATGCCATACAGCGCCCAGCACCACCATGCCCTAGCTTTGAGTTTTCTGCATAGATATATGCTAGATTCTTAGTGTAGGTTGTAATATTCTTTATTTATATGCTTATAAAATCAGACTTAGTACTGAATTAATAAAAATTTCCACCTTAACGAAAGCGTAAAAAACAATGAGCAATACTCCAAACGATTATTATAATGGAACACGACCTGATATCTATGAGTTTTTACCGAGCGAATATACAAAAGTTTTAGAAATTGGCTGTGGGCATGGCGGTTTTAGACCAAATCTAAAAGCGAACTGTGAATATTGGGGAGTAGAACCCTTCTCATCAGCTTACAATAAAGCATCAGAAGTATTAAATTATACATTACATGGGACATACGATGATGTTTCCTCAGAAATTCCGAACAATTATTTTGACTTAATTATTTGTAATGATGTGATAGAACATATGGTTGATCACGATAAGTTCTTCGATGATATAAAAAGCAAAATGACAAATAATGGCAGTATTGTTGGATCTATACCAAACGTAAGGTTTCTTCCAAATCTATTATCTTTGATATTCAACAAAGATTGGGAATATCAAGACTCAGGAATATTAGACCGAACCCATCTACGCTTTTTCACGAAAAAGAGCCTCTTAAGAACTATCACCCAACATGGCTACACGATAGAAAAATTTAATGGAATTAATAACCTTTCTTACAAACCGACATCATTGAGAAAAATGCTAAAAATCATTAGTGTAAATATTATTGGAAAGGACACCTTATCTCTACAGTTTGCATTTCGCATAAAAAAACTATCACTGAGTAACTAATTCTTTAGGAGTTATCGATAGTCAAACCACAGCATTCATCTAAGCAAGGATACAACCTCAATAAAACAACTAAACTAAATTTCAACACCTATCCTCCTAAAGTAGCACATGCATTATTTGAGCATTAAACATGAAAGAAAATAATACCTACCCTCTGATATCAATAGCCCTGTGCACCTATAATGGAGAAGAATATCTGAAACAACAAATGGATTCATTACTCTCACAAAGCTACCCCAATTTAGAGATTATAATTTCAGACGATGCATCCACTGATCAAACTGTTTCAATTCTACAATCATATAGCCAAGCTAATTTATTTATTTTCGTTAACAAGAAAAATCTTGGATTTAATCAAAACTTTGAATCATGTTTAAAAAAGTGTACTGGTCAGTACATCTGCATTTCAGACCAAGATGACGAATGGCATACGGAAAAAATACAACAACTGTATGAAAAGATTAAAAATCACCCTATGGTTTTTTCAGACTCTGCTTTTATTGATGAAAAAGGGAAGTTACTTCAGACCACAATGAGTCAGTCACTAAACAGAACTTTTTCACCTATAAACTCTCCTCTTGAGTTAGTTTATTGCAATATAGTTTCAGGACATTCAATGCTCTTTGCTAGAAAGTTACTAGATAAGGCTCTACCTATTCCAGATAGTGTTTTTTACGACTGGTGGCTAGCTTTTGTGGCTACAACAACAGGAGAAGTTCAATATCTTGATGCAGAGTTAGTGAATCATCGCGAACATAGCGGGTCAGCAATGCTCATACATTCACAAAAAAACATATTAGATAGTAAAAAACATAGGAGATCTAAACGACATAAGGAACTTCTAGCTAGAATACAGCTATTCAGTGAAGTTAGTACGATATCAAAAAAAGACAAATTAGTATTAAAAAAACTACATAATCTTCTTCAGGAAAGATTAGAGAAAAGATTTTCTTGGAGGCTTTTTTTATTCTTTACAAAATATGGAAAAGAACTATTCATAAAGTATCGAGATAGGCCTTTACTAAACCGTTTAAATTTTTATATCAAAGAAGCAAAGAAGATAAACTGCTAACACATAAAATCCAACTAAGCATTTAATAAAATTTGATTTTATCGATAATTTTAGATGTCGAATGCCCATCTACAAATGCAATTATTTGCACACCCCCCCCATTATTTTTGACACAATCGCCACCTGCAACATCTTCTGGCTGGTAATCACCACCTTTGACAATAGTATCGGGCAAGACATGGCAATATAGTCTCTCAGGTGTTTCTTCTAAAAATGGTACAACCCAATCAACACATTCCAAAGCGGCTAACATCAACATTCGATCAGCTAAAACATTGATTGGTCGGGAATCTCCCTTTAAATTTCTCACCGACTCATCGGAATTAACCGCTACCACCAACCTGTCGCCAAGTTGTCGGGCTTTTTGCAAATAATCGATATGTCCGGGGTGCAAAATATCAAAACAGCCATTGGTCATGATGATTTTCTCACCTTTGTGATGCGCGATATCAATAACTTGCTTTAATTCATCTTCAGTAATAACACCAAATCCTATTTCCTGATGTTCTTGTAAAGCATGATGTATTTCAGCCAAGGAGGTCGTCGCTGTCCCCAGTTTTTGGACAACCAAGCCAGCAGCCAGGTTGGCCAGTGTTACTGCATTTTGTAGATCATCACGCGCTGCTAATGAGGCAGCAATTGTGCCAATGACCGTATCCCCTGCGCCCGTAACATCGAAAACCTCTCTTGCATAGGTCGGTAAATGAAAAGCACCTTCACCCTGTTCGATCAACGTCATCCCATCTTCGCCACGCGTCACCAACAGGGCCTCAAACCCCAAGGCTCCACGCAATGAATGCGCTTTTTCTACAAGCTCGTCCTCATTTTCACATGTACCGGCAACACCTTCGAACTCTGAACGATTGGGGGTCATTAAGGTCACGCCACGGTATTTTTCAAAGTCTAAGCCTTTGGGATCAACAATGACTTTTTTACCCGCAGCTTTAGCCATTTGAATCAATGATTGCACATTACTTAATGTTCCTTTGTTGTAATCGGAGATGACAACGACATCATTTTTATCCAGCAAGCCAGCATACTTTTCATTCAGAGTAGTTTTATCAACGATAGCAAAATTATCTTCAAAGTCCAGACGAATCATCTGCTGATGTTGTGCAACGACGCGTAACTTGACGATCGTGTTATAACCAGCACATTCAATAAATTCGCAATTGACTTGTTTTTCTTGCAGCAATTTTTCTAATGCCTGTGCGTTGACATCATTACCTGTTAATCCTACGAGGTCACATTGTGCTCCCAACGCGGTGATATTAAGCGCGACATTACTTGCACCACCCGCTCGGAACTCGTCATTATTGACATGCACTACTGGCACTGGAGCTTCCGGAGAGATTCTCCCGCTACTACCATGCCAATAGCGGTCCAGCATGACATCACCTACCACGAGCACACGAGCTTTAGAGAAATTAGGAATGATCATTTTCATTATTTTTCAGCCTCTTCGCACCACCAGTGAGCGATTAGAATATGCATTTCTTGTATGCGTGCAGTTACATTTGAGGGAACCACAACAGCGGCATCTACAAGCCCAGCTAGTTGCCCACCTGTTCCTCCGGTCATCCCGATAACAGTCATATCCTGGCTCTTGGCTGTCTTAGTTGCTCGCAAAATATTTGCACTATTTCCTGAAGTCGAGATAGCAATCAGACAATCTCCTTCATTCCCAAGCGCTTCAATTTGCCTAGAAAAGACCGTCTCAAACTCAAAATCGTTGGGATGCGCGGTAAGAATGGAAGTATCCGTTGTTAAAGAAATAGCAGGCAATGAAGCCCGTACTTTTTGATAACGAACCACAAACTCTGCCGCAATGTGCTGGCAATCAGCTGCGCTTCCACCATTACCACATAACAGCACTTTCCTCCCCTTGGCAAAAGTCTCTTTAATCTGTTGATTTGCCGATGCAATAGCATCATCAATAAGGGATAAATCATTGAGAACCTTTCGATGCTCATCAACGATTTCTGAAAAATGCGACATGGCAAGCCTTTCTTGTTAGTGAATGCAAAATTGTAACACTATGCCCTAGCGGATAGTACTTGACGGTAAACCTGAAGATTCCCCTGAATCATGCTTGGGATAGAAAAGTATTGCTGAATTATTTCAGGCCCTGCCTTTTGCATGTTCAATCTGAGTTTTTCATCAGCCATGATTTGTCTTATTCCTGCTGCTAAGCTTTGTGTGTCCCCCGCGTTTATGAGCAAACCATTTTTCTGGTGATGCACAACCTCTGGCATTCCTCCTGCATTACTGGCGATGATCGGTACGCCAGCAGAAGCTGCTTGCAATAAAGACACACCTAATCCTTCAATTTCAGCGGGATGCACAACTAAATCCAAGCAGCCTAACCATTTTTCAAGATCATTTCTAAATCCTGTGAACTGGACATGATCAGCCAAGCCTAGCTCAGCCACACTTGTTTTCAAATCATCTTTTAGTGGCCCTTTACCAAAAATTAGAACACGAATAT
Source organism: uncultured Thiotrichaceae bacterium (assembly GCA_902727985.1). Lineage (GTDB taxonomy): Bacteria > Pseudomonadota > Gammaproteobacteria > Thiotrichales > Thiotrichaceae > HyVt-477. The sequence continues at coordinate 1,106 of CACVAY010000058.1, read as the reverse complement.
TGGGATATTGCTGAACCAGTTCGGGAAGAACTTCAAGTAAGTAGCGATGTCCTTTTCGCTGGATCAGCTGCGCCACAACCCCTATACAAAATGTATCTTCAGGTAAACGAAATTCTTCTAAAAAGCACCTTCTACTTTCTGGCGTTGTGTACTTTTCTGCATCAACAGCACTATGCACACAAGTGATTTTATTGTCTGGCACACCTTCTGAAAGTAATACCCGCTTTATCCCCTCAGAGATCGTAATCACATGATCATAAAGACGGTATTTAATGTTCACGACCCACTTCGATTCTTTGTTATCGACGCGACGAGAGAGAATACAAGGAATATTATTTGATTTTGCGGCAATTCCACCTAGAACATCAGCCCCCCTTCTACTGTGCAAATGCACAAGATCAGGCTTTTCATCACGCATGATTTGGCTTAGCTGGCGATAAAACCGGAGATCCAAATCACCCGCGGTATCTGTGGTACGAACCTGTATTGGTTGTTGAGAGGCCCACTCGCTGATGTCACTATTTTTAGGTATGCATAACACATTGCTTACGCCTTGCTCCTGTAATCCTTTGATAATGTAAGTGACTTGCTTTGCCCCACCATAGAGGTGCATTCCTGTTTCGACATGCAATACTTTCATGAAGTGTTTACCAACAATGCAGCCTCCTTCATCACTTCAGAAGGGGTAATTTCCCGAAGGCAATCAAAGCGGCCATCGCAGCTAGGACTGCGTCGACAGGGTGAGCATGAAAAGTGATGATAAATGACTTTACCGTTTGGATTATCGGTTTCGAGATAAGGACAGGTTGAACCAAATAGAGCAACCGTGGGAATCTCATGGGCGTGCCCCATATGCGTGAGCCCCGTATCTACACCAATGAGCAACTTGCTTTTGCGAATCAACTCCGATGCGGCTTGTAATGAAGTTTGTCCCGCTAAATTGATGATATTGGTACCTGCTACCAAAGATTCTGCAGCCTCCTTATCACCGGGCCCACCCAACATCAGTACTGATTTGGATGTATTTTCATGCAACAGCCCCACTAACTCACGCCAATAATCATCAAACCAATGTTTTTGTGGTCTCGTCGTAAACGGGCAAATAA
>CACVAY010000057.1 GCA_902727985.1 uncultured Thiotrichaceae bacterium | reverse complement strand
TACCAAAAAGCGTGGTGGAGTGTAGAAAAGGTCGAAAAACTGGGGAGGGAAATACATCCTCGTATCTTCAAGGCTCTGCAATCTGCTTGCCCTAAAACTAGTTGTACCTCATGAAACCAAGGTTTTAACAGCAAGCCGCGTGAATGCCTTGGTCAAGGAAGCTCTGATTAATTTTATTTTCAATACGTTAGGCGAGGCTAAAGCCTCGGTTCCAATATTGTGTGGGCTTGATCAGAGGCTCCTTAAGGGAGATGGACATGAACAGATGGATAACCCGTGGCAAAGTGATGATGAAATTAATTATAAGCCACTGGAGGAAATTATAACTCCATCAAAGATCCTTCAAAAAAACAGCATCCAAAGTACATATTGAGCCTCTTGTTCATTATAGAACAATCAGACTGTTATCAACATGCACTTTGCCGTGCTCCCTGCCTAGTTAAACTACCATCCTGTAGTTAATATGCTGTTTATTTGAAGAATCTTTGTGGAAATCATTTATTTTAAGTTGCTAATCAAGAATCAGGCGCTGCTTTCATCAGGCAACGTCGGAGTAAGCCTTTGCCAATTCCGTAGCTCTAATTGCATATCTGGATCATTGGCATCCACACCCAAGCATGTCCAATAGGGCACTCGTGTTAATTTTCCAACCAATTCTATAGAAGCAAGCTCCACCAAATTCCTTAATGCTTGTGCAACACCTTCACTTCTACTGAGGTTCATATCGAAATAGACACCATATTTGTCGATTCTTGCATCTGCATCAAGTGAACGACCCTGTCGGTAAATGGAAATGGAGTTCTTCGAAGTAACACCAGGCACCACACTTAAATCATCAGTCTTAATGACATTCAAATCCATGGCAAGAATGCTAACAGAAGACACATTCGATGCTCCTAACCCCCCTTCCCTTCGGGAAAACAATCCAAGACTGCCATCTTCATGAACAACCTTTTTATCAAATTGAGATATTGAACCTCGAATATCATAGGGAGGTACATTTTTATATGGGCTTAGATTGTTTGCTCTTTTAAGAAACGTTATAGCATTAGGGGTATCTTTTCCATAGGCGACCAAACGAATGCCATGACTCTCCGTAGTCATTTCTGAAATCGCGGATATCAGCATATCCTTTGCACCAGCCTTGACCTCCTCAGTTCGATCTGCAATGTCCTCAACCATAACACCAACATCTTTGATATTATATTTGACCATCAGGTCATCCATACATTTTAATTCTTTGGAAAAATTACTAATACTCTTATAAATTTTTCCAATAGGTTTTTTTCGTAATGTTTCATATTCATCACGCGTTTTATCAAGCGACGTACAACCGGACAATAAACCAAAACACAGAGTAGCACTCAGTACATTGATAGTTTTCATTTCTTTTTTTTAGACTCATCTATTATAGAGACACTCAATAGAAAACTCACATTCTATTGGAATAGGCTCGAAAGATGGAATAATGATTTATTACTGGTACAACAAAAACTAGTCGGTCAACCACTTACTTAGAAATAGTTTACACAAAAATTGAACAGTTTTATACCAGAAAAAGAAAAACGATAACAATACAAAGAAACTTCGAACAGCTCTATACACTGTTATATATAAATCATTAATTTATATTAACACTTTATTTATATAATTATATTTTTATTGCTTTACCTTAAACTTCAAAAACCAACAAGCTAGCGACAATTATTTGCCTGGATAACATCACCTTCTATTATCACAACAATTTCATCTGGAGCTTGAAAAGAATCATCCACTTCAACATTGCCGATATTGATATTGCAACCGGAACTATCATCCAGCAGACCATAGCTATCCATGCCTTCACTACGCAATGCACGTAGTCTCGCCTTATTCTTAGCATAGCTTGCTGCAGTACCGGAAAACGCTGGGTCAACTTCACCCGGCAAGGCATAAGATGGAGCTGATATAAGAAGATAAGCAATTATTAATGTTAATATTTTCATAGTTTCCACCATCATAAAAAAATACTGGCGCTATCAATAGCGCCAGTATAGTTTGCTTAATTAGCAGTCACATCCTACAACGCCAATATGAGCAGTTTGATAACTATTGTGAGACTCTTGGTATTGGTAAATAGAAGTTTGGCCAATATGAATCTTCACATCACCATCTACGCCATCAGCAATAGTACCAACTTTTAGTTCTTGTGAACTATCAGAACTATACTGAGCCTGATTTACACTAACATCATAGATATCGATTTGAAGGCCTTTATCTGAACCTCCAGCGATAGCAAAGTTAGAAGCGAGAAGAAGTGAAGTAGCAACAAGTGCGCTCTTTACAAGTTTCATTTTAATTCCTTTTAAGTAATGAAATTTGGGGTTAATTGTGATTTTGTCTTAGCGGTTAAACCTAAAGACCGAACAATAATAGTACAAAAAAAAAACTATCCCCACCTTTTTTTTAAATTTCTTGAAAATAAACAATCATTAAAGCAGTGTTCTACAAATTCATTTACAGTCGATAATGAAAATAAGCATCTTATGAAATTCAATAAGTTAATTATCTCAATATATTAATTTTATAGAAAACTAAAACCCTTACCCATCTAAAAACGATTAAAAAACTTCTCAGGTTACTGAAAATATTATCATTACGCCCAATAAACAAACAATCAATCTGATTAAAAAAACAACAACACGGCAAAATCACGGACAACATTAAGACTGGTTATGAAAAAAGAGGAAACTGAAAAACAAAAACTTGAAGCTTGCATATAACTGGAATGAATTGTCAACAGTAGAGCTACTCAACAGCAGGTAAATCTTCAAGCGACCAGCGTGGCTGTGGTTGAATAATAGGCTCTTCCGTTTGCCCTGCCTCCAAACGAATTGCCCCAGCATAAGCAATCATCGCGCCATTATCAGTACAAAACTCCAAACGTGGAAAACTCACAGTAGCATCCAAAGTAGCCAATTTCTGGCGTAGCAATTGATTTGCGCCAACACCACCCGCAATGACCAGATTATTGATACCCGTCTCTTTAAGCGCACGTTTACATTTAATAAAAAGCGTATCCACAACAGCGTCTTGAAACGCTCTGGCAATATTGGCCTGATCCTGATCGGTTTGATCAGACTTCTGCCATGTTGTAAGCGTAAAAGTCTTTAACCCACTAAAACTGAAATCCAACCCTGGGCGATCAACCATAGGGCGTGGAAAACGATAGATTCCCTCTTCACCCTGTTCGGCTAACCGTGCTAATTCAGGCCCACCTGGATAAGGTAAACCCAACATTTTCGCGGTTTTATCGAAGGCTTCCCCTGCGGCATCATCCAGTGACTCACCTAAAATACGATAGCTACCCAAAGCCTGCACTTCAACTAACATGGTATGCCCACCAGAAACGAGCAAGGCAACAAAAGGCAGTTCAGGTTTATTGTCATCCAACATCGGCGCAAGCAAATGCCCTTCCATATGATGGACACCCAACGCGGGGACATTTAACGCACATGCCAAGGAACGTCCAACAGAAGCCCCGACCATTAATGCACCAATCAACCCTGGACCTGATGTATATGCAATACCATCCAATTCTGCCAATGTCATATCGGCATCAGCAACGGCAGCTTTAATTAAGGGTAAGATCTTACGGATATGATCGCGTGATGCGAGTTCGGGCACGACGCCACCATACTCAGCATGTAGGGCAATTTGGCTATATAACTGATGGGACAACAAGCCATGTTCAGTATCATAGACTGCAACACCCGTTTCATCACAAGATGTTTCGATACCTAAAACGCGCATAGTGGAATCTCTTTACAATAGGGAAAAGGCATATTGCCTTTATATCACCTCATTTGTAAATCATGATTCACTATTTTGTGGAGGACGAGAGGATACTCCCGCAATATAGCCTTGTGAGGGCTGGATTCATATCAATCAACAACAATAGATCAAATGTCATCCGCTCAATAAAAATACCGCATAAATCATAAAGATTCGTGCAGTATTTGATAAGCAGATGATGAAAACTTAGAAAGCGACGACATTATCCAAAAAAGATAACACTTAAAAATGAGAACCATGAAAAAATGATTAATAAAGTAACAAGTAAAAGTGGGAAGCCATACATTGGATCAAACATGATAATTCTCCGTCTAAGTTAATATTCTTAAAACTAATTTATACCTCTCTACCACCCCACACCTTGACCTAAGTCACTTATGCCACTTTTCCTTGGCGACCAAAGCCTTAAAAAGATAAGAGACAACAAAACCATTTCCTTTTAGAAAAAAATAAACTTGATATACAAACACTTGCACCCACAAGAGAAATTCAAAAAGCAACTATCTCCTGAGTACCATTCTTCAACATCGTGCTAAACTTCCCCACTCCACACAACAATAATCAGGCTTACGAATGTCCAACCCAACGGGTAAAACTGTTTCTGCACTAAGAAAGATCACGCAATCGCTGACCTTTCGCACGATTGTCATTGCCATCATCACTTTAACCATGTTTATTCCATTAGCAATGGTTGACGACATTGTTCGAGAACGTGGGAACCGATTTAATAATGTCATCAATCAAATCGCATCCGTTTGGGGAGAACCACAAACACTAACGGGCCCGATTTTAGCCGTTCCTTATGTTGATCATGTCTTAACTGTAGAAACCGTCACGGATAAAAGCGGCGATACGCGCACGATTAGTAAAGATGTGTTCACTGATCACACCATGATATTGCTGCCAGAAGAACTCAATATTCAGGGCACACTTCAGGAAGAATATAGAAAGCGCGGCATCTATGAATCACTGGTATATGTTTCAGATCTCAACCTAAGCGGTCACTTCAATATCCAGCCCCTACTCAGTGCCTGTGGTAACGACTGCTCCATCAAGTGGGATAAGGCGTGGATAGCGACAGGTCTCACCGACACGAAAGCCATTAATGAGACGTCACGGCTATCTTGGAATAACACCAGTGTTGGCATTAACCCGGGCACACAGCTACCGACACTGATATCAAATGGCTTTCACGCCCCCCTGAAAGGTATCGAGCCAGATTCACCACTGCCTGAATTTAAGATACGACTCTCCATTAATGGCAGCGGCGGCATACGTTTTGCGCCGTTGGGCAAAGTCACCATTGCAGAATTCACCTCACCCTGGCCTCATCCTAGTTTCCAAGGTGGCGTATTACCCAAAGAAAAGAAGATCGATAGCGAAGGTTTTTCAGCCCGCTGGCAAATTCCCAATCTTGCCCGAAATTACCCACAATATTGGGAGTTTAGTAAAAAACCGACGCATAGCTTAAATGACTTTGTTGCCGGTGTTGATTTGTTCGAACCTGTCACACTGTATTCAAAAATCTCACGCTCCACAAAATACGGCATCTTGTTTATTGCCCTTACCTTTATTACCTTCCTGATTTTTGAGCTAACCACCAAAACACGCCCGCATTTTGTGCAATACATTCTGGTGGGTTTAGCGATGAGTTTGTTTTATCTGATTTTGCTGTCACTAGCAGAGCATGTAGCCTTCCTGCACGCCTATATTGCAGCCTCAGCCACCACCATTATTTTAATTAGCGCCTATGCTTTTGCCATCTTGAAAAGTTTAGCGCGTGCCTTCCTGTTCTTCTTATTGTTAGTCGGTTTGTACACGGTACTTTATACCCTCTTACATCTTGAAGACTTCGCCCTTCTTACCGGCACGGCCTTACTGCTGATTGTAACGACGGTACTTATGTATGTGACACGCCATACTCACCGCTCCACTGCCTTAGCTGCCGGGAAACAAAACGACGTTAAACCAGAAAAAAATGAACGTGATATTGCCGAGGATTCTGCATCGCATGAAGTTGCAGAGATAAATGATAAAACCAAGGACTAATTCTGGCTTACAAGCGACTTTTCTACTATGCAACTACGGTTTGAAGTAGATATAGTCATTTGACTTGAAAAATGGCAGGATAGCCGCATTATCAACACAGAATTCTTAATGAGGTAACACCAATGGACGTAATGGATCGAATCGACTCAGCGGTTAAAGAGAACCCAGTCATCGTATTTATGAAAGGCTCACCAAAACTACCACAATGTGGTTTCTCAAGCAGAATTGGCCAAGCCATGCTCTCAATCGGCAAGCCATTCGCTTATGTCAACGTACTGGAAGACCCAGAAATTTTCCAAAACCTTCCACGCTATCAGAACTGGCCGACATTCCCGCAGATCTACATCAACGGTGA
>CACVAY010000056.1 GCA_902727985.1 uncultured Thiotrichaceae bacterium | reverse complement strand
GCTGTGCCTAAATGCATGCCATATTTTGCCATGGCTGCTTGATGTTCTTCTGGTAATTCAGCAAGCACTGCGCCAATCAAACAAGCGGCTTCGAAGAGTTTGGCTGTCTTGGAGTGAATAACTTCCATGTAGCTTTCTTCGGTCGTGTCTGCATCGTTACAATTAAGTAATTGCAGCACTTCACCTTCAGCAATGGTGTTTGTGGTCGTGGCGAGAATTTCCATGACACGCATGGAACCAACATCCACCATCATTTCGAACGAACGAGAATACAAGAAGTCACCCACAAGAACGGCGGCTTGGTTGCCCCAGACATTGTTGGCGGTTTCTTTGCCACGGCGTAGGTCAGATTCATCAACCACATCATCATGTAATAGCGTGGCGGTATGGATGAATTCAACAATGGCCGAGACTTCTATGTGCTTGGTTCCGGAGTAACCACAAGCGCGGGCCACCAGTAATGCGAGTAATGGGCGTAATCTTTTGCCGCCGCTATTTATAATGTATGCACTGAGCTGATTGACCAATACGACATCAGATTGGAGCCTGTCTTGGATCAGCTGGTTAACAGCCTCCATATCATCGGCTGCAAGTTGATATATGTCGTTAAAATCCATGGATTCGGGTCATTTTAGAATTGAATGACGCATGCTAGGTACATGGCGCGAGCCTGTCAAGAATGTTTGTAGATGAGGTAGGAAAAAATAGAAAAATGAGGCATTGACTCGTTGGGAAAGGAGTTTTACAATACCGCTCCTTTTTTTACAAGGCATTTACTCGGAGACATGGCCATGTATGCTGTCATCAGAACTGGTGGAAAACAATATCGCGTAGCAGAAGGCGACGTGATAGAAATAGAAAAATTAGAAATAGACGAAGGTTCTGATGTGGATTTCGAGAACGTTCTAATGGTTGGTGCAGGTGAAGATGTTAAAATCGGCGCACCTTACGTAGACGGATGCAAAGTAACTGGTACAGTTAAAGAGCAGAAGCGCGGCAAGAAAGTTGAGATTATCAAATTCAAACGTCGTAAACATCACCAGAAACGCACTGGACATCGTCAGTATTTGACGACAGTTGAAATTACAGGCATTTCTGCTTAATAAGAGGTTAAAAGACAATGGCACATAAAAAAGCAGGCGGTAGTACTCGTAACGGTCGCGATTCGGTATCTAAGCGTTTAGGTGTAAAACGTTTCGGCGGTCAAGAAGTACTTGCAGGTAATATTCTTGTACGTCAACGTGGTACTAAGTTCCACGCTGGTGAGAACGTTGGTATGGGTAAAGATCACACTTTATTCGCAAAATCTAATGGTCGTGTAGAATTCCAAATTAAAGGCCCTAAGAAGAGACAATTTGTTAGCATCGTAACTGAAGCTGCATAAGTCGTTCTTTCGATCTTAAGAAAGCCCCGCATTGTCGGGGCTTTTTTTGTATCCAGACTTGTTCAATTCTACGTTGAGAGTATGATTTGCATCACGTATGAATGAGTAACTCTCCAAAGCAATTGATTTTTAGCTATGAAATTTGTTGATGAAGCAACCATTAAAGTAAAAGCCGGTGACGGAGGCAATGGTTGCGTCAGTTTTCGTCGCGAAAAATATATTGAGTTCGGTGGGCCTGATGGCGGCGATGGCGGTGATGGCGGCAATGTATATTTAATTGGTAACGAAGGTTTATCAACGCTCTCGGATTTCCGTCACAGGCGTCACTATGAAGGTGGGCGCGGTGAAAACGGCGGAAGTCGCAATATGACGGGTGCTCGTGGTGAGGACGTAGTCATTGATGTACCTATTGGCACCATCGTGTTTGATGATGAAACGGGTGAGCAGATCGGTGATGTTGTCGATACTGAAAAGTTATTGGTGGCTCGTGGTGGTTTTCATGGCTTAGGTAATTTGCGATATAAGAGTTCGGTGAATCGTGCGCCAAGGGAGTCCAAGCCAGGTACACCAGGTGATGAGCGAATACTTCGTTTGGAGATGAAAGTATTGGCAGATATTGGTCTGCTGGGTTTGCCCAATGCAGGTAAGTCGACTTTTATCAGTTCAGTATCTGGCGCACGTCCTAAAGTTGCTGATTACCCATTTACCACGTTATATCCTAACCTCGGCGTGGTTTATGTGGAACAATACAAAAGTTTTGTTATTGCGGATATTCCTGGTCTGGTTGAAGGTGCCGCAGAAGGGGCTGGTTTAGGGATTCAGTTTCTTAAGCATTTGTCGCGTACTCGTTTGTTGTTACATATTGTGGATGTTGATCCTGCTGATGGCAGCAGTCCTGCTGAAGCAGTACGCGTTATCGAAAAAGAAATTAAAAAATACGCAGATGAGTTGGGGAATAAGCCTCGCTGGCTGGTGTTAAATAAAATGGATTTGATTCCTCAAGACATGCAGGAAGAATTTACCCGTGAGATTCTTCGTGAGCTTAATTGGGAAGGTGAAGTATTCTCTATCTCGGCAGTAACGGGACAAGGAACAAAAGCACTTACCTACAAAATCATGCAATATCTCGATGGTTATGACGAAACGTATTGAGTGCATTGAAAATACACGGCGTTGTGTCGTAAAAATTGGTAGTGCACTGCTAACACGTGATGGCAGTGGGCTAGACACAGAAGCAATGTCGAGTTGGGTTGAGCAAATTGCGGCAATCCGAAAGTCAGGCATTGAAGTGGTATTAGTGTCTTCTGGTTCTGTTGCAGAGGGTATCTCACGTATGGGTTGGGAACGACGTCCAACCTCTCTTTATAAATTGCAAGCCGCAGCGGCAATTGGCCAAGCAGGGCTTATTCAGGCTTATCAAAGTTTCTTCGAAAAACATGGCTTGCAAACGGCGCAAGTCCTGTTAACGCATGATGATTTGAGTAATCGTCGTCGCTACCTCAATGCACGAAGTACGCTCAAAACACTCCTGTCTTTAAGAACCATTCCGATTGTAAATGAAAATGATACGGTTTCATTTGATGAAATTCGTTTCGGTGACAATGATACGCTTGGTGCATTGGTTGGGAACCTTGTGGATGCTGAGTTGTTGATTATTTTGACAGACCAACAGGGGCTCTATGATAGTGATCCCAGGCAGAATGAGCAGGCTCAATTCATTCATGATGATGATGCAATGAATGCGAAGCTGTTGGCATTTGCAGGAGATGCTGGAACCGATGTGGGTACGGGTGGAATGCGTACTAAAGTGATGGCAGCACAGCGCGCTGCACGTTCTGGTTGTGCAACGATTATCGCCTCAGGTCGCGAAGAGAATGTATTAGGTCGTATTATGAATAAGGAGGCGCTAGGAACGTTTCTCCATGCCGGGCGTGAACCCTTGGTTGCGCGTAAGCAGTGGATCGCCAATCAACTCAAGCCACAAGGGCAGTTGCTCATTGATCAAGGTGCAGAAAAAGCACTGAATGAGGCAGGCAGAAGTTTGCTGCCAGTGGGTGTGGTGAAGGTTACAGGTGATTTTGAGCGTGGTGATGTGGTGGAGTGTACTTCTCTGCAGGGAGCGATATTAGCCAAGGGCTTGGTTAATTATTCCAGTGCTGAATGTGTCATTATCAAGGGTCTAAGTAGTCGAGCCATTCGCGATGTCTTAGGTTATGTTGATGAAGAGGAAATTATACATCGAGATAACTTGGTGATTTTATAAGAGCCTTGGCGGAAGTTTTTCGAATAAGCTTAAGGGGTAGCAATGATTCGATGTAGGGTGTATGTTTTTTTAATGGTGTTTGCTGTTTTTCTATCAGCGTGTGGTGTGAGTCATAATGTACCGGAAGCCGAGCCTATCTATAATCAGGGCGCTGCCCCTTATTTCTCTAAAATTTCAGAGGATGAATTATCTCGCGTAAGTCAGCGTTTATATCAGAATATTACCCAAGGAGATGCTGACCGTATTGTTCAATGGAATGACCAGCAGCAATCCTTGAATCTTGGTTTTGGGTTTGTCTGGTATCCACAAACGAGTGTTCTCACTGCTAAAAGTTCTTTTCCGAAGTATCTTCAGTATTTACAAAAAGAACAAGTTCCTTTGCCTATTTGGTTGGTGAATGCAATGCCAAGAGGTGCTCCATGGTCTAATCGACAATCTTTTGAGCAATCGATAGGTGATCCTGAAATGCGGGAGTTACGGCGTATTTTGCGAATGACCAAAGAGTTGCAGGTGCTTTTTTTATTGGAGAGACTGCATGAAAATACGCCGAAGATGGTTCAACAGGCGAAGGGGAGAGAGCGTAAGCGTTTGATTTATAACTTGCATGCCATGCAGAATGTCAAAGATGGTCTATATCCGCTACTGGATTATGTGAGTTTTGATGAGAAGCGTTTGCCAATAGTGCTATCACGTATGGAAAAACAAACCAGCGATGAGCGAGTGTTAGCGGCTTTTGTTGAGTCGGTGGAAGATAATACCGGGTTTAGTGGAGGAGCTGTTGAAGATAGAATTCGTTCCTACTTAAACCCGGTATATTAGTTGCTTACCAAGGAATCTCAGTACCATCAATATCAAGAAACTTGCCGCTGTCTTTGAGGGTGAGTTTGCCAAAGATGGCGCGTAGTTGAGTGGCACATTCTGCTACTGAAATCTCACCATTTGGGCCACCCATGTCCGTTCTTACCCAGCCAGGGTGCATAACGATAACATTAATTTTACGATATTTGAGGTCTTGTGCTGCGCTGACAGTAACAGCATTCAGGGCGGCTTTTGTTGCACGATAGGCATAGGCACCGCCGGAGCCATTATCAGCTATGCTGCCCATTTTACTACTCATATTAACTATTAAGCGTTGTTCACTATCCCCGACATGATCAACAAAATGTTCCATCATTTTTAGGGGGGCTAATAAATTCACATGCACTGCCTCATCCCAAGTCGCTTCATCACTTTTGCCAAATTGTGAGGCATCTTGTGCATGTACGCCTGCGTTATTGAGCAGGATATCGATAGAGGTGTTTTTGAGAACCTGTTGGAGGTTTTTGATTTGTGTCGGGTTGGTGACGTCCAATGGGTGAACCGTTAGTTTGCCATTGCTTGCCTGGCATAATTTATTCAGTTCTTGTGCACTTTCTGGCTGACGACAAGTCGCGTGAATTGTCCAATCTTCAGCAAGATATTGTTTGCATAGTTCTAAACCTATACCGCGATTTGCACCTGTTATGAGTAATGTGGGCATACTAATTATCCTTTCGTTGTTCTTTATTCGCTTTTTCCAGCTCAATTTGCATTTGTTCTGATAAGAATTGTTCCGCTTCTTCCAAAAAGCTGGTGGTTGAAATACTCTCATCTTTGCGAATATCAAACGAGCTTAATGTTCTATTGTAGGAAGGAAGTTGTGAGAAATCAGGGCGGGTCAGATCATCAGCTAATTCTTTTGCTTTTAGTGCAATAAAGGGTGAGCTGACAAGTAGGGAAACACCAATGGATGGCCCTAGGGGGCTGTGCGCAATACGTGTCATGAAAAGGACGAGTAAAACGGGAAGCAGCAAGAAATCCAGTGCGTATAAAGAAATACTTGAGAACGTTGTTGTTGAGAAGAAGTAATTGATTAATTCGCTACTGTAGCTGAATAATTTAGGGATCAGGAAAAACAGTGTGGCGACACTCAGTGCAGGTATAAGATCCCAGCGATGTGTGGCCAAGCGACTAATGCCTGCGATAATTAAGAAGAAGCCAATTAAGTAGAGTACCGAGGTGAAACTTTCGTTGATAAAGTGGCTTATCGATTTATCAATGGGGGTGCCAAGATAGTGATCCAGTGTGAATAAACCGAGTAAAATGAACGTCAGGGTGAAAGCCCATATTTTTTTGGTTAGTAGACAAAAAATGCCTGTACAAGCCCATAACTTGGTCGGTTCTACTGGCATATCAGGAGACAGTAGGCGAATTTTACTATGGCCTAACCATAAGGTACTAGGACAGCTTATAAGGCTGCCTTGTTCTTCGGCCATTTCTTCTTTATTCAGTGTGGTGCCATTTTCATTTGATATATTCGTGACCTCGATATCACCGTTTTCAGTTTTATCAATTTTTAGATGATGAGGAGATACGGAAAGATCAGATAGAATAATGTCATTATCCAGAGCACGTCCAATGGTTGCTGGGAATTGATCAACTTTAGTGTAGTTCTCAGCACCGCGTACATGTGTTGCAACGATTATTCTGTCCATGTGATTTTCTCCAGCATTTTCTGTAGCAGATCCATGGCAGAGTTAAAGTCTGTTCCAACAAAATCCATATTAAAAATAAAGCCTTCTTTTGGGTGTCCAACCATGGCAATCGTGCTTAGAACGTCGCTCAGTCCTGCATAGGCAAGATAGTCACGTCGACAAATGGTTGCTTTGAACTCGTTGTCACTTATCTTGATGAATTTGGTGTGGCAAGCAAAGTTGGTCACATCTTCCTTGCCTGCATTACCAGGAGGGACGCTGTCGTTGAGCACCTCATAGGCAGAATAGTAGAAACGTTGAGGAATGAGCTTTTCGGTATCTATCCAGTGATACTCATAGGCAATGCCACCCACCTCTAGGTTGTTATCTAAGTAAATATTGTATTGGTTTGAGCAGCTGGTCGATGTTAGCTTGTAGAGGATTTCTTTCCGAAAGGATGGGCTAGCATCCCAGCAGCGATAGGTTTTATAGAGCTGTGAAGGCACCTCAAACTTTCCTGTTTGGGTGGTTTTCCAGCGCTGGTTGAGTAATCGATCAATTTGCATTTGCGCGTTCTCAGTAAGCTGAGCCGACATGGTTTGGAATATATCCTCGACTGGTGTGAAATTGCGAGCTTGAAGCCGCTCCAGTATTTTTACAAGATATTCAGCTGAGACAAGAAAACTTATTTCATTGCCTGATGTTGCTACATTGATTCCAACGACTTCACCGTCTTGGTTTAAGGTTGGGCCACCGCTCATTCCTGGATTAAGGCTGCCGGAAACTAAGATATTTTTTTCTTCACTGTTTTCCATGATGCCATTATTGACGCTTTCTACAATGGAGAAGCCTAAATCCATGGGATTTCCAAGAGAGAAAAGTTTGGCACCTTTCTCAGGAAGGCCCGCGATATTAAGGGGCGGGCCAAGCTTTTTATCCGCCTGTAGAACGGCGAGGTCATGAGTGATATCTAAATCGAGAATCTTGAGCGAACCTTCGTTGCCATCTTTCCCCAGATAATCGAGTGAGTACATCTCAGGATCATTCACGTAACTGCTGACAACGTGATAATTGGTCGCAAGAATGTCGCCTTGTATAACAATAAAGCCTGATCCAATAGAGGATTTATTGCCTGTTTGTTTGTTGGCGACACGGATTTGGTAGACCGATTGTTGGGTATCCGAGTAGATGTCTGTGCTCGTGCTCTCTTCTGCGAAAGCCGTAGAATGGCTTAAGGTCAGTAGCGCACTGATTGTCCATATTATAATTTTGTGCATTAACTTAGGGTTTGTTATTGATTATTCAGCTAAAAGTTCATACATCGCGTGATGCTTGGCAGATGCTATCATGACTGTATGCGTGAGTTTTCATAACCTTGGAACTGAAGCTGCTAATAGGGGCTACAAAGGTTCGCAAAAGACAGTTTTTAAGGCGTGTTAGAAAGGCTACAGTAATTAGGGGGAGTATTCTACCTTATGTAAGCCTTAGATACATAAGCGGATTTATTTTTCAGTTGTGCTCTTTTTCTGGTGCTGTAAAAGCGACCAATGGATATGCTCTGTTACAAGCTCAGAGGCGGAGTTTAGTTTGTCTGTTAGTGCCTGAAAAATGGCTTCTGATGTTGGTGCATTTCCGAGTGCGATGGCAAGGTTACGTTGCCAGCGTTCAAAGCCAATGCGGCGGATAGCTGAGCCTTCCATGTTCTTTAAAAATGTCTCCTCATTCCATGCAAACAAAGTGAGTAGATGTGTTTGGTCTAGTTGATGACGGGCTTGGAAGTCTTGTTCTGTCGTGGTTTTCGCAAAGCGGTTCCAGGGGCATATCAGCTGACAGTCGTCGCAACCGTAGATTCGATTACCTATTGCGGTGCGGAATTCTTTAGGAATAGAGCCTTTATGCTCAATGGTAAGGTAAGAGATACAGCGACGCGCATCTAGCTTGTAAGGGGCGATAATGGCTGCGGTAGGGCATACGTCGATGCAGGCTGTGCAGTCACCACAATGTTCTTCCACAGGTTCAGAGGTGGGAAGTTCTAGGTCGAGGTAGATTTCTCCAAGAAAGAACCATGAGCCAGCTTCTCGGTTTAAGATGTTCGTGTGTTTTCCAACCCAGCCTAAGCCTGCTTTAACGGCAATGGGTTTTTCCAATACAGGAGCGCTATCTACAAATACACGATAGCCAAAGTCGCCAATGTGTTGAGTGATATGCTTGGCAAGTTTTTGCAGTTTGTTACGCATCATCTTATGATAATCGCGGCCTAGTGCATAACGCGAGATATATGCCATTTCAGGGTGATTGAGAATCAATGTAGGGTCAAACTCTTCATTAGGTAAGTATTCCATCCTTACGGAAATGATACTGTAGGTGTCGGGTATAAGTTCTTTCGGGCGAGAACGTTTTGTGCCATGAGATGCCATCCATTCCATATCGCCATGAAAGCCTTTGGCCAGCCAGTTATGTAAATTGCGTTCAGCATCTGAAAGATCAATGCCGCTAAAGCCTAGTTGTTGAAAGCCTAGCTCTTTGCCCCAATTATGAATTTTGCTGATAAGCTTGGGGGTATCGATATTTGAAATGGTTTCGCGAGGCATAAAAGAGGCAGGTTTTAATGAATGAGTTATGGTAGCCGTGGTGTTGCATGAATGCAATGGACGACATAGCTACCCAGCTTAACCGCTAGTGATGTTTTTTATTACACTCAGCCTTTTTTGACTTGCTCTTGAATAAATGAGTGGGCAACCTGAGTGGCTATAAAGCTTGTTGCCATACTTAAAAATTGATTGAAATGAGTAAAAGGGAATTAATGCGTTATGGAGCAGGTGTTGGAGCACTTTTGTGCAAATGAACAAGCAGTCCTCGATTATGGGGCTGAGTTGTCGAAGCGTTTTGCAGATGGAGGCATTATTTTTTTGCAGGGAGATTTGGGAGCCGGTAAGACGACTCTGGTTCGTGGAATTTTGCGTGCACGGGGCCATATTGGTGCCGTGAAGAGTCCGACCTATACCTTGGTTGAGCCTTATGAGTTGCTAGGAAAGACTATTTATCATTTTGATCTGTATCGTCTTGGGCATCCTGAAGAGCTGGAATATATGGGGGGACGTGATTATTTTTCAACTGACGCTTTATGTTTGGTCGAGTGGCCAGAGAAAGCGGAGGGTTTTCTACCTGCTGGGAACTTATTAGTCAAGTTAAGTTATCAACAAGAAGGTCGGATGGTGAGAGAATTTCAGTGATTTGTTAAAAAACAATTACTTGCAAAATACTTCTAAATTCTACTTGAAATAAGTTGCTGATTAGGTTTTACTATAGGTATCTAACCTTAAGCATTGATATATAGAAGATTATGGCTGAATGTACTAAAAATCAAAATCGCAGAGAGTTTATTCTCAAAGCAGCCAAATTAGCTGGGGCTATAGGAATGTCTTTAGCGCCCATGGAGCTGCTTGCTGGGGATAAAGTCGCGCTTATTAAAAGCGCAAAAGTGTCATCGGACAAAAATGGTGATAAGTTAATTATCACGCTTGATCGTCCAGCTAAGCACAAAATTTTCACACTTAAATCACCTGATCGTGTGGTTGTTGATTTAAGTAATACCAAGCAATCAAATCTTAAACTGAATGGTACAAAAGGTAGGAATTTTACTGGGCTTCGTTACGCTACCCGCAATAAGAATGATTTGCGTCTTGTGTTGGATTTAAAGAAAACCGCCGAGGTAAAATCCAGTGTTAAAGGCAATCAGCTTGAAGTTTTCTTTAAGTTCTCTAGCCAGACAGCTGCATCAGATAAAAAAACACCTGTAAAGAGAGCAACAAAGCCAGTTAAAGAACAGAGACCTATTTCTCCTTTAAGATCGCGTGGTGGTGCGTTTGTTGTTGCTATTGATGCAGGTCATGGTGGTCGAGATCCTGGCGCGGTTGGTGCGCGTGGTACCCGTGAGAAAGATGTCGTGCTACAGATTGCAAAAAAGCTAAAAGCCAAAATTGATCGTCAGCCAGGTATGCGTGGTGTGTTGATTCGTGAAGGTGACTATTACGTTCCTCTGAGAAAGCGTATGGATATTGCACGTCGTAAACATGCTGATTTGTTTATTTCTATTCATGCGGATGCAAACCCCCATCGCAATTTGAAGGGGTCATCAGTATATATACTTTCTGAGAATGGCGCTTCGAGTGAAGCGGCGAGGTGGTTGGCAAATAAAGAAAATGCCTATGATTCAAACCTTGCTGGAGCAAATCTCAGTAATGACAGTACCTTGAATTCTATGTTAATGGATTTGTCACAAGCGGCGACTATTGATAATAGCTTGAATATTGCAAAACGTACTCTACGTGAGTTAGGTGGTGTGAACCGTCTTTTGCATAGTAAGGTAGAGAGTGCTGCGTTTGTGGTGCTTAAGTCACCCGATATTCCCTCCATATTGGTTGAAACTGCTTTTATTAGTAATCCAACAGAAGAGAAACGCTTAAGAACGAGCGCTTACCAATCTAAGATGGCTAATGCAATGTTTCGGGGCATTAAGTCTTATCAACTAACCTTGGCGCCAGGTGGTAAATTACATGGTTATGCTAGTGTTGATAATGCTCCGAATCATATAGTTCAACCGGGCGATTCTATTTCTAAAATTGCTCGTGAATATGGTGTATCATTAAATCAACTTCGTCGTGAAAATCAATTGAGTAGTTCAACGATTAAAGTCGGACAGCACTTATCCATTCCTGTGAGTTCGTAATCAAAATCCCTTCATTGTGAATTGGCCACGGTAGTACCGTGGCTTTTTTACGTTTTGTACTTCAATGTCGACTTACTTGCAGCTGACATCTACGCGTTGAGCTGCTGTCCCGTGTTTGTATTCTTCAAAATTAACCAAGTTAACGTGACAGCTATTTTGTAGTGTTGCATCAACACTGATACGTTCCTGACTATCAAAGAGCGGCAATGCAATGCCATTTGGGTCGAGTAAGCTAAAACTCAATGTGCCATTTTTAGCATCCACAGTTTCTGAGAAGGGCAGAATGAAGAATAGTCTGAAGTATTTGCCATCAATGAGTTCTACCATGAGGTTCTCAGGGGGTGCTAGCTTTACAGGCTTGCCATTGATTTTAATGTCAGTGAAGTAGTTTAAGCGCTTAAGGTCTTTGATGGTACGTTGGCCAATGGTGTTTAATGAATGCTGGCGCTTTTTAGGTGACAAATCTGCATCTTGTAAGAGCATGGTTGTGGTTTGCTCATCATAAAGCCAGCTCATTTGTAAAGCACCAAGCTGTTTATTGGGAGCGCTAAGTATTTTGGACATCGCATCAATTTGATAATGAAAGTCGCCAGCTGTTGCTTGAGTTGAAAGAGCGAAAGTAAATAGTGCAATAAGTCGTAAAATCTGATATTTCATAGTGTTTTTTCGTTAACAAAAGAGGTAAATAGGAATCAAGATAAGTGCCGATATTTTCACTTTTCTTATGCGTTTCTTAGAGACCTAAATTCGATAGTTGAGTTCATTGTTCGTTATGCTTTTGGGGCAAATATAAAGGCCAAGACCATTAAAGAGCTGGCGGATGCCCATGACCCCAAAATACGCAAAACAATACTATTCCATAACGGATTGAGTGTCATTGAGATAAGTGTGGTGATCAGTAATGTGAAACTGACGCTAAGTAATGTGCCAAGCATATTGAAGTATGTGGTGCTTGCTTTTAGGCCAGGAATAATGATGACTTCGGAATCAAGTCCAATGCTTATGCCGATAATACTGGCAAGAATAAAGAGCATCATTTTGGGTAGTGTGACTTTGATAGCAATGATAATGCCTATCAGGGCAGCAACTGCTAATAAAATTACCTCAAAGCTTAAGTCAGGTCGATAAAAGCGAGTTGCTAGTAGCCCCATCAGTGCGAAAATAACAAAAATAGGTAGTGCAAAAATAGCATGAGTGCGCTTATGTATACCCAATAGCATTGCAAGAGCAAGCAGTGTAATGAGGTGTGCTGGTGTAAAAAATGGATGTTGAAGTCCCTGAAGAAAAAAGTTGTTCACTAATGCGTACTCTTATGCTGTTTTCATGTTTATAAAAGTTTTGAATATCCTTAATGACATCTAGTGTATTTAGGTAGCTCTTTTACATAGAACGAATGCAAAGTTCGCGAAACATTAGCATATTTATGAAACCTGCTACAGGAAGTTATAACGTTGTGTCTTTGAGGCTATAAATACTAGCATTTATCAATTAAGGGGATTTCTTGGTTTGGGTTTACCTGGTGTTGAAATAGGCTTGCCTTGTCAGGTGTGTTAATTGTTTCTTTGGGCGCTTTTCTTAAGAAAGGGAAGGTTTATTAGGGGCACGAAAGTTTAGAAATGAAGAGAGGGAGAAGCATGGCTCTCCCTCTCTTTTTATGAATCACGCTGTTAGGTAGGCGCTTCTTAGGTTATATCATCGTGCTTAACCGCGACTAGTTTCCATAGCAAAGCTAATACGAGTAATAGACCCGCCAAGGTTAAGATGAGCCAAAACTTAGGGGAGATATGTTGGATTGCTTGCGTAACCGGAGGTTCAGTGCTGCTAGTAGTTGTTTGATTGGTATTTGAGCTACTCAGAGGCTGTACAGCGCTAGTTTCTCTTTCTGAAGGCACCCCTTCTGCTGGTTTAACAGCCGTTCCATTGTCAACCGTTAGAGCTGATGCTTGTTGAATATCGCGTGCTTGTTTGGCTTCTCTTAGTTCATTGAGTTGCGCAAAGATCTTCTTGTTAACCTCTGTTTGCTCTTTAATAACAGTTGATGCGTGATCAAGTGATTTCTTGAGTTCAGCAATATGTGCGTCTTTAAGCTTTTCTACTTCTTCAAGTTCTTTGATGCGTGTTCTTAGTTGACCAATATCAGCATTCAAGGCTGCAATGGTTTCAGAAACCTGCTGGTTGTTATTATTTGTATCTTGTTCTTTCTTTGTATCCGCATTTGCTGATTTTTCGAGTAATAGCTGGTTTTGTAATTTTAAGGCACCTAGCTTATCTTTGGTGTCAGCCAGCTCTTGTTCCATGACAGCAACTTTTGAAGTATCAACCTTTTTGCTGTTTTCAAGCAGACGTTTATTTTGTTCTTTAAGTGCGGCAACTTCTGATTGAGTCTTTATCAGTGCTTTTTGTGTAGTTGCTAAAACGTCCGGAGTTGAGTTAGTTTCATCTTTCTTTAGCGCCTGAAGCCCTTTAAGTTGCTCGCGAGAAGCCTTCAGTTCATCTTTGACCTTTTGCAGCTGATTCTTAAGAGCATTGATGTCTTTCTCATCTTCAGGGCTCTCGGCAGCTGCAATAGCCAAACTCTCCTTAGATAATACGTTTCTAACTAAGGACTGGGTATGGGGAATTTTAAGCATTACGCCTTTGTTCAAAAGATTGATATTACCTTTCTCAAAGGCATTCGGGTTCATTTTATGAATTGCACGCATCATCTGTAAGCGAGAGATGCCATTAGGACGGGTCTTGTATGCAATTCCCCAAAGAGTCTCGCCGGATTTAATGGGGCCATAAGACTTTACGTTTGGTTTGGCTTGAATAGTGCCTGTCAGGATAAGCCCGAAGACCAATAAAGTCATTAATAGATTTTTCATGATGTTATACGTGAAATTAGTTGGGTTGGGTGCTGGACTATAGGTGACAATTCCCCAAGACCATAGTTCAGCCTACATCGTTTTTTAACACAATTATATTCAGAGCATAGCATAGTCTATAAATTAAACGAATATTCTGATGAGAGGGAGACCTGTATCCAAATTGTTGTTATCTTCTTGCGAAATGCATAGGGGTTGCGATAATTATGTTTTTACGAGGATATTTGCGATGGCTAAAACATCTTCTACGATGCTTGAGTTAGGAATCAGTGCTCCAGATTTTACGCTTGTTGAGCCACTGACTGGGAAGGCTGTTAGTAAAAACGATTTTACGGGGCAGCCTTTATTAGTGGCATTTATTTGTAACCACTGTCCATATGTTGTTCATATTCGAGAGGCATTTAATGCTTTTGTGTCAGATTATCAAGGGCAAGGGTTACAGTGTGTTGCAATTAATTCCAATGATGTTGAAAACTATCCCGATGATAGTCCGGAGAAAATGATGGTAGATACCACGCAGTATAGGTTTCCATTTGTGTATTTGTATGATGAAACACAAGAGGTGGCTAAGGCCTATCAAGCGGCTTGTACTCCAGATTTCTTCTTATTCGATTCAGAACATGTTTTGTATTATCGTGGCCAGTTTGATGATTCTCGTCCAGGAAATGATGCGGCTGTAAGCGGAAAAGATCTGCGAAATGCTGCAGATTATTTGTTGGCAGGCAAAGACGCACCTGAAAAACAGTTTGCGTCTTTGGGATGTAATATTAAGTGGAAAGTGGGCAATGAGCCAGAGTATTTCGGATAGTTTTTAAGAGGAAAGGTGTGTCCCCTCCTCTTTTTTTATTCCCAAAACCACCCTGTGCTGCTGCGAGGGCTGGAACTGGCACGGCTATTTCGAGCAACTGTAGTTCGTGAATCGAGAACTTCTATCACAGAAACATGATTAAGGTGCTTGGCTAAACCGAATGGTGTATTTCCATCGGAGTTGATAGCATTCGATGAGGCTCCTTTTGAAAGAAGATGTACAACGACATCTTTATTGCCAAACCTTGCTGCGTGATGCAATGGAGTCCACTTTTTACTACTTAATGCTTTTACATTCGCTTTATTGTTGATGAGCGTCTTGACTATTGCCAAGTGGCCTCTTGCTGATGCCTCATGGAGTGGCGTAATACCATCTTTGTTTTCGGCATTGACATTCGCTCCTCTCGCAATGAGTGCATTGACGGTTCTGTACATGCCGCGAGCACTTGAAATGTGTAAAAGCGTATTGTTATGACCATACACTTTTTGAGCATCCACACCTTTTGCCATTATGGACAATGCAATATCTTCAAAACCTTTGCGGATAACATGGTGAATCATCGTTTCGCCACTTGGTAGTGTGTCGATTTTAGCATTTCTTTCTAGAAGCATGTTTACGACTTCCGATTGACCGCTAGTAATGGCTATGTGCAGAGGTGTGCTCCCATCGCTATTTTTCTGGTTAACGTTTGCTTGACGTAGTAGTAAGAATTTAATGCCATCAGTATGTCTGCGTTGAATTGCAAGGTATAGCAGGCTTCTGCCACTTGCATCTGTCGTGTTAATGCCAGCGCCATCCTCATACCAACGATCCGCTTCTTTCATATAATTGTGCTGTAGAGAGACACGCAGATTTTTATCAATAGTAGGGTTGTTGGTGTGGTGACGAATTCGAATGCTTGGATCGTGCGGTAATGCTTTTGGCTTAACTGGAGTAGGTGTGGTGACTGCTGGAGCTTGGTTTGTATGCACTGTAGCCAACGCAGGAGGGGAGCTAGTGGTTACCGTTGTCAACTTAGGCTGATTGACTTCTCTATTATTACCAAAAATTCTTGAGAAGAAAGAGGCAGGCTTATTTGAAGCCTCGGGCGATGAATCTGTATCAAAAATATCATCATCTGCAGTGGATGTGTTAAACCCCAAGGAGAGTGCAATGGCTAGGAGGAGAGTTTCTAATGTGTTCTTTTCTAACATAATCGTTGCCAGGAAAATAGGTGTGTATTAGATTGACAGCCATTGTTATATAACCATTGAACAATGACATAGGTAGTCTAGAAATATTCTTTTTATTTAGTAGGACGTTAGTATAGTTTTTCTACGATCACTACGTTGTATAATTATAGGTTTTGACTTATCTGGAGTATCAAGGCTTATTCTTGGAAAATCGTAAGGCATAACTCAAGTCATATACCAAACATGATACTCGCAAAAAATAAAAAATCTATAAAACTTAAAGAGATGTTTACCTGAATAGGCTTAACATGAGCTGAATTGGCTTTTGTCAAGACGTTATTGTTGTAATTTTTTGAATATATATGATGGAAATATGGGTAAAGTCAGATGAAAGTTTGCTTGGATTTCTTGGCTGGATACCAGAAAGTATCAGCCATTTTATATTACTTGTGTTTAAGCATAGAAAGTCATTAGTCATTGAGTCTGAGGTAATGATCATTCACCCAGCCAGTAACCTTCTTCTTGGTGATTATTTCGAGCCATTGTTGTCCATCTTTGGTTGTCTTGGACTTGCCTGTAACAATGACTTTGTCGTTCGGTGCAAGTTTTTCAAGGATGGTGTTGTTAGTTCCTGCTCGTTTGCGAACATTTAAGGTGTCATTTTTAGGGAGGTTTATGACGTTCGCTGTTTGTTGAGCTTCATTTTCTTCAGTAGCTTGTGTAACAGGTTTCGCTTCAGCCATATGAGTGGTTGAAGGAGTACTAGTCCTTTCTGCAGTGACTTTATTTGTTGTGTCGCTAGTGGGAGCTTCTTCGGTTGACGGGGAGTCTGCAGTAAAGCTATCACGAAAACGGAAGTTGGGTGCCTGGGTGTTGGGCTTTTCTGTATCGTCCTGCACTTGGTTTGCCGTTGACTCATATCGGGTTTCAGTAACCGTTGACTTGTCGGGCGAATTTGTTATTTCTCGTGATTCTTCATTGCAAGCAGAAAGACCGAAAATAAGGAGTGTATGTAATATGAGATTTTTCATTTAATATGAGTATAGACGAAAGTAAACTGAAGTTTATATGAAATTTATTAGTGCCGAAAGTAAAGTGCATTTTAGGTACTTTTATGATTTCAGCCCTGTTTTGAAGTCACCAATGATATCATCAATATGTTCTAGGCCAACAGCAACGCGAATGAGTCCGTCAGTAATGTTTGCGCTGGCTCGTTCCTCTGCTGAAAGTCGACCATGTGTGGTTGATGCAGGGTGTGTAATCGTTGTTTTAGTATCGCCTAAGTTCGCCGTAATTGATAATAGTTCGCAGTGGTTCATGACATTCCAGCTTGCTTCTTTCCCGCCATTAACGGCAAATGAAACAATACCGCCAAAGTCGGATTGTTGTTGCAGGGCTAATTCGTGTTGTGGATGGCTTGTGAGGCCAGGGTAATAAACTTGCTCGATAGATTCTTGCTGGTCTAACCAGTGTGCTAGTGTAGAGGCGTTTTGTGAATGCGCGCTCATGCGAATATCGAGTGTTTCTAGTCCTTTATGGAAGACCCAGGCGTTAAATGGGCTCATTGTCATACCGGCTGAGCGCAGAACTCCAAAGATTTGATTGCCGACGAGTTCTTTATCGCCAACAACAGCACCACCAATACATCGGCCTTGCCCGTCAATATATTTTGTTGCTGAATGAACAACAATGTCAGCACCGAGAGTTAAGGGTTTTTGTAAAGCGGGGGTGCAAAAACAGTTATCAATCACTAATAATGCATCGTTGCGGTGAGCAATCTGAGACAGGGCTTTTATATCGACAATTTCTGTCAGTGGGTTGGAGGGTGTCTCAGCAAATAACAGTCGCGTTTTGTTAGTAATGGCAGTTTCCCATGCTTCAAGATCAGTGAGATCAACAAAGGTAAACTTGATACCAAATTTCGTAAGATAATTATTGAAGAGGTTAGTCGTTGTTCCAAAAATGGACTTTGAGCAGACAATTTCATCACCCTGCTGTAAGAGCCCCATCATGGTTGCCAAAATCGCAGACATACCTGAGGAGGTTGCTACACAAGATTCTCCTTCTTCTAGTGCAGCGAGTCGTTCTTCGAAATAGCGAACGGTAGGGTTGTTAAATCGAGAATAAATATTACCAGCTATGTCTCCAGAAAACTTAGCGGCGGCTTCTTCGGCGTTAGCAAATGTATAACTGGAGGTAGGGAAGATGGCTTCAGAATGTTCTTGTTCAGGGGTCTGATGATGGCCTTCTCGAATGGCTAATGTGGCAAATTTGCGTGACTTTTTATGCATAGGCAGAGGGCTTCTGTGTATTCCTTATTCAGAAAGAGTGGTATGTAAATCTATATGACAGTATGTCGCCACTGTTCTAGTGGCGTTATATCCAGTCAGTAGTTACGTCTTTATTTGCTTTTCGTGTCTTTGTTATTGTTTTGTGAAGAGTCTGCGTCTGCATTACCTTCATCGGCTGAAGGCGATGGTTTTGACGTGTTTCTATCACGTGCGTCTTGCTCCGCCTCTTCAGCCTCAATACGGTCTAATTCCGCGTCCATTTCCTCTTCGGTAAGAGGAACGTAATCCTCATCATCGAGATTAACGTCATTATCATCTTCATAGGTATATTTATCATCTTCCCACATCGGTGCATCATCGGCAGAGCTGTCGCTGGATGTGGCGGCTGCAGCTGTCGCCGCAGCAACTGAAGATCCAGCAGCTAATTTTGCAGCATCTGCATCTTCTTTATCCATTTTATCTCTTTCTAAACGGTCAACTTCTTCACGAGCTTTACCTGCGGCCTTTAATTCTTGTTTGAAGAAGCGGCTTAAAAAGAGGCCCAGTTCAAATAGCAGCCACATCGGAATGGCGAGCATGATTTGAGAGATAATATCAGGTGGGGTTAACAGCATGCCAATGACGAATGCACCAACCACCACATAGGGACGTTTTTTGCCAAGCTCTTTGGCGCTGATCATGCCAGTGCTGATAATGAGAATGGTTGCAATTGGCATTTCGAATCCAAAACCGAAGGCAATGAATATCATCATGACAAAATCAAGATAGGCACTGATGTCTGGCATCGCAGCTACACCTTCAGGCGTCATCGCTTGGACGACTTTGAAGATCATTGGTAATAGCAGATAGTAGGCAAAAGCAATGCCGGTATAGAAGAGTGTGACACTTGAAACGATCAGGGGAACAACTAGCCGTTTTTCATGTTTATACAAACCTGGAGCAATAAATGACCACATTTGATAAAAGATATAGGGGAGTGATATTAGGAATGCGGCAAGTAGAGCCACTTTATAGGGGATAAAGACTGGTGCTATTGGTCCTGTTGCAATCATTCCAGCACTCGTTTGGTTGAGCACTGGTGCGGCAAGCCATTCATATAAGTCTTGAGCAAAGGGAAACAAGATGATGAAAACGACACCAAGCACTAAGACCATTCTAAGAAGACGATCTCTAAGCTCAATCAGGTGAGCGAGGAATCCCATGCCACCCGCTGCGGCTGATGATGAGTCTTGTGATTCTTGGTTAGTTGCCATGATTTATGTCGTAGAGATCAGGATTTTGCTTTGGGTTTATCTGCATCAGATTTGCTCTGAGCAGGCTCAAAGTCATCGTCAGTTAAATCAGAAGCTGAGGTGCTTGAGGCTGCTCGTTCTGCGATTTGTGCCTCAATGCCCGATGTTTCCTGATGGATTGTGCGTTGTGTATCATGCACCATGTTTTTAAGCTCTTCTATTTCAGCACTTTGCTTAGAAAGCATGTCTTTCATTTCTTCAGCATGAAGTTCTTTTTCGATATCAGCTTTCGTTGAGGAAACAAAGGCTTTGGCGCGTGCAAGAAACGCTCCCGCTTTTCTGGCGATGCCAGGCAGGCGCTCGGGGCCTACGATGAGCAGGGCGATAACGCCAATGACCATCATCTCAAGAAAGCCAGCATCAAACATAAGGGGTTATACTTTATCTTGAGTTTTAGTCGTTGCTTCGCTGTCAATGACCTGACCAGCTTCTTTTTGAGCAACTTGTTTCTTTTCTGCTTCTTTTTTCTCAGTCTCGCTCATCGACTTTTTGAAGTTTTTAATCGCACCGCCTAGATCGCCACCTACGTTACGAAGGCGTTTTGTGCCGAATAATAAAAGTACGATAACCAAGATTAATAATAATGACCAAGGGCTAATTCCACTGAATCCCATGTGATTCTCCAGTTATTTATTTCGATTCGCTTTCTCGACCAAGCCTGATGTGCCAAAGCGACGTTCTAATTCTTTCAACACATCATCGGGTGATAACCCTTGATGTGCTAAAAGCACCATTGTATGAAACCACAGATCAGCTACCTCATAAATAATATGGGATTGGTCGCCATCTTTTGCTGCCATAACTGTTTCTGTAGCCTCTTCACCCACTTTTTTTAAAATGGAATCAAGGCCCTTATCATACAGTTTGGCAACATAGGAGCTATCAGGTGCTGCGGATTTTCGAGACTCTAACACATTTGCAATATGTTGGAGTACTGATTCGTTACTCATACCATTACCTATGGGGTTAAAGTCGCATTTCAATGCCTTGAGCGGCTAAATGTTGTTTTGCTTCACCTACCGTGTATTCGCCAAAGTGAAAAATACTCGCAGCAAGTACCGCATCAGCATGACCTTTCAGGACGCCATCTGCAAGATGTTGCAAGTTCCCGACGCCGCCTGAGGCAATAACAGGGATATCGACAGCATCAGTAATAGCTTTTGTCAGGGGTAAATTAAAACCGATTTTGGTACCATCGCGATCCATACTCGTTACGAGTAATTCGCCGGCACCCAGTTCGGCCATCTTTTCAGCCCATTCTACAGCATCGATTCCAGCGTCTTTGCGGCCGCCGTGAGTAAAGATATTCCACTTGAGTGGTTCGCCTTCTTCGCTAACCTGTTTTGCATCAATAGCGACAACAATGCACTGCGAACCAAAGTAATCACTGGCTTCTTTGACTAACTCAGGCGTGAATACTGCAGCAGTATTGATTGCAACTTTGTCAGCGCCTGCATTGAGTAGCTTACGCACATCTTCGACTTTACGGACACCACCACCTACGGTAAGTGGGATAAAGACTTGTGTTGCGACATCTTCGATAACATGCAAAATAGTTTCACGATCGTCAGAGCTTGCGGTGATATCCAGAAAGGTAATTTCATCGGCACCTTCCGCATTGTAGCGACGTGCAATTTCTACCGGGTCTCCAGCGTCACGAATATTGACGAAGTTTACGCCTTTTACAACACGACCATTATCAACATCAAGACAGGGAATAATACGTTTTGCGAGTCCCATTTTAGGCTCCTGGCTCGTCAGCATATTGTTGAGCACCAGAAAGACTGATTGTGCCTTCATAGATTGAGCGCCCTAGGATTGCCCCCATGATGCCAGTATCTTGTTTTGCACTCACTGAATGGACATCGTCCATGTTGGTCATGCCGCCTGAAGCAATAACAGGGATATTGATACTCTCAGCTAGTTCGACGGTCGCTTCAAGGTTCAGTCCTTGCATCATGCCATCGCGAGCGATATCGGTATAGACGATGGCGCTTACGCCAGCTTCTTCAAATTGTTTGGCAAGATCAATCGCGGATACGCTCGAAACTTCAGCCCAGCCTTCTGTAGCAACCATGCCATTTTTAGCGTCGATACCTACAATAATATGTCCTGGGAATTGTTTACATAGCTCAATGACAAAGTCGGGCTCTTCAACAGCCTTTGTACCGATGATGCAGTATTGAACGCCTGCTTTAATATACGCAGCTACGGTCTCAGCATCACGAATTCCTCCACCAATCTGTACTGGAATATCAGGAAATTGTTTGGCGATGGCCTCTATGACGTCACCATTAACGGGTTCGCCAGCAAATGCGCCATTAAGATCAACGAGATGTAAGCGACGTGCGCCTTCATCAACCCATTGCTGAGCCATATCGACAGGACTATCTGAGAATACCGTGGTTTCTTCCATGCGGCCTTGGCGAAGACGAACACATTTGCCGTCCTTTAAATCTATTGCAGGTATGAATAACATGTTTAGGCTTTCCCATCCCATTGGGTAAAGTTTTTCAGAAGTTGCAGTCCGTCATCAGCGCTTTTTTCTGGATGGCACTGAATAGCAAATACGCTGTCCTTGGCGATAGCAGAGGTGTAACGAATGCCATACTCGGTTTCGCCACAGCTTAGCGAAGGGTCATCGACTGAAACAAAGTAACTGTGCACAAAATAGAAACGTGCAGCATCATCAATGCTGTGCCAAAGTGGGTGATCGGTTGTTTGGAAAACCTGATTCCAGCCCATTTGTGGGAAGGTGAGTTTTTCCTCTGAGTTTGCTATCTCGGGTGCATCTTTGAAGCGTTTAACCTGTCCACTGAATTTACCGAGACAATCAACACCATCGTTTTCAGCACTGGTTTGCATCAATACTTGCATGCCCATGCAGATGCCGAGAAAAGGTTTTTCTTCTGAGGCTTGCAGTACGACATCAACAAGGTCGTACTCCTTTAAAGAGCGCATGCAATCCCGAGCTGCTCCCTGTCCAGGGAAAACAACTTTGTCTGCATTTAAAATGTGTTGGCGATCTGATGTTATTTCGATTCGGGTTCCATCAGCTGCAACGTGTTTTAGGGCTTGTGAGACAGAGCGTAGATTGCCCATCCCGTAATCAACGATTGCAATACTCGACATTAAAGCGAGCCTTTAGTCGAAGGAATATTGTCCGCCATGCGCTCGTCAATCGTTAGAGCCATACGAAGAGCGCGACCAAAGGCCTTAAATACAGTTTCAGCTTGGTGATGTGCGTTCCTGCCGCGGATATTATCAATGTGCAGGGTAACATTAGCGTGATTGACAAAGCCTTGGAAAAATTCGTGGAATAATTGCGTGTCGAATGCGCCCAAGCTGTTACGAGTATATTCAACAGTGTCTACTAATTCAGGGCGTCCTGAGAAGTCGATAACGACGCGAGAAAGTGCTTCATCAAGTGGGACATAGGCGTGTCCGTATCGGGTTATGCCGCGTTTGTCTCCAACGGCTTTTGCAACTGCCATACCAATTGAAATGCCGATATCTTCAACGGCGTGGTGATCATCAATATGATTATCACCACTAGCATTGATGTCAAAATCAATCATGCCGTGGCGTGAAACCTGGTCAAGCATATGTTCTAAAAATGGAACGCCCGTCTTGAATCGTGAAGTTCCTGAACCATCCAAATTCAGTTTGACGCGAATTTGGGTTTCTCTCGTATCCCGTTCTACGGTAGCAGTACGTTCTTCAGACATAAGCACAGCTCTAAAAAATCAAAAAAAGATAATAGCACTTAATGATTAGTTGATAACTACTTTACGCGCGTCTTCTACCGATATTTTTGCTTCACCTGTTAAAACTTCCTGAAATTGTTCATTAACTAAGTGACCTCTCCAGTCATTTGATAGTGACGTTTCCCCAGCTAAAAGCATCTTTTCAACACGCTTGCGGCCGGCGATAACAGCTGGAGAAATGTTATTTGCAACACCTTGGTGGCGCACGATTAGCATCAATAAATCGATAAGTAGCGCCTGTTGTTCGGTAGGTTTATTAAATTTGGCAATGCGTGGCCATTCATCGTCAGGCACAGCGAGCCCAATTTCCACACATTGAATCCAGTCTTTTATATGCGGGTTATTTTCATTTAAGCCACGGAAATGTGAAAAATCGCTGGGTTGTTGCGGCATTTGCTGTGCGATTTCAAGGAGTACATCATCCGATGCCATCCAGCGACGAGGTAAATTTTTCTTGATGGCCATACTTTCACGCCAGTCGCCGAGTTCACGCAAAACTGCGAGTTGCTTAGGTTTTAGACGTTGCGAGCCTTTTACTTTTTGCCAGATAGTTCGTAAATCAGCTTCATAGGTGCTTGCTTCAGTCAGATAGTCAAAATCCTTATCCAACCATGTCGTTCTGCCGAGTTTTTCTAGTTTTTCTATGAGCATTGGGTAGACTTCTCGTAAATAACGAACGTCATCAATGGCATAATCGAGTTGCTTTGTGGATAGGGGGCGTTGTGCCCAATTGGTTCGAGATTGAGATTTTTCGAGTTGCACTTTCAAACAATCTTGAATGAGTCTCGCATAGCCGATCTGATCGCCAATACCCAAAACTGCTGCGGCCAATTGTGAGTCGAAAATAGGCGCAGGAACCCGTTCGAATAAATTATAAAAGATTTCCAAATCCTGAAAGGCAGCATGCAGCACTTTGATGATTTTGGAATTATTAAGAATTTCAGCAAATGCTGAGAGGTCTTTGATGGCCATTGGGTCAATGCATACGAGGCGATCCTTGGTTGCAACTTGCACGAGGCAAAGTTCGGCATAGTAGTGTTTTTCACGAATAAATTCTGTATCGAGTGCTATCCAGTCAACATCTTTAATATCGTTGACAAAGGATCGGAGTTGATCTTCAGAATCTATATATTCGTACATGTATGCTGGCTCCTTCGCCTTTAAAACTTTTATAGTTTGTAGGGTGACACAGAGTTTGTTTGTGTTTCAATGAAAAAGTTTTCTGTCTATGAAAAGCGATTATTAATATTTTCTACACGTAAAAAATGCATTGCATACCGACTGGTATGGATGTAAGTTACATACCAATTGGTATGGAGTGAGGTTCAATATGAAAAGTGCTTGGTGGCATGCGTGGCGTTGTAATCGCTGCGATACTGAACGCGCCTCTGAGGAAACAAGGCGCACATTGTTATTGGCGTCTTTTGAGGAAATTCATCGTTGTGGTTTCCAAGCATCAAGCTTGCAAAACATTCTAAAAAATACAAAGTTAACCAAAGGCGCTCTCTATCACCATTTTCGCAATAAACAAGACATTGGTTATGCCGTCGTTGATGAAATTCTCAAAGATTTTATTCATGAGCAGTGGATAAAACCACTGGCTCAGACGAATGACCCCATACAAACGCTCAAAGAAATTATGCAGTACACAGGCGAACAAATGACTCAAGAGGATATTGAGCTTGGTTGTCCTTTAAATAATTTATCACAAGAAATGTCGAGCATTGATGATGGGTTTCGACATCGTATTGAAGGGCTTTACCAAGACTGGCGAGTGGCTATTGCTGATGCACTTGAGTCAGGTAAAGCGAGGCAGCTAGTTAGAGAAGATGTGAATACAAAACAATTCGCTATAGTGTTTGTGGCCACATTAGAGGGCTGTATTGGGATGGCTAAGTCCTCGCAGGATATGGAAATACTGCAGGAATGCGGGATGGGGCTGATGGATTTATTAGAGACATTGAGGTAATTCCTCAGAAACAGTCTGAATTGAAATGAATGGCGCTTGCAGGGCATCGTTTAAATACATGTAAAAGAGGTGGGTAATGACGAGTAAACTGATTAAATGGATCTTGGATCATAGATGGGTAACATTGTTGTTGTCTTTGTTAGTTGTTGTACTGATTGCGAGTGGCGCGCGTTTTTTACAGTTCAATAATGATTATCGTGTGTTCTTTGATGGTAATAATCCACAGCTGTTAGCCTTTGAGGAGTTACAGGCAACCTATACGAAAAACGATAATGTTTTACTGGTTATGGCCCCCAAAGATGGCAATGTTTTTACCAAAGAAACACTGGCTGCCGTCAAAGATGTTACCGAGCGTGCATGGCAGACGCCTTATTCGATTCGCGTCGATTCACTTTCAAATTATCAGCATACTTTCGCGGAAGGTGATGACTTAACCGTTATTGATTTGGTTGATGATGTTGAGGGTTTGTCCGCTGACAAGCTCCAGTCAATCAAGGATGTGGCTTTGAATGAGCCGTTGCTGGTTAGGCGTTTAGTCTCGCCACAAGGGCATGTTACGGCAGTTAATATCACTATTGAATTGCCGCCGCAGGCGGAGATGGAAGTCCCTGTTGTTGCTAAGTCTGTTCGTGAGCTACGCCAGTATATTCTTGATACGTATCCGAACACTGATGTGTATTTGTCAGGTATCGTGATGATGAATAATGCCTTCCCAGAGGCTTCGCAATATGACATGACGCACCTGACGCCTCTTGCTTACGGGTTGATTCTGTTGATGGTATTTCTGATGTTGAGGAGTTTGTCGGGAACATTTTCGGTCTTGCTGGTTATTATTTTATCGGTAGCGGGTGCTATGGGGGCAGCTGGCTTGATGGGATTCCCGCTGACCCCGCCCTTGTTTACTGCGCCAGTAATTATTATGACGCTAGCGGTAGCCGATGGTGTGCATATCCTCTCGAATTGGAAACAAGGTATTCAGGCTGGTTTAGATAAAAAAGCGGCGATGCAGGAAAGCTTGCGAATAAATGCAGGGCCTGTTTTTCTGACTTCAGTTACCACGGCTATTGGTTTCATGTCACTGAATTTCAGTGATGCACCTCCGTTTCGTGATTTAGGCAATACCTCGGCAATCGGTGTGATGTTGGCGTGGTTCTTATCTATGACCTTGTTGCCAGCGATAGTGACCTTATTACCGACTCGCATTAAAGCAAAAGAAGCATCACGTGAAGATATGATGTCCCGTTTTGCTGATTTTGTTATCACGTATAAAACGAGGCTGATGTGGTCGATGGGAATTGTTATTCTTTTCTTGGTGGCATTTATTCCGAGAAACCAGCTCAATGATGTCTTTGTTGAATATTTCGATGAGCGCATTGAATTTAGAACCCATACTGATTTTGTTGTTGAAAACCTCACCGGTGTCTATTTCATTGACTATTCACTGAATTCACAAGAGCGAGGTGTTGCTAGTCCGCGTTTTGAAGAGGAACTGGAAGACTTCACGAAATGGTTGCGTACACAGCCAGAAGTGCTTCATGTGAATACTTTTACCGATATTATGAAGCGTTTGAATCGTAATATGCATGGTGATGATGCTGCCAAATACACCCTCCCTGATAATAAAGAGCTTGCAGCACAGTATTTGCTTTTGTATGAAATGTCATTGCCTTATGGTTTGGATCTCAATAACCAAATTGATATTAGTAAGCAAACAACACGTTTATCGGTCACGTTAAAAACCTTGGATACAGAACGCATTCTGGCTTTCGAAAAGAGGGCGATTCAATGGATGGAGGCGAATACGCCAGCGATTGCGACTTATGGTTCAAGCCCCTCAGTGATGTTTGCCCATATCGGTCATCAAAATATTCGCAGTATGCTGAAAGGGACGGTGCTGGCTTTAGTCTTAATTTCATTGATATTAATCTTTGCGTTGAAATCATTCCGCTACGGTATGTTGAGCCTGCTTCCTAATCTTGTGCCAGCAGGTATGGCGTTTGGCTTGTGGGGTATCGTGAGTGGTAATGTTGGGTTGAGTTTATCAGTGGTTGCGGCGATGACACTTGGAATAGTTGTGGATGACACGGTACACTTTTTGAGCAAATATCAGCGTGCGAAACGAGAGAAGGGGTTATCGGCTGAAGATGCGGTGCGCTATGCCTTTTCTACGGTTGGTATTGCCTTATTAGTCACCTCGTTTGCTTTGATTGCAGGGTTCTTGGTGTTGGCAACCTCTTCGTTTGAACTGAACTCAGGTATGGGATTGCTTGTCTCAATTGTTATTCTATTCGCTATTATTGCTGATTTTCTGTTTTTACCACCGTTGTTGATAAAGTTGGATGCGTGGTTGCACGACAATGACCAGTATGTAACGGCTAAGCTAAGCCCAACAGCAATGGTAAGAACAACATAAATGTAAAGTTTTATCGGTGCGGAAGTGCTTATGCCATTAGAAAACATAGATGTATTTACATAAACTTGCTAATAGGTTTGTGGTTTTAAATTTCGAACAACTTTGAAGAAAGTCTAAGGAAATCATTATGAAAACAATAACAGCATTAGCTGTTTCACTAAGCTTGATTACAGCTTCGGCATTTGCTGAGACATCTCAGGAGAAGGGGCTAGGTATTGCTAAAGCAGCAGATGCTCGTGATACAGGCTTCCAGGATTTTACTGCCGATATGCAGATGATTCTGAAGAATCGTGCTGGTAAAACCAGTACACGTTCAATACGTATCAAAACGCTGGAAGTGCTGGGAGATGGTGACAAAAGCATGTCGCTTTTCGATACGCCTGCCGATATCAAAGGTACAACCATGTTGACTTATTCACATGGTTTAAAGCCAGATGATCAATGGCTTTATCTGCCTGCGTTAAAGCGTGTAAAGCGCATTAATTCTCGCAACAAGTCTGGCCCATTTATGGGGAGCGAGTTTGCCTTTGAAGATTTGGGCTCTCAGGAAGTAGAAAAGTATCGCTACAATTATTTACGTGATGAGCCATGTGGCCAAGGTTGGACATGTCATGTGATTGAGCGTAAACCTGCTTATCAATATTCTGGTTATACACGTCAAGTGGTATGGATTGATAACAAGGAATATCGGCCTACAAAAATTGAATTCTATGACCGTAAAAATAGCAAACTCAAAACCTTGGTTTCGTCGGGTTATAGAGAGTATGCAGGATATTGGCGTCCAGCACGTATGCAAATGGATAATCATCAGACGGGGAAATCAACGACGTTAAATTGGAACAATTACACGTTTAAAGTGGGGTTGAGGGCAAGTGATTTTAATAAGAACGCGATTAAGCGCCGCTAAGTCATCATTGCTCTAAGGAGCCATTTATGTTGAAACTATTGATTCCTCCACCTGCATGGCTATTGTTGTTTGCAGCGTCGATGTGGGCAATTGATCGTACTTTTCCACTCTTTGAATGGCTTTCTGAGCCATGGAACAAAATTGGTTTGGTCTTGATTGGTAGCGCATTTTTGATTGATTTGACCTCATTAATGACTTTCTTCAAAAAGCACACGACGCCTAACCCTTTTCGGCCTCGGAAAACACAAACGATAGTGACAACGGGGCCATACAGTTTTACACGAAACCCAATGTATCTCGGAATGGTGATTATTTTAACGGGCTGGGGAGTGTATCTTGGAAGTGTTACGCCTTTTGTATTGATACCTCCATTCGTGTGGATTATTACCGTTATGCAAATTATTCCAGAAGAAGACATTCTGGAAGAAAAGTTTGGTCAGGAATATTTGGATTACAAAGTGCGTGTTAAACGCTGGATATAAGGATTTGTCATGAAAGCATTGATGCTGGTTTTATCGGCAATGGTGGCTATGCCATTAGCTGCAAATGATATTGAAGTATCTGGGAATGTTGGCGTGGAAGCGCGCTATTTTCCTCAGGATGCCTTGTATCCTGGGCAAGAAGACGGTGGCTTATCGCTAAGTATTCAGCCTGAATTTCGCCGTCAGTGGGATAATGGTCGTAAGTCTCTGACTTTCATTCCATTTTATCGTTGGGATGAGAAGGATGATGAGCGATCTCATGGCGATATTCGTCAGTTAGATTTCACAATGGCAAGCGATAATTGGGAATTCCAGGCGGGTGTGGGTAAAGTCTTTTGGGGCGTTACTGAATCCCAGCATCTTGTTGATATTATCAATCAAACGGATACCGTCGAAAATTTTGATGGTGAAGATAAACTCGGACAGCCCATGTTGCGTATGACGCGTTTCCTGGAAAATGGCTCCATTGGCTTGTTTGTCTTGCCGTATTTTCGTGAGCGTACATTTTCAGGAGCCGAAGGTAGGCTACGTTCGCCATTGGTGGTTGATACAGATAATGCGACTTATGAATCAGCTGATGAAGAACAACATGTCGATGTTGCACTGCGTTGGGAGCAAACCTTAGATAGTGTTGATCTGGGCTTGTCTTATTTTGATGGTACAGCGAGAGATCCTGAGTTTAATCAAGTCGGTAGCACACTAGTTCCTTATTATCGACAAATTCAACAGTTAGGTTTAGACCTCCAATACACCGGTGATGCATGGTTATGGAAGTTAGAAGCGCTGCGTCGTGAGAATGCTGATACTGGCTACAATGCCGCAGTGGGCGGTTTTGAGTATACCTTTGCGGGTATTACAGAGACGGGAGCTGATCTTGGGGCTATTGCTGAATATCATGTTGATTCTCGCGATGAACTAGCGACCAGTCCTTTGCAAAATGATGTGTTTCTTGGTGCGCGTTTAGCGTTGAATGATGCTGAGAGTACAGAGTTATTGGCTGGTACTATTCTTGACTTAGATAACAGCAGTAAGTCATTTCGTGTAGAGGCAAGTCGGCGTTTTGGAGACAATGTTAAGGTGAATTTGGAAGCCCAGGTCATCACAGATACTGATGCGGAGGATGCCATTCTCCATGGGCTGAGGAATGATGATTTGATCCAGTTGGAGATTCAGCGTTATTTCTAAAGTGTAAATTATGGAGATGGAGCAGTTAATTTTTTTCGGAATTAAGTTCTCTTTTAGTTTTTGATGGTTGCGCTGCGCTGGATCTCCTGAATTTTGCAGTGTGTCGGTGTAAAGGCTTGTTTCAGAATTTTCACGGCATTCTGAGGCTGAGTATTTCCGCACATAAACACGTCAAAGGCGGCGTAACCCTGTTCTGGCCAAGTGTGAACACTGATATGCGACTCGGCTAGAACGGCAACACCGCTAACTCCCATGTGGGGGGAAAAATGATGAACGTGTATGTGCAGCAAGGTTGCATGACAGGCGGTGACACACTTTCTTAAGGTTTTTTCTATATAATCAATATTATCAAGATTTTGCTTAGTCCATAGGTCAATTAAAAGGTGATGCCCAGCTGCTGTGAATGCAGGTATTTTAGGGTTGAGTATCAATGTGTTGGTATTGCTCATGGTATAATTATCACCTATTTTCTCTTACATAAATAGTATTGCACCTTTAATAGTATTGACTGTTTTTTTGCAGGCAAAAGAAAGGCCGACAAAGGTCGGCCTTTGGTACTTCCTAGCGATGTTAATAGTGTTTTGTTGAAGAGCTTTGCTGTTTCTGCCAGTGCATCCTCAAATGATAATTACTCCCATAATTATCATTTGCTACCTACGAATGTAGGTACAGCATACTTTAAACACTTTAATTAAGAATTATCAGGTGTAGAAACGGTAATATTTGCTTACGGCGCAGTAGTAACCGTTAGTTTTACAGGTGCTTGCATTGTATAAGGTGCTGCAACACCATTTCCTTTTGCTTCCCCTTGACCGTCAGCAGATATCTTCGTGTCCATTGTGCTGCGATAGTCAAAGTCAATGACTGTCGTTTCATGATAATTGTCCTAGCGTAGAATTTTATTATTAATATGGATAGCGCTTGTATATTTTAGAGGGTTCTAAAAACAGGGCAGCTAGCATTTTCGAGGTGATCATATATTGCCCAGGTTAATGATAGCTTAATATTAAAATATACTGATGAGCTAATTTATAGAGAGGATCGTTTTATGATCTTCGTGGGTCGAAGATCGCTTGTTAATAGGGGCTAAAGGCTTTCTAAAGGATTATTTGGGTCAACACCATCCATAAAGCGTAATGTTCGATCAGGGTTGGTAAGTTGATAGACTAATCCTAGCCAGTTGCCGATCACGGCTTCTCCAGTGTCATGCCATGTGTTGTAGAGATGGTCTATGATGAGAGATTCTGGAAATTCTGGAATTTCTGAATGGCAGGCTAGGGCTTCAGCTATTTTTTGCAGATATTCTCTAAAAATTGCCTTGGTGATGTCATCAAAATAATGGTCAGGAAAAGGTGGAGGAGCGTTTAAATCACCTTTAATAAAGCGCATGATTTCACGTTTATATTCTTTCAATAAGCTGATAACGTCATATTCAGGATGTCCCTGAAAATAAACCGTTTGTATGCCATCCTCACTAACGGCAAGATGTACCCCTGCTTCTTCACTTTCGCATAGAATTTTAACATTGGCGTTTTCAAATTGGCTTCGATCAACCTGATTAAAGCGCGAATGTGGAACATCAAAGCGAGTGTTGATATCGCGCACTAAAGGGTGGCTTTTATCAGTGACATGATGCGGATAGACGCCCCAACGTTTATTGCTCATGTGTCGACGTTTTTGACCGTGTGCAAATTCCATGATGGCATGAGTCGCAAGACAGGAGCAAAGTACAGAGGCAACATTATTGTGTGCCCACTCAAATACTTTGGTGAGTGGCTCCCAAAATACCTCATCAGATAAGTTGGGTTGTGTCACATTTGCACCAGTAATAATGAGTGCATCTAAACCATCCAGTTGTATGTCTTCGAATGTTTCGTAATATTGATCAATGTGTGCTTGTGCTTTTTGACTACGCTCCAGTTCTGGTAGCGTAAAAGGGTGCATGTATATTTGCACGATAGGATTGCTTTCACCCACCAAGCGATAAAACTGCCTTTCTGTTGCTTGAATGGCTGCATCAGGCATCATATTCAGCAGGCCAATATGTTGTTCGCGAATATGTTGCGTATGGGCGCGATTTTTTCCTAAAACTGTTTGGCCTTCCTCTGTGAGACGCTGGAAAGTGGGTAAATTATTGTGAGCAACGAGAGGCATTCCTTATCCTTTTTCTTTGCGATTTATTGCTTTGACGACTAAATCGATAAAATCTTGTTCGGTTTTTACTTTGAATAACTCGGTTGTTGAGATGGTATAACCATATTCGCCTGCTATTGCATCATAACGTGGGATGCGCGAATAGAATAGTTTCGGGAAAGACCAGCGAACAAAATCATCAGGCTCAATGAGCGTTGTGTATTCCAGGTTTTTTTCGGTGAGGTATTCATTAGTGAGTTGGTCTAGTAACTGCTCACGATAATACATGGGCTTAGGACTATACTTTGCTCGTTCAATAAGCATTTTTTCATCTTGCTCAGTCGCTTTGATATAGAGCACGATGGTGTTTTCTGCTAACTCGTCTAGTAAGCTAGGTTCATCAAGTTCGCAGACACTCCCTCCTGCATCATTGATGAAGTGATTGAAGCCGTAAATGTCATGTGCCTTTTGAATAAAAGAAGGGACGTCTCGCATCGCAGCAATTTCTGCTTCACGGTGTAAAGCTTGGCGGCGTTTGAATTCAACCAATGGTAAGCCTTCAAGGTCAGGGTTACCCATTTTTCCCAAGAAACTGGATACTGGTTTTAAATGATCAACCGTAATATTGTTCTCAATGAAAATTGAATCAGAGCGCAATAAATCACGAAGAAATGGTACTTGCATAGCCTGTAACTTAATATTGTCGAGAATGGGTTCATTCAGATAGCGGGTACCAATTCGGTAATCACCAGAAAAATGAAACCAGTCATGATTTCTAAGTAAAGTCGAAAGGAAGGTTTTTCCAACTCCTGACATTCCCAACAAGGTGATCGATTTGTGTTCCCACTGCAGAAATTGATCGGCCGACAAGTGCATTGTATTTATCCTAATTTAAGAGCAGTGAGAGTATAACCCGTTCGATGG
>CACVAY010000055.1 GCA_902727985.1 uncultured Thiotrichaceae bacterium | reverse complement strand
TGAAACTAGTGATAATTTTCTGTTCAATAAGTGTAGCTAGATCCACAGGGCTTTCTGCTAAAAAAACAGTTAATTCAATCAGCGTTTTAGAATCAGAGATAGCTTTTAACAAAGCATAGTAAGCACCATCAATTAACGTTGCGGTGACTTTCCATTGCGGTCTTTGGATTAGCAGGTAGTTATGTTCAGTATGCGTGATTTCTAGCTCAATACTTTGTTGATGGCTGTGCCAGATGTCGTAGATAGGATAGGGGGAGTCGATCAGAGATACATCGTCTGCGAGGATGAATGTCACTTGGGTTTGTACTTCTGGCGCTA
The DNA here is from genome assembly GCA_902727985.1 of uncultured Thiotrichaceae bacterium. Taxonomy (GTDB): domain Bacteria; phylum Pseudomonadota; class Gammaproteobacteria; order Thiotrichales; family Thiotrichaceae; genus HyVt-477. The sequence goes on along the minus strand of CACVAY010000055.1, from coordinate 5,980 downwards.
ATGCGGCAAAGGCTTCAAGGTCGAAGCTTTGTCGGTCATTGGCGAAGTAGGTTTGGTGTTGTATCCATTCCAGTTTCGCTACATCGCTAAGGTAGGCTAATTCGGCGAGTTCAGGGCGTTGTTCGATCAGTGTCGCGAGTGTTTCTGAAAAATTTGCGCCGTATTCCTCCAGATTGCGATCTGCTGAGGGGTTAAGTTTGACGTGATGTTGAGCGAGTTGCCCGAAATAGTCTTTACCCACCAAGGTTTCACAAACGGGGAAGGTGTTTCTTAAAGCTGTTTTGAGTCCGCCGATGGTGTTGTTCTGATAGACGCCTACTCGCTGTTCTGTACTGAACTCAGGGCTTTCATGAATCAAGGCTTCCAATGCCGTTGGTTCATTGGCGTAGATGGCTTTTGCATATGCCTGTTGAATATCTTCTAAGCGCATTGTTGTTTGGTATTGGTGAGGTGTGTATTGAGATAGTTTTGTGCTTTATCTTTTTCTGCCAAGAGGATGTCTAGTTCTGGAATGTCGTTATCCCATTCGATGAGGGTAGGGACAGGCCCTGTCAGCTTTAATGTTTCTTCGTATAAGTCCCAGACACCTTGAGCGACGGGATTATTATGTGCATCAACCACATATTCACCTTTGTCAGCAAAACCAGCGAGATGTATTTCTTCTACTCGCTCATTGGGTAAGGCTTGAATCTCGGTGAGTGCATCGTGTTTATGATTGATTTGGTTGACATAAAAGTTGTTCACATCAAGTATTAATTTGCAGTCAGCAGCATCGGCAATCTCAGTGATAAATTCACTTTCTGATAGTCTGCTGTGCTGATATTCGAGATAGGCAGAGACATTTTCAATGAGGATTTGTCTGCCTAAGAAATCTTGTACCTGTTGGATGCGCTCCACGACATGCGTGATGGCTTCTTCCGTGTAAGGTAGGGGTAATAAGTCGTGTGAGAAGTGGCTTTGTAGTTGTGAAAAACACAGATGTTCTGAATACCAGAGCGCATCTGTATGCTGCAAGGTATCTTTGATTTTTTGTAGATAGCTAAAATCGAGTGGTTCAGTACCGCCCAATGATAAACCGACACCGTGTAAGGTGAGTGGATAGCGTTCTGTAATGACATCCAGATAACGACGTGTAAGGCCACCATCGGCAAGCCAGTTATCAACCAGTAATTCAAACCAGGGGACAGCTATTTCATTATCCAGTATTTGGTTAATGTGCTGACTACGAAGTCCGATGCCTGCTTGATGTTGAATGGATGTTGCTTGAGTGTTTTGCATAGTGGGATGTCGAAATGGAATGACCCTCACAAAAAAAACATAATGTATGGTGTCGTTTTTAAGTGAGAGTTTTTAATATCGTTTATTTAGCGGGTTTTACTTTGCCAGTGATGCCGCCTGTGAGTTTTGCACATGTGCCTTCGGGAACGTAGATCCATTCAGTATCAAGATTATCAGATTCTGCTTGGCCTGCGCACGCATGTCCGCCTTTTGTCAGTGAGCCACAGTCATTTTTTCCTGCTTTAGAAACACCTGCACATTTTTCCCAGTTTTTTGGTTGCTCAGGAACAGCAAATGCAGTTGTTGTTAGTGCTGCACCTAATACAAGAATGTTTGCAACGGCTGCCGTAGCTAAAATTTGAGATTTTTTCATTATTAACTCCTTGGTAAGTTCTAAGTAGTGATTCTACTCAGGGTCTTATACGCAAGGAATTATTATTTGGTTGAAAAAAAGTGAAAGTTTTTCTGCTTTAGCTTGGAGTGGTTTGTTTTTCTGTGGCTTATCTTGTTGAAGGTAAAAGATATATTTTACTATTTTTTACTCATATATTGTTTGCGTTTAGAGTGATTGATCAATGTTTTTCATTGCATTTTGAGGTATTCACTCTATGCTTGATGAATATGAATTATGCAATTATTGGCGATGTCCATGGCATGTTAGAGCCACTAGAAAGGCTACTGACAAAGTTGGGGTTCACCTATCAACAAGGTGTCTATCAACATAACGCTTATAAAGCGGTTTTTCTGGGAGACTTGGTTGACCGAGGTAAGCATCAGCGCGGAGTATTGGAGTTGGTGCGAAAAATGGTTGATGCGGGACATGCGTATGCTGTGATGGGTAATCATGAGCACAATACCGTTGGATATTATTGGCGACATCCCAAAACAAACAAATATCTTGTTCCCCATAAAGCGTTTCGCAATAAAATGCACGCTGCTGTGCTCAATGATTACCCTGAGAAGGGCGAGGATACACAGGAAATTATGGCGTGGATGAGTCGCTTGCCTGTGTATTTAGAGCTTGATGGTTTTCGGGCAGTACATGCTTGTTGGCACGATGTGAGTGTTGATGCCTTACAGCCATTTTTGAATGAGCAGAATCAATTTCACTCTGAGGCTTTTATCGAGAGCTTTGACTGTTCTACGCCAGTCTATCAACCCTTAAGTCGTTTGATTCGTGGCGCGACAATGAAGGTGCCTGGTATTGTTGATGATTTTGGAAATGTGCATAAGAATGTGCGGGTGCAATGGTGGCGTAATGAGTATCAATCATGGGATGAGTTACTAACGCGTGAATCAGATGTGAGGCAAGCAAGAGGTATGCCCTTGCCTGAAGGCTATTTGGATGATCTTTATTATGCTGAAGATAGTCCTCCCGTTTTTTTTGGACATTATTGGTTTAATGGTAACCCTGGGCACTTAACGTCGAATCTTGCTTGCATGGATTATTCGGCGTGTGTTGGTGGGCAGCTGGTAGCTTATGATTGGCGGGTTGCTGAAGAACCAGCAAGTAAGGGTTTGCGGCAGGATCGTTTTGTTTCCGTCGATAGCCATAGCTTTAGGGACTGACTAAGTTTGTGAAATGAGGAATCTGTGGTTTCTAGTGATTCTTTGTGTGTGGAATTACAATCTTCATTTTAGATGTTGCAATGGGGAAAACTGGCGATATGGATAAGTTTTATAGTGTATGCAGTCAGCAACGAAATGCGCAGGCTGTTATCGCCGATACCTTGGCGCAACTAGAGTCTGCACCCAAATCAGCAAACTTTGGTTTTATATACGCCACTGATGCCATGTCTGTGGAATATCCTGAATTATTGCGCCAATGCAAGGCGGTTACGGGTATCAAGCATTGGTTGGGTACGTTGGGTTTAGGGGTTATTTCTTCGGGTAAAGAATATTATGATTCACCTGCTGTTAGTATCTTGCTGGCAGATTTTGACATCCAAGAATTCTCAATGCTGCCGCTGATTACTGATAGTCATCAGGTCGCCGAGAGTATTACCACGCCACGTGATTTCGTCACGCACTTTGGTATTGTTCATGGTGATCCTTTACATGAGTCGACACAAGAGCTTGTGGCACATCTACATGCGTCGTTAGAACATGGTTTTTTGGTGGGAGGATTAACCTCATCTCAACACGATCAGTTTCAAGTTGCGGGTGATCTTTATTCAGGTGGTATTTCTGGTGCGCTATTTTCAGAGAATATCATGGTGCAAACGACTTTAAGCCAAGGCTGTAGTCCGGTGGGTGATAAGCATGTAGTTACCCGTTTTCAACAAAATGTGGCTTTTACACTCGATCATGAGCCTGCACTGGATGTGCTATTGCGAGATTTTGGGCTTGCTTCAAAAGAAGCGTTGGAAGAAACATTTGAAGAGGTGTTTGTTGGCATATGTATTCCCGGCAGTGATCGCAATGACTATGTAGTGAGAAATTTGGTGGGAGTTGATGTTGAACGTCAGCTTTTCGCTATCAATGACTATTTACAGGATGAGGCTGAAATCATTTTCTGTGAGCGAAACCCGCAAACGGCCATTGATGATATGCAACAAATGCTGGAATCTCTTAAAAAACGAATTAACAAGCCTATCAAAGGTGGACTGTATGTGTCTTGTTTAGGGAGAGGTCGTGAGCAATTTGGTGAGCACTCCGAAGAGATTAAGATGATTCATGAAGCGTTAGGTGATTTCCCGCTGACAGGTTTTTTTGCCAACGGGGAAATTCATCATGACAAGCTCTATGGCTATACAGGTGTGTTAACGATTTTTACTTGATAGCTCCAGCTTATGTTGGCTGGCCATTTGGGAAATTATTGTTAATGAATGCCTGAAAAGCGGTACCTGCCGCGATGCTATTGCTGGTTCCCCATGGGTAAATGCCAAAAGCAGCATCAACAATGTCTGGCTTGAAACTGTCGGCAAAAGCATCCAGTTGAGTTTTGAGAAAACCAACGAAATATTGTTGGCCATGGATATCTACGCTTTTACTATCAGGGATGTTTGCTCCTCCAATGTTGACGCCACCACCTGAAACTCGTTGTCTACTTGTTCCATCATCAACAATAGGGGGGGAAATTAAAGGGTTGTCCAGGTTTTTGAGGTGGCTTGCTGATAGGGAAACTTCTTTATCAGCGACGAGATGACCCTGATGAATAAAAATTGAGGTTGGGTAGCCAAATTGTGGGTCGTATTCAATCTGTGCTTCTGTTGTTCTTGAGCTAAGTGCCTTTTCTATCGTTGCCAATAAATCATCAATTGTTAGTTGATTGAAGTCTGGTACTGAACCTGTTGAACCATCTGAAAATTGGCTACTGGTAATCGTGTCATGATTGACGGTTATGTCAATGGGTTTTCGAGCTTCAGAGTTGAGGAAGCCAGAGCGCTCAAGCGTATAAGCGTAGTTGTGAGGTCTGCTATTTTGCCATTTTTGCTTATTTGCTTCAAATTCAGTGCATAGTTCAGTGTTCTTATTATCAGATGTCAGTGTACCCCCAGTGATGGTTGCATTTCTTTGAGAGCCATTAAGGGCAGGGGTTTCTTTAATAATAGTGCTGAGCTGATCGACGAGTTGCTGGATAAGATTTGTGAGTGACTGATAGGCATCAGGAGCTAATGTGAAATGTTGAGAGGCTTCATGCTGTTGGTTAGCCTTCATTCGTTTTCGTCGTTCCTCAATATTTGGTAAGTATTGAACATTGGATTGTTCTTTATTATCAGTTTTCACAGATTACCCTCTAGCAAGCATTTTTAATGAGTGATCCTGTCAATATAAAAGCGTTGGTAAACTTGAGATATCACCGTTTAGATGGTTGGTTTTAAATGAAAGATGATTGGCAATATCAGTAACTGACAGAAATGATTATTTTTCACACAGTATTTTATCCATATTGTTTGAAATTTAGCCTGAACAAACTTAATATTAGTAAATCAGAATTCACAGATGTTCGTCACAGTTTTTTGGCTAATTGCTTTGTCAGCGTTTGTATATACCAAGATATATTCGTTTTGGGCTCTTGCCTTGTATGCATAGCAAGCTATTTGCCATTTCACGAATGAGACTTTCCCAATGATTTTCCTTTGAGCTTTATCAAGGTGAATCATTTGAGAATCTATCTATCCATAATTCTGCAATATAATTTAACGACCACCCCATTACCCCAAGGTTTTATTCTATGAAAGTATTACATTTTTTGTCTGTAGGCATGTTTTTGGCTGCGTTGAATACGCCTGTTTTTGCTGAAAAAGAAGCTGAAGTTTCTCAGGAAGAAGTGGTTTCTTCTGTTGAGGTAGAAGATTCTAAGAACGCTGATGTGGTCGATGAAACAACTGAAGCAAAGATTGAAGAGCAATCAGACTCTATAGTAGACGAAGTTACTCATTTCAATGCAGGTTTGGCAAACCTTGTCGATGACATTATGACGGATGAGCAGTTTGCACATGAAGAAGCTGAAGAGGAGGCTGCTGAGGAAAATGATGCTGAGTCTGATGAAAAGATAGTCGCTAAAAACGGTGAAGAAAAGAAAAGCTCTAAATAAATGTTTCTGTGTAGATATACGTCTATAGAAAAAGATTATTTTAGCCAGTTAGCATAACCATCGGGAAAGGCTTGGATGTTGTCAGCATCTGGCTCCCAGTTATTCTTCTTGGCAATGTCGGATAAGTGTTGGATGCGTTCAGCATCTAGCGGATGTGTGCTA
>CACVAY010000054.1:5097-6381 GCA_902727985.1 uncultured Thiotrichaceae bacterium | reverse complement strand
GCTTATGCAACAAATATATTTAGTGGGTGGTGCCGTTCGTGATCGCTTATTGGGACATCCTGCCAAAGATAGTGATTGGGTTGTGACTGGCGCTACACCAGAAGAAATGGTTGAGCAGGGTTTTCGTCCTGTTGGTAAAGATTTTCCTGTTTTTTTACATCCGAAAACATCGGAAGAATATGCTTTGGCACGTACCGAACGTAAAACCAGCAAGGGCTATCACGGTTTTTCTTTCAATGCTTCGGTGGAAGTGACCTTGGAAGATGATTTACAACGGCGTGATTTAACGATTAATGCGCTTGCTGAAGATAGCGACGGAAATATTATTGACCCGTATAAGGGACAGGCTGATATTGAGAATCGTATATTGCGGCATGTTTCATCCGCTTTTGCAGAAGATCCTGTGCGTGTTTTGCGGGTGGCGCGTTTTGCTGCGCGATACCATGAGCTGGGTTTTACGATTGCTGAAGAAACCATGCAGCTAATGCGCTCAATGGTTGAAGCAGGGGAAGTCGATGCTTTGGTAGCGGAGCGTGTTTGGCAAGAGACGGAATCAGCATTAGGAGAAGATCATCCCGAAGTATTCTTTGAAGTGTTGCGTGAATGCGGTGCCTTGAAAGTGCTGTATCCAGAAGTTGATCGTCTCTGGGGAGTTCCTCAACCTGAAGTGCATCACCCTGAAATCGATACTGGTGTACATACCATGATGGTGTTGGAGCAAGCTTGTTTGCTAAGCAAAGACAAAGAAATCCGTTTTGCGGCTTTAACACATGATCTAGGAAAGGGAACAACGGATAAGGACATTTTACCGCATCACTACGGGCATGAAATACGAGGCTATGAGTTGTTAGGTGATGTGTGTTCTCGCTTTAAAGTACCAAAGCGTTACTGTGATTTAGCCAAACTCAATGCCAAATATCATACGCATATTCATCAAGCCTATGAGTTAACCCCCAAGAAATTAATCGAAGTCGTGAATGCGTGTGATATTTACCGAAAGCCAGAGCGTTTCGAGCAAATATTGCTTACATGCGAGGCGGATAGCAGAGGCCGGACGGGTTATGAAGAACGAGACTATCCTCAACGGCAGTTCTATCAAGAGCTAGCTGATGTGTGTCGTGATGTTGATGTAAAAGCTATTATTGCTGACGGTTTTACGGGGATGCAGGTTAAGCAACAACTGCATCAAAGGCGCATGGCTGCTGTAAAAGTATTTCGTAAAGAAAAGTTGGCTCAAGCAGAACAATGATGAAAAACCTTGGGCTAATTTTCTTTGTATTGACA
>CACVAY010000054.1:0-4997 GCA_902727985.1 uncultured Thiotrichaceae bacterium | reverse complement strand
GCAATTTGCTGTGTGACACGAACAACTATGAATATACTTTTAAGACAATTCAAACAGCATAGAAGGCTCCTGATGATTATTGCGTTTTTGGTGAGTAATAGCAGTTTGCTTTTTGCTGATTCTCTCTTTGCTGCTGAAGACACCGTTGATACAAAAGCCAATATAGAGGAGGTTTCCACTCCTTCCGATATTGAAGTCATGAATGCGGTAGTCGATTATTTGCACTATCTGGAAAATAAAGAAAAAGTAAACAGCAGTGAAGTTCTGATGAATTCTTCTGAGAGCTCCGTTAATACCAAGCCGTTAAATGCTGAGGTCAAGGTGAGCGAAGATGAAGAAGCAAACGCCCAAGCTATCGTTCTTATTCCACAAAAACTGCCTAATCATAAGGATTCCATTGATCAAATGGAAGTGATAGACACTCCGGAAAAGCTTCCTTTGGAAGGTTGGGTTTATCTGGGGCGTTTTAGCGCAGAAAAATGGGAAAACCGAACATTGATGCATGCTGATAATCAGATCCCCATACCGAATAAACGCTACCAAGTTGTATCAACACTTCATCTTCGTGATGCTTTACCAGTAAAAGGAAAACTGGGAAGGATCATTAGGCAACTGAACATGAATACGAAGGTTACAGTAAGAAAAATACAGCGTTCTGGGAAAAAAGGTGATTATTGGGCTTACATCGAAGCTAAAGAAGCTCTGATCAAGAACTGATGCTTCCACGTTTGCTAAAGTCACGTTTCCTGTGGACTTCGTTGGGCACATACTACGTGTTAAATAGCATATCTATAAAATCAATAAATAGTATTTGAATGGTAAATATACCAGTATCTTATTGATATTAATAATTAAAATTATGAGTATCTACATGTTTTAGCAATTCTGCTATGCTTGCAACGCTAAAAACCTTATCAGATTAATACAGAACACAGACTTTAAGAAGGGGAACTCTGGGATGAGTATAACCATCATTCAATCCATGATTTTGCTGAGTATTCCAGCATTATTTTTTGTCACGTCATGGACCAACGAAAAACGCGCGCATTGGAATTTGGCGATGTCTATCAGCTTACTCGCGCTACTGATCAGTTTTGTGATCGGTATTCAGGGCATTCTGGGGATTCATAAAATTGGAGAGGGCGTGACGTGGGCCACTCATTCTCCTATCAGCCTGGTGATGCTTTGTCTTATTAGCTTCATTGCCTTTATCAATATCCGTTATTCGCGCTCCTATATGAGTGGCAACCCTGAAGATGAACGACGTTATCTACGCTGGTTATTGATTACGCTTAGCACCGTAACATTGGTGGTGGTGAGTAATCATATGTTGGTCTTTATGGCTGCCTGGATTGCGATTAGCACATCCTTGCATCAGTTACTCAATTTCTATCCTGAACGACAACGTGCAGCCCTGGCAGCGTATAAAAAATATATTTTTGCCCATATAGCCGAGGCGTTTTTGTTGGTGGGCATTATCTGTTTATATCTCGAACATGAGACTTGGCTCATCAGTGATGTGGTGAGGCAACTATCCACGCAAAGTGAGTTAACAGTTTACGGGCAAATTGCAGCCATTACTATTTCAGTTGCGGCTTTGATCAAATGCGCGCAACTTCCTTTGCATGGCTGGTTGATTCAGGTGGTAGAAGCGCCAACCCCCGTTTCTGCCTTGTTACATGCTGGCATTATTAACTTGGGTGGTTACTTGCTGATTATTTTTGCGCCATTGATTATGCTTTCAGCGCCTGCGCAGGCTTTGTTGTTATTTGTAGGAGGCATCACCACGGTATTGGCTGCATTGGTAATGATGACACGTGCTTCTGTGAAAGTCCGGCTTGCCTGGTCGACCATGTCGCAAATGGGTTTGATGCTAGTTGAGTGTGCCTTGGGCTTGTTTGAACTTGCCTTGTTACATTTGATTGCGCATTCATGCTACAAAGCCTATGCCTTCCTGAACTCGGGGTCTGAAGTTGAAACACGCATGAAAAAACGCTTTGCCAAGCGTGCTCCTCCGTCGTTGCTTGACTTTCTCGTGGCAGCGCTTTTAGCCGCTGTGATGGTGACGATCATGGCGATACTCTTCAAAATGACGACAAGCGCCTTTGTCGAGCATGCGGCGCATGATGTGATCTATAGTCCATGGGTATTGCTGGGTATTGCGTTAATGTTATTGATTGCTGAGCGAAAAAGCCGGACGGGACGGGCGACCTTCATGACGATGTTTTCATTCGCATTGGTGGTCTTAGTGGCGTACACCTTACAAAAAATCGGTGCCAGCTTTATCTTGCCACAAATGCATAATCAGGTGGGTCTGGCAGGAGATTTGTGGATGGTGATGTTGTTTATTTTCTTCCTGTTTGGCTATATCGCTTTGCGCTATTACAAACATCATCCTCGTGTTGTGCCGATTTGGCGTTCTTTTTATGCAGGGTTTTATCTGGATGAGTCGATTACCCGTTTAAGTATGCGTCTGCATCCAACGAAACTGCCAGAACGCCATAAGCCTAAACAATTGAAAATAGCAAAAGGGGAGATGTTGTAATGCTTGCGAGTTCAGTTCATGAAGCCGACCTACAAAAGGTGAAGCGTTTAACGGATACACAAAAAGAACAGGTGTTTGAGGCATGTGGTCGAATTGCTCCAACGTGGCCATTAGATGAAATGATCGCGGTTAACCCCTGGTGGGAGATGCGTCAGGAAAAGTTTGCGGATGTGTCAGCGAAAGTTGCGGCACTTAGCCAGACCCATTGTTTGATGCCAAAAAGTTATTTCCAGCAAACTTGGATGGAGAGTATTTTTCCTGAGCATTTGCAACAGGCGCTGGACGAGGCTGACAGCGAGTGGAGTGTGAGTACCCTAGAGCATTACTTGATTGAAGATGACAAATACTGCCATTGGCATAACATCAGCGATTTTGTTGATAGTGGACGGGATCGTAAACACAAAATGGCTTGGCGGGATGAAATCACTCAACAGATCAGTCAGTTTTGTGCGGACTTTTTCCGTATCAAGCCAGACGTGAAATGCTATGCAGAGGGGTATAAGGGCATGTATCGAAGCTGGTTAGATTCAGCTCGGCATGACAGAGGTATTGAAATCCTTATGGCAGAAGATGGTTTGACGGAACAATTCGAGCATTTGCCAGAAAGGCCAGAAGAACTACTGTCGTTAGCCTTTGAAGGCTTGGGGGTAGAGGAGAAGGATATTGCTGATTATGCTCATGCTTTATTACTGGACGTAAATGGCTGGGCATCTTGGGTTGCCTATTTGCGTTGGCAGGATAACTTACGTGGACATGAAAATCTTTTGGTGAGAAATATTCTGGCAATTCGTGTCGCCTGGGAATGGGTGTTGTGGTGCCACCAGAAAGATACAGATCGCTCAATGTTTAATGAAATGAAGATCATGTGGCGGCAGCAATTTTATTCTGAGGGGACATTATTAGATACCCATAAACAGGAACAGGCAAAGGCTTGGATCTGGCAACGCGCCGCAGAGATTGCTTATCAAACGAGCCTGCATGAACAATTAAAAACATCTGAGTGTGACGAATCATCGGAAAAGAGTCCGCGTATTGAAGCGGCTTTTTGTATTGATGTTCGTTCAGAGGTGATCCGCAGGGCGCTAGAAGCGCAATCTGGCGATATTCAAACGATTGGCTTCGCAGGTTTCTTTGGTTTGCCTGTTGAATATTCGCCTATTGGGGCAGATGTTAAACGGCCTCAGTTGCCAGGGCTATTAAAGCCAGCGATCACCGTTAAGCCAAAGGTCTCTGAAAAAGAGCACAAGCAAATAGCCGTGAAACTGAATGAACAAGCTCGCTGGATAGAATGGGGTTACACACCACCTGCAACGTTTACTATGGTTGAAGCAACGGGTTTGAAGTATGCGTTTAAAATGCTGCAAAACTCATTGTTTCCAAAAAATGCTCACCATCCGGTGAATGATGATTTGCCTTTGGGCGATGAGTTCGAATTAACGGAGCAGGATGAGCCACTTTCACTCGAGAAAAAGGTTCAGCTGGCAGCTGCAATTCTTAAAGGCATGGAATTGGATAATACCCAAGCCGAGCAGGTTTATCTGGTTGGGCATGGCAGTACTAGCTGTAACAACCCCCATGCGGCAGCCTATGATTGCGGCGCTTGTGGCGGCCAAACAGGTGAGGTCAATGTGCGAGTATTAGCCTTTCTGCTTAATGATGCAGAGGTCAGAGCAGGTCTGATCAAATCAGGCATCGCAACAGCTGATAGCACTCAGTTCATCGCTGCTATGCACAATACGACGACTGATGAGTTTACTTTTTACAATGCAGAAATCAATCAGCAAACAAAGGACTACTTCAAGGCGGCAACCCAGCAAGCACAAAAAGAACGAGCGGTTAAATTTGGATTGCAGCATCTTGATGCTACGGCATTAGACAAGGCCTATCGCTATCGTGCTAAGGACTGGTCACAAGTCCGACCAGAGTGGGGGCTAGCTGGGAATGCATCATTCATTATTGCACCGAGAGATCGAACACGAGGTTTGAATCTAAACGGTCGCGCATTTTTGCATGATTACGATTGTGATAAAGACAAGAACGGTGACTTGCTGGTGCAAATTATGACGGCACCCATGGTGGTTGCTAACTGGATTAATCTCCAATATTACGCGTCAACCTGTGATAACCATGTTTATGGAAGTGGCAATAAAATTCTCCATAATGTTGTTGATGGTAGCATTGGTGTTTTTGAAGGTAATGGTGGGGATTTACGGATAGGTTTACCGATGCAGTCTATCCATGATGGCGAGAACTGGGTACATGAACCGCTCCGGTTGAGTGTTTATGTGACTGCTCCGAGGAATATGATCGAACAAATTGCCGAAGAACATCAAGTAGTCAAGGACTTGATCGATAATGATTGGTTATACCTTTTCCGTTGGTCTCGAAGTAATAGGATTGAGCGTTTCTATGAGGGGCACTGGCTATCGCCTTAGTGTTAGTGGCTATGCTC
>CACVAY010000053.1 GCA_902727985.1 uncultured Thiotrichaceae bacterium | reverse complement strand
GTGGTGTTTGCGGAAACGCTATTGTCAGTATAGTGCAGAACACTTCCAGCGAGAGTGGCAATTAAAACACCATCACGATAGATTTTATAGCTCACAACGCCTATGGCATCACTTGCAGCGCTCCATACCATTTCAACGTTACTTGAGCTGACAGAATCTGTACCCAAACCTGTAGGCGTTGTTGGTGCAATGCCGTCAACCACATAAGGGGGAATGACCTGAGCACCACTGATTAGGGTTTGGGATATATCCCCCGTTTTTTGTAGTGCTACAGCGATATGATCCCCACCACTGCCTTCCTTGTGTAAGGCTTCGATATAATACAAACGCCCCGCAATTAATGTGATGGGTTCGCTCTTTTGTGAAGTATATTTTGTCCATTGCTGAGAGCTTGTCCAGCCATCAACGGAAGCAATGGGCTCTCCCATATTGGCGGGCGAAGTGTCGGTTGATAAACGTAATTCGCTTTCATCATCTGAGGCAATCCAGAAGGTATATTCTGCGGATTCTGCGACGGTCAGATAGCCACTAACGCGTTGCCCATAACTGCCATAATCCTGACTAGGTGCTTCAAAACTTGTCAGTATGCTTGTTTGCGTGGGGTTTGCTGGGTAATTGGCAATAGAGGTTAAATCACTAACGGAATTGCCACTAATGCTTGTCCAATGTTCTAGAAGAATGCCTGTCGTATTGGCATTGGCTGTGGGGATAATAAATATCGTTTGTTGTTGTTCAATAGAGGTTGCCTGATCGGTGACTGCAATAGTAATAGTTTGTTGTATACCTGCGTTTCGATCTATGCTTTCACTTACGGTAATTTCCCCAGATGAGGCATCTATTTGAAAAGGCGTTCCCGTTTCTACAATGCTATATGTTAAGAGATCAAGATCAACATCAGTTGCTTTTACAAACCCGACAGAGGTGTTAGTCGCTGCATTTTCTGCTACCGCATAATGTCCTTCGCCCCCTGAAAACTCTGGAGCAGTACTCGCTTTGATGGTGATTGTTAGTGCAGACGATGCTGTATTCGTTCCATCACTGACGATGACATCAAAGGTATGTATATCACCAATACTCAACGCACCACTAACGGTTACGTTGCCTTGTGAATCTACTGCAAAAGGAACGTTGCCAACAATGCTGTAGCTTAAGGTATCATTTTGTAAATCGATTGCTGTTAAGGTTGCAACAATTGAGTTGAGAGGCTTTGTTTGTGCAATAAGGTGGCTGGTTTCGTGAGTATTGAATTTGGGAGCGAGGGGAACTTCGCCATAAACTTCTAACTCCCGCATATGAAGACAATTATCACCAGCAGCTTTTACGATAACATAGGCACCAGATTTTGCTGCAGGTAACGTAATTTCTTGGGTATCACTACTATCAAGCGTGTAAACCTTATCAGCTTCATTGAGTGGCGCAGAATAAGCGGTATCAGTGATGTAAACATCTGATCCATTCAACCGTGACCGCCAACTACTTCGGTTTTTTACCACAATACGGGAAATCATCGAGGTTTCCGGTAGGCTAACTTGCCACCAATTATTATCAGCATTACACCCAGTATGATTGGTAGTGTTTTCATCACCATCAATGGCCAAGGAAGCCACTGAACTGCCGTAATTACTCCCTTGAGTAGCAACGCCGTGTTGTCGAGCAATATTAGGCGTTCCCTCAAAGGTGATTTGGTCAAGTAAACGGGGGTTTGATATGTCTGAACTCTTGATCCAATTAGATTGAACACCAGTCTTATATGCTGAATAGACAGTTTCGCCAGCTGTTGATGTTGTGTCACCATAAAGGCCATCAAAAATAGCCCAGTCTTTTTCCAGATCTTTATTGAACCATGAGATGAGCTGGATATTGTGCTCTTTCACATAGGCAAAGAACTTTTCCAGCCATACCGTTTTCTCACCAATCAGTGTGCCCGCAGCGCTGTATGCTCCTGTTTCATTGATGGAAATGGGTTTTTTTGAGATGAGGCGAAGTCTTGGTATGATATTGCCAAAGACGCGAGCAGGCATGCGAACACTGCTGTTGGTATCAGAGGTTTTTCTGCCATAGCCATCCACCCCTAGCCAATCGACATATTCATCGCCTGGGTAATAATGCTCAACCATGCGAGGATAGGCGTTATGATCAGTTGCACTGGTTGACCAGATCCATTGCACATGGTTTTTGCCGATGTCCATACCTGTGAATATGTCGTGAATGTGTCGCCACATAGCAATGTAATCTTGAGGGGATTCATCGGCATTAACTGCAGACCATGGGTACCAGTTACCGTTCATCTCATGTGCTAAACGTAGATAGATTCGTCGGTCATCCGCTGTATTAAAGGTGCTATCTGGGCCACTCAAGAAGATCTTCAGATCGCTGATCCAGCTATTGAGATAGATGTCATGATCACCATTAACAATGTCTCTTTCAATGGAATCAGGCGTGCCGGTGGCTTGTAGGTAAGGTTCCCAGGAAATGAGCGGAATATTGCCGTTATTCCATAGATTTGGGAGTTGATGAGTGAAAACATTGTTCTGTTGATCGGGGTTAAAGTTGGCGAATAAGGTGATGACGGCGTTTTTCTTTTCTTGCCAAGCTTCCAATGCGGTAATGTCATCTATAAACCAGCCTTGGTTTCCGTGGTAAATGCCAAGTAGCGTGTTTGAATGGAAAGGGTTAGCGGTTTGTGAAAAATACTCAGTCAGTGTTTGATCAATGTAATTTGCGATATCATCACGATGATTTGATCTTACATCTGCACTTTGCTCAAGATGGATAAAACGTTTTGTAGATATGGTGGCATCGTTGTAACAGCTGGAATGAGAATGATTGGTATAGCGCCCTTCTACATTCCACGTTCCACCAAGGCTAGTTGTGTCATTACCAAAAACACAGGCTTCAATTTTTCCTCCTGCTTCGACCTTCCTACGGAATATGTGTAATAAGCTCCTTTCAGATTCAGGCGTGGCGTAATTGAGACCTTCACTCATATTGATGAGTTTACTGTTGCTGCTATTGCATTGAGTTTGCAGAGTTGTCAGGCTTGAGGCCCCAAAGCCATGAAGTTGGAAAAAAAGGGTGCTAGTGTCCTCACTCGACATTACGGTATGGGCAATATAAAAATAAGATTGTGTTTGATGGGCAACATCACTGGCTTGGTAGCTAGCATTCGTGCAGTAACTTCTGCTGGTGCTATCATTACGATGCGTACCAGCTAGCATCAATAGGCGTGGTCGTACTTTTAGGTATGTCTCTATACCTTGTTGGGCTGTATTAGAATCGAAGGAGGGGTGAGGGACTTGCAGTACAGCATTTCTTCCTGTGGGGAGTTGTACATAGGTTCCGCCCCCCATAAACGCTGATTGAGAAGGCGTATTTATTTCTTTTAAAATGTAATGTGCATCGCTTGTATCATTGTCGGTAAATTCAATAACTTCATAGCCAAGTGTGGAGGCATTTTGATGAGCTGCATCATAATTTCCAGCATTGAACTCAAGGAACATTGTCTCGAAATCAAGCAATTGTTGGCCACTTGGTTTTACCCAGGTATTTTCACTAGCATTCCCATAATCAATCGTCGTTAAGTAGCTCTCTAAGTCACCCGATAGTTGAGTGAGGGCATGGCTCGGTAACGTTGATAGGAGGTAAATGACGATGCTTAGTACTAATGACGTGCTTTGTTTCATACTGGTGCTCAGGTCGTTCGGTTGTAATGTGCGAAGTCAGGGCATGGGTATTTGCTCTTTCAATACAGAACGAGTGTGCGTAGAAAAATAAGTATTCAGCCATATTCTCGTCGAAGAAGCATAGTGGTGTGGAATGTCATATCAGCCCGTTTGCACCTGTCATTCGGGGGGGTAGAATCGACAGGTTGTGAGAAAAAGTAACATAAAAAGTCAATTATTTAAAAGTAAATAAGCTTAGATAGGTTTTTTGAGAATCTAACTTTGGGGAATACTGCAATTCGCAGATGGTGGAGTCGGCTCCATGATCGGTATATAATCGCCGCATATTTTATTGACGGGTTATCAAACCATGAAATTTATCGAATCACGCGGGAATGATGGGCAATTTCCAGTAGACGCTAGCTTCTCTGAAGCTATTCTTGCGCCAATGACATCTTTTGGCGGTATTTTCGTACCTGCAGAGTTGCCTGATTTGGGCGTAGACTTCCTGAAGAATCATGTCGACTCTGACTATAAAGCATTGGCAAAAGATATTTTGAATGCGTTTGAAGTGGATATCGATCCTGCAGTGATTGACGAAGCATTGGCTTTGTATGATGAGTTTGATGATCCAAAAGACCCTGTGCCTTTGGTGAAGGTAAAAGATGATCTTTATGTCAGTGAGTTGTATCACGGCCCGACGCGAGCCTTTAAAGATATGGCGTTACAGCCTTTTGGTGTGATTCTTTCTGCGAGTGCGCAAAAGCGTAAAGAAAACTATCTTATTCTGACCGCAACGAGTGGCGACACAGGACCTGCCGCTTTGGAAACTTTCAAGAATCGTGAAAATGTCATGGTTGCTTGCATGTATCCAGATGGTGGCACGTCAGATGTGCAACGTCTACAGATGGTGACGGAAGATGCAGATAATCTAAAAGTTATTGGTATTCACGGTAACTTCGATGATGCACAGTCGGCACTAAAAATGCTGTTGAGTTCTGATACGTTCAAGGCGAAGTTGAAAGAGAAGCATATTGATGTTTCCGCTGCTAACTCGGTGAACTTTGGCCGTATTATTTTCCAATTGGTTTACCATATCCATGGTTATTTACAGTTGGTTCGCCAAGGTGCGATTGAGTTGGGTGAGAAGGTTTACCTGGATGTTCCAAGCGGCAATTTCGGTAATGCGCTTGGCGGATATTATGCGATGAAGATGGGCTTGCCTGTTGAGAAGATCCTGATTGCATCAAATACTAATAATATTCTGACTGAGCTATTCACAACGGGCAAGTATGATCTTCGCAAGTCACAGTTGATTGCAACGACTTCTCCGGCGATGGATATTCTTAAGTCATCAAATATAGAGCGTATTCTTCACGACATGTTTGGTGCAGAGCGTACCCGTGAATTAATGCATTCATTGGATACGGAAAAGAGCTATGAATTAACTACTGAAGAGTTGAGTAAGCTGCAAAATGTGTTTGTTGCCGATTTCTGTACTGACGAAGAAGGTACGGCTTACATCAAAGATACCTTTGCTGGTGGATACTTGATGGATCCTCACACTGCTACGTGTTTCAAGGCTTATGAGACTTGTCGTGATAAACCATTGAAGACGATTGTTTATTCAACTGCCGAATGGACTAAGTTCTCTCCAATCATTGCCAATGCATTAACGGGTGAACAGGGTACAACAGATAAAGAAGCTTTAGATGCGATTGCTACTGAGGCAAAAGTAGAAATCCCCTCGATGATTAAAGAACTATTCGATAAGCCAATTGCACAACAGGCCGTTATTAATAAAGCTGATATTGAAACAGAGATTCTGTCCTTCCTGGACTAATGATTACCTTCCTGAGTAGTGCTGATGTGAATCAGTGCTACTGAATTTGCCAAGATGGCGAGTATTTTTCATGATATAACTCCCAGTCTTACCTGATTAGGGGGAGTTAGATTGGCATGTGATTTGCTTCAAGCACTCCCCGTCCATACTAAGAATATAGGCGCTAGGAGGCTTCTGTTCAAGGGGCAGGGTGATTAACCCGACCCCAAAAATAGAGAGGTGAATTTACTTCATAGTGACTAATTCTTCTGCGCTCACAGGGTGAATCGCAACCGTGTCATCAAAGTCTGCTTTAGTGGCGCCCATACGAATGGCGACAGCGAAACCTTGCAACATTTCATCAGCACCTGTTCCTATAATGTGACAGCCAACAATCTTTTCTTCTTCACCAAGGACGACTAACTTCATCGCCGTTTTTACCTTATGGCTCGTTAGCTGGTGATACATGGGTACAAACTCTGTGCTGTAAACTTCGACGGCATCGCCATACATGTCTCGTGCTTTCTCTTCGCTCAGGCCAACAGTGCCAATTGGCGGGTGTGTGAACATTACCGTGGCAATGCCCTCATAATTCATTGTGCGCTTGGGTCTACCTCCATACAGACGGTCACCCATGCGACGCCCTGCGGCGATAGCAACAGGTGTGAGTGGCGCTTTGCCAATGATGTCTCCAATAGCGTAAACACCTTCAACGGCTGTTTGTTCTTTTTCGTCAACAACGATGATGCCGTTGCGGACTGTTTCAATGTCGGTATTTTCTAGACCAATGTTTTGTGTGTTGGGTGAGCGTCCGATAGCCCACACTAGTGCATCAACGTCTTCGATGCTTTCGCCATCTTCAAAATGAACTGTGACTTTTCCCTCGCCAGCATCGACGACTTCTTTGATGATGCCATCATCGTTCA
>CACVAY010000052.1:4430-33962 GCA_902727985.1 uncultured Thiotrichaceae bacterium | reverse complement strand
CCAACTTTCTTGTATAGTTTAAAAAATGCAGCAGCACGCTTTGTTGCATCGCTACTTGCAAATGATTTCTTGGCGTACAGCTTACTTTTCTCTATTAAATACTTCTCATCAATACCATCAAATAACATTACAGCACCCGACGTCATGTAGATATCATCGATACAAAGCACCCTTGTATACAATATAAAGTCAAGTATCACTGATTGACTAAAACCAATATCAATAATGGTTAGCTCAATGTCTTTATTGATAATATCAGTTAACTTGACAGATGAATTATGTTTATCTACTTCAACAATTCTATAAAGCGATGGTTTGGCAATTAACAAGGCATCAAGAAGGGTTTTCTCATCTTCAGTAAGGCTATCTGAGTTTCTTTCTAAATACTTTTCTATTAAATTTTTTCCATCTTGGCTTACATAATCATTTATAACAAAGTTGGTAAACCTATCCATTTCAGATTCGCTATCAATAACTATTTTTTTACCTTTTACTAAACCCAAAACTCTTGCAGCTATTCTTATGTCTGCTTTATCAATAGTTTCAAAAATTTTGGTATTCAGCTCTATTCCTACCTGTCTAATTTCCTTATACCGTGAAATATTGTTAGCCATTGTTTTCCTTGACTATTTACAGTTTATTAACATTAACCATCGATATTATATTTAACTAATAACTAACACACAAAAGCTAAAGTAGCTCTCTTTAGTACAACCTCGAATGACTCACTTTGTACACCCCTTACCCGTGTATATGGCTTTCCCAACCACACCAACAGACCACAGTGTCGCTACCTGCTCTTTCACGCGTAACGATGCTGGCAGCTTCAGGGAGGTGCGCTGGTGACTAGAATTCGGGCTTTTAAAAGGGAGTCTCTCAACAAAATTCAAATGAATCTTACAATGCAAAGGGGGAACATGCTTGCAAGTGCCAAGAGACTCCAAAAGCTTACCTACTAAGCGAAAGTATCGGCAAAGAGGTTATTTGCCCAATCAAACATATCGTTATAACTTTCATTGGTAGATACATGCGCTGTACCACTTGAACCCGGAACAGCAGCCATAGCCCCCGTATTTGCATCATACTTATAAACGACGGTTGCCCATGACGCAGTATTGACAGAAACCGGGCTATAACAGGCTGAGTTAGTCATTGGTTCAGCATAAGGTTGATCACCATTGAACAAGCGAATAATCGCATCGGCACAAACCTTCGCCTCAGCGTTCGCAATATGCCCTGCTTTAGGCTGTCCTGTTGCCTGTGAATCACCAATAATATGGATGTTTGGTGTTGCTGTTGATTCATAGCTTAGCGGGTTAACCTGCCCCCACCGACCTGACGCATCATTAGCCAAACCACTTGAGGTAATGATCGTACCCGCAGATTGCGTAGGAATAACATTCAATACATCGGCTTGGAAATCACCCGCATCTGTGATGGCAATCTTTCTGTCCGAGTCAACAGACTCCAACATAACATCGGTATGGTAATCAACAATGCCTGCATAGGTGACATTGAAAGCGTGTGAGAAAGTTGTCTTTTCGGCCAGAATGTCTGCATTAGCATCGAGTACCACAACCTTTGAGCCAGGCTTATGGGTTTTAAAATAATCCGCAACGACACACGCACGCTCATAAGGCCCAGGAGGACAACGGTAGGGGGCTGGCGGAATCGTCATAACAAAGGTTCCGCCTGCTGGCATCGCATCCAATTGCTGCTTGAGCAACAACACCTGATCACCTGATTTCCAGGCATGAGGCACTTTATTGAAATCGAGGCCAGCAACAGGGTTGAAGTTTATACCTGGCGCAACAATCAAACGATCGTAATCCAAAGTCGCACCGGAGTTCAGGGTCACTTTTTGTGAAACGCCATCAATACCCGACACCCAATCCTGTACCACATTCACACCATATTTCTGTGCAAGTGTGTTGTACTGAAAGGTAATAGTATCCATGCCAATTTGGCCATTCACAATCAGGTTACTCAAAATCGGAGATTGATACTGTGCATTCGGCTCAACCAACGTCACATTAAGGTTTGGTGACCAATGTTTGAGATACTTTGCGGCTGTTGCTCCCGCAAAACCACCGCCGATAACGACAACACGAGGCCCTGCGGTTGCTGCACTCAAAATAGCAGGAAAAGAAGCCAAGGCAGCTACGCCACCTAGTGATTTTAAAAAATGTCTACGTGATAACTGGTTCATTAGTCGTCTCCTCCTGAATAGGGAAGGCTTGAGAAGTAATCAGCAATTAAGCCAATCTGTTCTGCGTTATAGCCTTTTGCTTGAAGATGCATGACTTCATTGTTGCTTTCGTTTTGCATCTCTTGCATTTCTTCGATGATTTCTGCGCGACTTTCGCCAGCCAAACTATCGATATCCGTTTTGGACACACCATCTGTGCCATGACATTGTGCGCACTGTGCCGCTAATAAACGTCCTGCGCTTGGCGCTGAAGTGGTAGAGGGATTCGTTGGCGTCGGAGTCGTTGGATTACCCGTATTATTATCGTCTGATGAATCATAATCGTCATCCATCTCATCGTCAGTACCATCATTATCATCATCCGAATCTTCTGAATCTGAAATACCGTCATTATCATCGTCGTTATCTTCTGAATCATGCAAACCATCATTGTCGTCATCGACATCTTGGTCATTGGTTATGCCATCACCATCCAGGTCATTATCAGAAATATCGTCATTATCGTGATCATTGTCGTAGATATCGAGAAGACCGTCACCGTCATCATCATCGTCGTCATGATTGTTGATTTGGTCGTTATCGTCATCTTCGTAGACATTGATAATGCCGTCATTGTCATCATCCAATGGATCATTGGCAGTCGGAATAACACTAAGCACTTGAGATGTCTCAGCATCCAGAATGACTTCTTTAGGAGAATCTTCAACCCCATCCTGATTGGTGTCTGACAACATATCAGCGCGATCTAAGGCCAAATTGATGAAATCCAGACCTACATCGCTATTGGCTTTGATAGCCGTGCTACCCACACCTGCTGCATTCACAAAGCGGATCGGGGTGATCACTTTATTATTCGGATCATTTTCATTCGTTGTCATTACCACTCGGCAAGAAACATCAATAGGCATATCCAAACTAAAGGGATGCTGAGTTGTGTTATTTTCTTGTGAATTGACCGCATAGTACGAGCCGTCTTCGCAAAATGCTTCAATAAGCGTGCCAGGTACTGTGCCCTGCAGTTTGAATGTACTACTTGTTGTCGTGCCTGGAGGAGAAGAAGTACTACTTCCACCTCCACCACAAGCGGCCAGCATCACTGCTGCCGAAACCATTACAGGAATGGTGTATTTATATTTCATGGTATACTCCACGTGCTAATTTGCTTACCTAAAGGTAAGTAGTTACCGGCTCGGTGTTGCAGCACCGAGCCACCTTTCAGGCTAAAAATACCTGTTTAAAATCAATCAATTTCTTCTCTCTCAAATTTCGTTGCCAGAATCTTTCCGTTAGCCAATGCCGTTCCTTTCACTTCTACGAGATCACCAACCACTAGATCGTTAATCGTAAAAGGAGAGAGTTCTCGCAGTTCATCAATCATGATCGTTGAGGCATCAATGACCACCACCTGCCCCGCTATTTCAACTTCGTTCTTGACGGTATCAACACTTTGAATCGCACCCTCCAACTCAACTCCCGAATCAGCATCTTCAAATGAAATCTCCTCTGCGACTAACACACCGGAAGCATTCACTTCACCCTCAACTTCAAGGAATACATTTAAACCTATTGATGCTGCTGAGCCGTTTTTATAGCTTGTGGCCGATGTTGTCGTTACTGAGATTCCATTCACTGCGAAACTTGCCGCTGATGTATAATTGGTGACAAACCCTTCAATCTCTGCTTCGGTATTTGCACCAAGGCTAAGGTATTCATCCTCTAGTTCCACGACACTTGCAATGAGATTGTTTCCAACCAGATTCGTGTTACTTTTCGCCTCAACGAATTGCCCATTCGCCAAGTTTTGAGCACCAAAATCCTCAAGACTGGCACTGCCATATTCCACGGTGATATTGCCAACACTGAAGGTCTTGCTGGCTTCATTGAGATTTGAAACAAGACCTTTCACCTCATTTTCGGAAATGCCAACCACAAAGCTTCCCGATTTAAGACGAATACTCGTAGCCGTAATCACCCCCGTTGCATCTGCAACACCTGATACCTCTACAATATTGCCTACAGTAAGATCTGTTAATGCAGCAAAGTCATAAAAAACCGTCAGCGGATCCGTTTTAATTGACTGCCCAAGTATCTCAATGGTCGAACCATCCGTACTCGCTGTCGTTACTGCGCCCTCCAAGGCATCCGTGAATTGAACACTGCTTGCTACGCCTGTCGTTCCTGAAGCGTCAATGCTGCCATTAATAACGATAAATTCTCCGATGCTAAATTCGGACTGCCCTGATGATGCAATGCCATCTCGGTTAAACGAGGCATTATCGACATCAAACTTGATACCATTCACATAGATACTACCAAAACTGGTAATACGCCCCATAGTGATCCCTGACCCAGTAATTCCACCATCGACTATTTGTGTTCCACCTCCACCACAAGCCAACAAAGAGGCGCTTAGAGCAACAACTGTCAGATAAGGAACCACCATTCTCCCATTGAATTTCGGGAATGAGCGCATACACTCACCCTCTTGTCTTTTTCTAAATATTTTCATTGTCCTTTTTCCTCTGACACGCTGGATGGCTCTTCAAAGTAATACACCCCAACGCCTACTTTCATCGGTTGCTCACTCTTTAACAAAGGCTGTTTATCCATATCATGTTGTGCCAACCAGTTATTGAGTTTGATTAGCAGCATTTGGTTTTCATGATTTGCCAGCTCTGTAAACTCTTCTAGATGTTCTTTTGGTACACGGTCGTAACACACCTTGCGCTGGTAACGTGGTTTGTCGTCCGTCTGCGTAATATTGTGTTTTATGCTTGAGATGAGTTGCGCAACATCCTCACCCAACATGACATATTTCTCATCTTCATCTTTAGATGCCACCAAAGCAGACTGAAGCAGTGTGACTTTACCTTCGTCACTGACATCAACTGTCTTGGTACGAATTAACTCATCTAACAAGGCTCGATAAGGCATGTCTCCACTATGACGAGCAACAAGCTCTTCAAAGCTCAACGATCCCTCATTCATATCTAAAACTTTGCCCTGTCCTAAAGACTCACAAAAGTCAGGATCACTGATCCAGGCGCTCACCACACGTGCTGCTCGATTATATGAAGCCTTCTGATCAACTTCGGGTCTGTGTTGCTTTCTCAAAGCCGCAACATCTTTTCGTGTTAATCCGGTAATGATGGCAATACGTGATGTGGTGGTCTTTTGATTCGTTGCTAATAACTCCTGCTCTACTTCTTCGATGTAGGCCTTTTTGATCAAAGCAAGAAGATCACCAAACGCAACACCATTACGAATCATCAAACCGATGAGAGGCTTGATGATTAAATAAATAGCTGCTGTGAAATTCTTACTCATTTTTGGGATAATATTCCCAAAAATAGTATTTGGCAAATTTTTCTGCCTGAATGCACACGTCATCAAACGGAAAAACAGAAAAAATTTAGAGAGGAGTTGACATTAGTATATTAGAGTATTATTATATATTAATCATTTAAATGATTATTCTTTTAAATACTCCTCCATCCTCCTTTGGTGGTTATTCTGCGACCCTTATGGGTCGCATTTTTTTGGCTCAAATTCGTGTTTCAGACAATTGTTTAGACATTTACCAAGGGCCGATGGATAGAACCCAACTTATTTTCCTTCAAGTGGATATTTCCCTTGAGTCATCGCGCTGTTTCGAATAGAATTCGGCGTCCTTAATTTGATTAACAAATTCTACAAGCTCATTCTGACTGGTGAGTTTGTTAACATGAGTGGAGTCTCGAAATGGGAACATTCAGTGCTAAAGCACACGAAGTAAAACGCGATTGGTTCTTGATTGACGCCGAAGGTAAAACCCTTGGTCGTCTTGCTACCGAAGTTGCGTCACGTTTACGTGGCAAACACAAGCCTATCTACACACCGCACGTTGATACTGGTGATTACATTGTTATCATCAATGCAGAAAAGATTCAGGTGACTGGCAATAAAGCAAAAGATAAGATCTACTACAAGCACACTGGCTATATTGGTAACATGAAGTCAATCAGCTTTGAAAAGCAGATCGAGAAAAAGCCAGAGCGCGTCATCGAGATTGCAGTGAAAGGCATGCTTCCTAAGAACCCATTAGGTCGCGCTATGTATAGAAAATTAAAAGTTTATGCGGGTACTGAGCACAAGCATGAAGCTCAACAACCTCAGCTACTTGAGATATAGGTAATTACCATGGCAGATACACAATACTACGGAACAGGTCGTCGTAAATCATCGACAGCACGCGTTTTCATGAAGCAAGGTAGTGGCAATATGACTATCAATGCGCTTTCATTAGAAGAATATTTTGGTCGTGAAACTGCGCACATGATTCTCAAGCAGCCATTGGATGTTACAGACAACAATGAAAAGTTTGATTTCAAAATCACTGTAAAAGGTGGTGGCGATAGCGGACAAGCTGGTGCGATTCGTCTTGGTATCGCCAGAGCATTACTTAAGTTCGACGAGACTCTTCGCCCTGAACTTAAAAAGGCAGGTCTACTTACTCGTGACGCTCGTAAAGTGGAACGTAAGAAAGTCGGTCTTCACAAAGCACGTCGTGCGACTCAGTTCTCGAAACGTTAATTTCTACAATCAACGTCTCGCAAAAAGCCATTCCTTCTGGGGTGGCTTTTTTTGTTTCAACCCCATTTCCCTACACCTGCTTTCTCAATAACGTCTAAAATAGAAATATCAAAACATCACTCTCATTTACATTTCAACTAGCAAGAAAAACCATAGCTATCTACAATCAGAAGTACTATTTAAAAGACAGTAACTTCTATGACAAACCATTCACATCGTATTCGTGAAGAAGCAAAACTCATTGCTCTCTTTATTGCCGCCATCTGGCTCATCTATTTTGCCGATCGACTTTTACCTCTCGAAAATTTAGGGCTAGCACCCCGTGAGCTTAGTGGCACCTTAGGCATTATCACCATGCCTTTTCTACACGCAGACTGGCAACATATCACCAGCAACACCCTACCCTTAATAGTCCTGCTTGCACTACTAGCAGGCTCAAGAGCCGATAGCATTAAAGTCGTTATCTTTATATCTCTCATTGGGGGAGCACTACTATGGCTATTTGGGCGAAGCAACTCCATCCATATTGGAGCAAGCTTATTGGTCTTTGGACTTGGCGTTTTTTTGGTCGTTTCTGGAATGCTGGAGAAGCGCACTCTCCCCATTATCGTCAGTTTGATCGTGGTGGCACTCTATGGAAGTACTATGTTAACAGGCGTTCTACCTTGGCAAAAAGGCGTTTCATGGGAAGGCCATTTATTCGGCAGTCTAGCAGGAGGTATCGTTGCCTGGATACTAACCCGGACTAATAACAAAGGCTAAATATGCATCTTGATCAACGTAAGTACGATAAGAACCCACTTAAACCTTTTGAAGTCATCATCATCGCCATACTAAGCGCCGCTTTCTTATTTATGATGACGATGGAAATTCTTACTGATTTCTCTCCTCGCAAACTGAGCGTTTTATTATTTCTCGTTTCATGGATACCGCTACTATTTATCCATGAGTTTGGACATGCCATTATGGCAAAAATAGCTGGCTGGAAAATTATACGAATCAGCATTGGCTTCGGACCTCGACTTTTAAACACCCATGCTTTTGGGGTGCCAATGGAAATAAGAGTCATTCCTCTGGAAGGCTTCGTGCAAACATCACCAACAACCTTACATTGGGTTCGTACAAAAAACGCGCTTATTTATTTTGCTGGTCCAGGCATAGAATTGCTTATCTTTTTCAGCATTCTGGCTGTTTTAGGATCTGAGCAGATGTTTACTGTTACCGACAACTACTTAGACATTGCCATCAAGTCATTTGCATTTGCTGCTCTGGCTGGGGCTATTATCAACCTCATTCCTATTGGAATTCGTACTGAAGATGGAACGACACCTAACGATGGACTTGGCATCTTGCAATGCTTATTTGCTGACTCACAAAGCTATGCAGAGTGGATCAAACAAAATGCAAAAGAAGAATCCCGGAAATAAGAGCGCCCACAAAAAAGCCCTTCTAGATACTACACACCAGAAGGGCTTTGACTTGCTAGGCTATTAAGAAATCAGCCTTTGGGTTATGGAGTGAAAAGAGGTTGAAGAGCCTGCAACCAGTTTTCAGCAATTTCTGCCTCACCCGCCATATTTGGATGAACACCATCACCTACATGAAGCGTATCAGCAATTGGATCTACTTCGACTCCACTACCTTGGAAGTCTGTATAGTGATCAACAATATACAACTGAGAAGTAGCATGTGCATCAGCATTTACAATTGCTTGAAGCTCATTATTGAAAGGCACAACAGAAGCAGTATTTACCCCCCAGCCAAACAAATCATCCATTGGCGGGATCTTACCAAGCAAAATAGTCATCTCAGGATTGCTTTCACGAAGCATTGCAATTAGCCCTTCCATATCCGCTTTTGCAATCGCTACCGCATCACCTTCAGCAGTACGGAACGCCATATCGTTTGTTCCAAGCATTACAAGTGCGACATCTGGCACATTGCCGAGATCTTCAAGAGAATACTGAAGATAACTTTTTCCTTCCGTATTTCCTGCATCCGGGTGTGGACCACCTGTAATAGCACCGTTCAAGTTGCTACAGGCGCCATTATCAAACCGTTCCTGCGTACAAGTATACTCTGCAGCCACATCAAATATCTGACGGATTCTGAACCCACTGTGACCTTCGTGCTTGTTATCAGAAAACAGGAAAGCGCCACTGGTATTTCTAGGGCCTTCCGCTGAACCAATATAAGTAAACGAAACATTCGTATCATTATCTCTCAGCTCACCTAATTCTTTACGGTATGAGAAACGTTGAACATCTGCGGTTTTTGCATTTGTATACGCAGTTTCAGCATCTGCTTTCGCTGTATTTGCAGTAGTTAAAACACCTTCTGTTGCTGTTTTAGCAGCCGCAGCATCTGCTCTGGCTGTTGCCAGCAAACCCACATCAGCAGGCGTTGCAGCCGCAGCCTCAATGGCAGCTTTTGCGGTTGCTGTTGCAGTCTCAGCAGCTGTACCTGCAGCATTTGTTTCAGCAGCTATGGCAGCAGCAGCTGCAGCGGTGAAGTCAGGTGTATCTGCATCAACGCCTAAGGCATTAACCGCAGCACCCGCATTGGTATCTGCTGTTGCAGCTGTTGTTGCAGCAACTGTTTTAACATCAAGATCCGTTTGTGCGGTAGCGATATCAGCAGCGGCAACGGCCTCGGTCTTACCACCTTTACCTTGCGTAATAGAATCACCAATTGCCATCAATGTAGGTGTTTCACCCGCGTATGAAGGAGCTGCAATTACAACAACATTAATAGCCGCCGCATCACTAGAGCCATTGGAGTTTGTAGCCGTAGCAGTTAAGGTATAAGTTGCACCCGCAGTAGCAGTTGTATTAAGCGTTAATACACCATTGTTATCTAAAGTGAAATTACCTGCATCCGCACCACCAAGCTCGAACGTTACATCAGAACTACCTCTATCAAATTCTAAGGTGGCAATAACGGTTCCAGCGACTCTACCAGCAAGCACTTTGTAATCTTTTTCAGTGACTTCTGGAGCATCATCAGCAGCATCAGTAATGGTGATTGTGAGTTCAACCGCATTACTTGCACCACCATCACTAGTAGCAATAGCACTTAACGTGTATGAAGTTGTCGTTTCAAAGTCCAGACTTGCAGTTGATAATACTGTGATCTTACCTTCGTTGTTTGAAGCGAAGTCAGTTGAAATTGCTTGAGTAACAGTATCTGTCAACGTGATACTTGAAATAACAGCACTATCATCATTAGTGATTGTCAAAGTGCCAACTGCAGCATCTGAAGCGGCAGCTTCAGAAACAGAAAATGTCTGGTTAGCCGCAATAACAGGTTCAGCAACGTCAGAAACCACAATGACAGTTTCAATGCTTTGCTCTCCACCCGTTTGATTGGTTACGACAAGTGTTACCTTATAAGTGCCCGGAGGAGGAGTCGCGTCCTCACCACTCTTCACACGAACCTCAATAACGCTCCCATCCTCAGATAAAACAGCGTCAAAGTAGCTTGCTGCTGAACGGCTTGCAGTATTGTCTTCACGTCCGCTGGCTGTATCAACCAATACCACGCTAGTAACAGGACTATCCCCAGCAGGAATATCAAAGCTTGCCAGCAATCTACCAGCTCCAACACCCGACTCAGACGCAGTAACCGTAACAACACCGTTCACGACTGAAACATTCGACTGAGTTGTCGCATCAATAGTGACCTTAGGTGCGACAGGGGTTACTGAGGAAGTGGGCGTTGTACTTCCACCTCCGCCGCCACAGGCGGTTAAAAAAATAAACGCAAAAAGAAGAACAAGTAGAGACTTGATCGATGAATACATAGGCATGAGAACACTCCTGTTTGTAGCCCTAATTAAAATGAAATATATCGAAGCCTGATTATATTATTATGCAGACACAATATTGGGATAAACACATAAAAACAAAGAGATAAATACCTTTTAATTAACACTTCTGCCCGAGAATAGAGATTAGAATCTCACCATTCTCCCCTGGCCCATTCTTATTTTCTAAAGTTTGTGGGAGAGAATATATACGAAGCTTGGAGATAAATGAAGAAAACCTTAACAAAATTTAAGAATTTCTTGACAAAATGTCTTTGGATTTAATTTAGTGAAACGAAAGGCGAGTAATTAGTGACCAATGGGATTTTAGTGATGAAATGAGCCTGTTTTCAAGAAATTCATAACATACAGAGCCACAAGATGAGAAAACTGCATCGCAAGATGAGAAACCTTTACAACCACATGTTCATTCAATTTCTCGTGATGAGTCTCACTTAATGCAACCGTCCCATCACTCTGGCCAGACAGCCCGCCTAGAAAAACCCCCACCCCTAATGCTTTATTACCCGCGATCATTCCCCATGTTCTATTTTGATTCCAAACTGGAATTTCGCTACCGCTTAAAGCCCTTCGCATCCCTTTTTTCAATAAAGAATGAAACACAGGATATCGAAATAAGTGTTGCGCCAGCTGACTTCCCTGGATAGGACTACCCAACATCACAACTTTCCCCGGTGGAATATCATCATATTGCTCAAACAAATGCATTAACACCAACCCTCCCAAACTATGCGCCACCAAGTGCACAACCGCTGCATCCAGCGATTGAATCAAAACATGCAGATTTTGCGCATTCTCTTGACTGGTTCTTCTAAGGGTTGCAACATGGGCGTAATGGACACGATACCCCGCCTGGCTTAAGCGATATCCCAATAGACGTAACATGATCGGGCGCATGAGCAAGCCATGCACTAAGATCACATCCTCGCACTCTCTATCCACCATGATGATGCTCAAGTAAAAAGCTGCGAACTTGCCCCGCCTTTGTAGATTTCACAATACGAAAGCCCTCAAAAGCAGATTCCAAGCTTACCTCCTGCTCATGTTCTAGATAGATACAACCCTGTTCAGTCAATAAATCAGCGTCTTTAATCAGAGAAAGTACGGGGACTAATAGATCTTTTCGATAAGGGGGGTCTAAAAAGATCACGTCAAAAGGAGCAGAAAAGGTCTTCAGAGAAGTAAGTGCATCATCTTTAACAACAGAAGCATTCGCCTGTAAAATTGCTATATTTTCTTGAAGCTGGCAGGCCACATGCGAGGCTTTCTCAACCATTACAAGCTCAGAAGCCCCTCGTGACAAGGCTTCCAGACCTAAAGCACCACTCCCCGCAAAAAGATCCAAGACACGCGCTTGATATAAGTTACCTTGCAGCCAATTAAACACCGTTTCTCGAACACGATCAGGCGTTGGCCTTAAACCTTCTGCATTGGGAAAAGACAGTTTCCGTCCTCGCCAAGTACCCGCAATAATACGAAAATGATTACTGGATCGAGACGGTTTCTTTGCTTTCTTTCTTCTCGCCATTGGTCTTATCTTCTTGCTTACCCACGATGATCGTCAACATCGAATCTGGATGGACACGACGCTTAAATGCAGCACTTATATCTATCGTTTTAAGGCTCTCAATCTTCTGACTAAATGTATTAAGATAATCAAGCGGAAGTCCATAGAAACCAATCATAGCCACATAGCTCACAATATCCGCATTACTCGCAGTGCGTAATGGAAAACCACCCGTGATATTTTTCTGAGATTGCACCAACTCATCTTCACTAGGCCCCTTCTCAATAAATTGCTTTAGCTCTGTATTAGCAACCTCAATTGCCTCAGCTACCTGCTCATTCTTGGTCTGCATACCTATCACATAAGGCCCTAATTCTTTCTGGGGCTGGAAGTAGCTATACACACTGTAAGCAAACCCCCTTTTTACGCGAATTTCTTTCATTAAACGCGAGGTAAAACCGCCACCACCCAACACATGATTCCCTAGATATAATGAGAAATAGTCTTTATCTCCGCGCTTATTACCAGGTTGTCCGATGTAGATATGAGATTGCGTAGAAGGGAAATCTATCCTGATTGTTTTTGCTTCAGTTAGCGGTTTTACTTCGGGCAACGCGGCAGCGACCTGCCCTTCTGGTAAAACCTCAGAAACACGATTAGCAATAGCCTCAGCTTCTTTTCGATCAACATCACCAACAATCGCTAATACACCATTCTTCGCCACATAGAACGTACTGTAAAAGGTTCTCAAATCCTCAATAGTCATATTCTTAATACTATCTTCAGAACCATTTTTGGGAGAGGCATAAGGATGACCCAAATAGAGATGCTTATAAAACGCCTTACGCGCAATTGAGCTTGGGTCTTGCTTTTCTGCTTCCAGGCCAATTAATGCCTGTTTCTTCGAGCGTTCAAAATCTTTCTCTGGAAACTCAGGCTGCGATAAAACCTTCAACCACGTATCAATAGCTGCCCCCATCTCCTTCTCAAGCGTAATGGTACGCAACGTTAGCCATGATCGCTCCAAACCAGAGCCCGCTGAATACTTTGCACCAACTGATTCAAAACCTTCCGCAATCTGATCCGCATTCATCTTGGCAGCGCCCTTATTGAGGATACCACTGGTGAGCATCGACACACCAGCCGTTGTATCATCTCTTGAACTACCCGCTGCAAACACAACACGCATATCTAACATGGGTAATTCAGGAGCAGCCACATAATAAACACGTAAGCCCTTATCCGTTATCCAATGCTCTATTTGGGGGGCGGCGTGTACAACGCTAAACCACAGAGAAGTAAGTAATAGAACCATAAATCGACGAAGTATTACCATCATGACTATTCTCCTTTGGCTGTTGATTCTGCAGATTCAATTTCTTGGGGTTCTAAGCGAGCAATCGTCAGCTGATCTTCAAGTAAATATTTCTTAGCGACCTGCTGCACCTGTTCGGCAGTAACTTTGAGGATCTCAGGTGCATATTCATCTATTAATTGATGACCAATACCCGTTGATTCGAGTGATCCCAAGATTGTCGCAATATGCTCAATAGAATCTCGTTCAAAGGTTTCACTCGCAATAACCTGTGCCTTTACACGCTGCAATTCTTCTTCGCTCACTTTTTCGGTTTTCAACAACTCAATTTCTTTTAGTATTGATTTCGTTAACGTCTCGACATCATGTGCCTTACTTGGGGTTCCAGAGACCACGAATAAATCGGGTAAACGCCCAAAACCGTTATACCAAGAGCTCACACCAGCCGCGACCTCACTACCACGCACTAACTTCTTGGCAAAACGCGCACTGCTACCACCATCGAGAATATTGGCGAGAACTTCCAATGCATAAGGCTCCCATTTTTCCTCGGCACTTAGAATGCTGGGAACTTTATAACCCATTCTGAGAGAAGGTAACTTAGCAGGACGCTTTAAAGTCAATGTGCGCAGTCCCTCTTGCTTAACTTCTGTTTGCAACTTAACTTCAGGTAATTCGCTTTTCTTAAAAGCACCAAAATGTTTTTCAACCATGGCAAAAACATCATTGGGTTCAACATCGCCCACCACAACAACGGTTGCATTATTCGGCGCGTACCACATCTCATACCACTTTCTGAGATCTTCCAGCTTCATCGTTTCGAGATCAACCATCCAGCCGATAACGGGAGAACGACGCTGGCTATTTAAAAAAGCAATCGCATTAAACTGTTCACGCATTAAGGATGTGGGTTTATCATCCGTACGCCAACGGCGCTCTTCCTTAACCACCTCAATTTCCTTAGCGAATTCTTTTTCATCCAAGACCAGATTACGCATCCGGTCCGCCTCAAGATCCATTGCTACTTCCAGACGATCTTTCGCAATAACCTCGTAATATGCAGTGTAATCCTGGCTGGTAAAGGCATTATTCTTGGCACCATTTTCTGCGAGAATATTCTCGAACTCACCTGAAGCACGACCTTTAGTACCTTTAAACATCATATGCTCAAGAACATGTGACAAGCCTGTGATGCCTCCATGTTCATAGCTCGTACCGACTCGATACCACACTTGCACTACGGCAATGGGCGCACGTTTATCTTGTCGGACTAAAACCTTTAAACCATTAGGGAGATCTTTTTCGAATGTCTTTGGTACCGTCGCAACCTCCGCCTCTTCAGGGGAATTAGCGACAACGTTAGTTGAAAAAGAAAAGAGAATGAGACTTGCTAGTAAGTATCGGTTAACGATTATCTTCATCAGTGTTAGTATCTTCCAGCATTATTGTTGTGAATTTAGTGAATTGTACGATGTTTGGATTCAAAAAGAAAAAGAAGCCTGAAACCCCCCCTTCATCATCTGAAGAAAACTTGCAAAAGCAGGAGGTAATACAGAACCCTTCTCCTAAAGATACTATTGCTATCGATAAAACACCAGAAAACGCCATTTCAAAAGAGTTAACAACATCAGAAGAAGCTCCCCTTCAAACATCTGCCCCACAAGAAAAAGAAAAACCCAAAGGGCTCTTCTCACGGCTCAAACAAGGCCTTTCTAAAACCAGTAATAACCTTTCCGAAGGCATGGGAACGCTTATTCTTGGTAAAAAAGAAATCGACGATGAGGTGCTGGAAGAACTTGAAACTCGTCTACTGATGGCTGACGTTGGAATGGAAGCTACCCAACGCATCGTTAGTGACATGACCAGACAGGTAAAACGTAACGAATTGTGGGATCAAGAGGCTTTATTTAGGGCTCTCAGAAAAACCATGGCAGAAGTATTACAACCCATATCTCAAGAGCTGGTTATTCCTAAATCAGACAGCCCCTTTGTGATCCTCATGGTTGGTATAAATGGTGCGGGTAAAACCACCACTATTGGTAAACTCGCAAAGAAATTCCAGCAAGAGGGCAAATCCGTCATGCTCGCTGCGGGTGACACTTTCCGTGCAGCAGCCGTAGAACAGCTACAAACATGGGGTGAGCGCAATCAAATCCCGGTTGTCGCACAGGCTACCGGCGCAGATACCGCATCCGTCATATATGACGCGGTTGAATCTGCAAAAGCGAATAATATTGACGTTTTGCTTGCAGATACTGCGGGCCGTTTGCACACACAGTCCAATCTGATGGAAGAGCTGAAAAAAGTAAAACGCGTTATGCAGAAGCTTGATAACAAAGCACCTCATGAGGTAATGCTGATTGTCGACGCGAGTATCGGCCAAAATGCTTTACTACAAGCCAAAGAGTTCAACGAGGCATTAGGACTAACAGGCCTTTCTGTGACTAAACTTGATGGCACAGCCAAAGGCGGTATTCTATTTGCCATCGCTGAGCAAACAGGTATTCCGGTACGTTTTATTGGTGTCGGTGAAAGCATTGATGACCTGCAAGTGTTTAATGCAGAAGCATTTGTTGAAGCATTACTCAATTCTGGAAAGACATCTACCTGAAGACTTCTCAATAACAGTTCAAGTAGTTAAACTCACAGCCACATAAACAATTATAAGCCGCTAGCATGATCGAATTCCACAAAGTCAGTAAACGTTACCCCACAGGTCAGCTCGCCCTGTATAACGTCAATCTGACACTCCAGCGCGGAGAAATGGCGTTTTTGGCAGGTCATTCTGGAGCGGGTAAAAGCACCTTGCTGAAGCTCATTGCAATTCTTGAGCACCCAACACAAGGTGACATCATCATAAATGGCAAAGCAGTAAGCACGCTAAACCCGCGTCGTATTCCTGCTTATCGTCGTAAAATCGGCATGATCTTTCAGAACCCACATCTATTACCTGATCGTTCTATTTTTGACAACGTAGCACTGCCATTACGTATTGTCGGCATGGCCAAGCACGATATTCGCCGCCGCGTACAAGCGGCTCTCGACAAGGTCAGCCTGCTTCACAAACAAAAACAATATCCCATGATGTTATCAGCGGGAGAGCAACAACGAGTAGGCATTGCACGCGCTGTAATCAACAAACCCAGCATTATTCTGGCAGATGAACCAACAGGTAACCTTGACCCAGAATTGGCGCAAGACATTATGTACACCTTCCAACAGTTCAATGAACTTGGTGCAACGGTATTGATTGCAAGCCATGACCATCATCTGATTGAGCAGATGCAAAAACGTATTATTGTTTTGCAGAAAACGGAAATATAGCGATGACAACGGATAAAAAACAATCGCGAACCAACCATCAGCCACAAAACTTCTTTGATAGCTGGCGAAATCAAGTCAGTGCAGCTATCCGCTTCAGCTTGCGGCGTCTCTGGTACAACCCGATTTCCACATGGATTACCCTTTTCGCTATCGCCTTAGCGCTATCCTTGCCCGCAGGTATGCACCTGTTTCTTAAAAACCTGCAAACCTTGACAGATAATAATCGCCAAATTCCGACGATTTCGCTATTTTTGCATCAAGAAACAACGATCCAGCAAGCACGAGATCGAGCAGAACTGATAACTGAATTATCAGAAGTCGAGCAAGTGGATGTCATTACAAAAGATGATGCCATTGATGAATTCGCCAGTATTACAGAGTTTGTCGAATCGATTAAAACACTCGGGGATAATTTACTCCCCCATGTACTCGTGGTAACTCCGAAACTAAATTCACCGCTTACCATGGGGCAAGACATCAAGTCTCTGACTGATAAGCTCCAGAATTATGTCGAAGTAGATACGGTACAAGCTGATATTGAATGGGTTATGCGCCTACAGCGCATCATTGCCATTGCTGACCGAATCACCTGGGTTATTGGTATTTTGCTCGCCCTGACAGTATTGCTGGTTATTGGCAATACGATTCGTTTGGATATCGAAAATCGTAAACAAGAAATTGATGTGGCTCGCTTCATTGGCGCAACCCACGCCTATATTCGCCGCCCTTTTGTACTAGGCGGGCTATGGTTGGGACTGTTTGGCGGGATCATTAGCTTGGTGGTTGTCCATCTCGCGATGCTGTCGCTCGTACCCAAAGTCAATGCGCTCAGCAATACCTATGGTGGTCAATTCACCTTAACTGGTTTAAACTTCTCCATGACTTTTGTCATCTTGGTAATCAGTGGTTTACTTGGTATCATTGGTGCATGGCTTGCCGTCAGCCAGCATTTGAGACAACAAAAAATTATATTGTAGGAAGTACCAAGATGCAAACGACCGCAGACCCCTGAAAATATCCCGCTCTTCGCGTTCCCCCTTCGCAGGGCAGTAATAATACTGTTTTAATAATAAAACATCAGATCATTAAGGTTGTACCTTTATGACCCATACAGTACCTTATTATGGAAAACTATAAACAATACATACATCTTATGATTAACATTCAAAGAGTTAACGACACTGTAGTAACTCATCCCCTTACCTTACCAAGCCCACTATGGCTTGTTGCCATCTCTCTTTTATATTTAATAACCAGCCCCCTTCATGCCAACCCCAGCATGCAAGAGTGGGAGCGTATGCTAAATCAATTATCAAAATCTGATTCACACTTAGTAAGGCAAGAACAGAAAAAGAAAGATGCATTAGAAAAAGAAGAAAGTGAGCCGACAAAGAAAGAAAAGAAAAAACTAAGCCCTGAAGAGCAAGCTAGAAAGGATCATGAGAAAGACCTCATCAAAA
The DNA here is from genome assembly GCA_902727985.1 of uncultured Thiotrichaceae bacterium. Taxonomy (GTDB): domain Bacteria; phylum Pseudomonadota; class Gammaproteobacteria; order Thiotrichales; family Thiotrichaceae; genus HyVt-477. The sequence goes on along the minus strand of CACVAY010000052.1, from coordinate 15,749 downwards.
ATCACAAAAAATATACCAGAGCCCTCTACAAAGCCGTAAAAAAGAGTGATATTGAGAATGTGCGCAAATATATTCTTAAGCGGGCTGATGTTAACTACGCAAAGAAAAAAGGCGTTTCTCTTTTACATATTGCCGCCGCAAATGGAGACCTTATCAGTGTTCGAATGCTGGTCGCCAATGGCGCAGATGTTAATGCAGAGACAACAAAACAATGGAGTCCTCTGCATCATGCGGCACGCTTTGGCAACCTGGAAGTGGTACGGTTTCTGATGTCTAAAGGTGGAAACCTGTACCTTGCAAACTCAGATGGTAAAAACCCATATGCCCTAGCCAAACAATTAAAACATGACGAAGTTATCAACTTCTTCCAGATTTGGCGTAAGTATCACTAAATATTTCCCTCTATCAAAACCACTCACCTGACACTCCTGAAAATCCCCATTTTCTAGACTAAGGTAGTGATTCCCTTTTTAACTTTAATTGGAGTACTCTAATGTTCCACCCGATAGAAATCCCATTTGGATGCGTCATGCTATTCAATGTTGTTGACTTAAAAGATGGCGTCACGGTAGAAGATGTCGAAATGGCGCTCGGTGAAATGTGCAATGTTGTAAAAAACACCTATGGCAATGATGAAGGTGGTTTTATTGGCGGCCAAGTCTATAAAAACAGCGGTTTCGTCTCAGATGAAGGCTCACTGGGCAAACCACGCGTGGATGAAGGAGATTTGGTGATCATGACGTACTGGTCATCTTTCGAACAACATGAAAAATCTCATGCTGACGCGGCATTTAGGGAAAAATTTGACCACTTGCTGACTTTCTGTGACAACGCCTATGAAGTCGGCTACGAAATGCTATGGCAGGGTGTTCCAGAATAGTTCTTCTGTCATTTATCCAAATATAACAAGCATAAAAAAAGACGGGATATACTCCGTCTTTTTTAGAAAACTGCGATAACGACTATTTGTTAGCCTGCGCTTCCACTTCAGAGCGAACTTGCTCCATATCTAGCTCTTTCACCTTAGTCACTAAACCCTCTAATTGCTGAGGATTCATCATACCGGCTTCTTGATACAAAATAATCCCTTCACGGAATACCATTAAAGTCGGAATTGAACGAATCTGGAAATGTGCACCTAATTGCTGCTGCTCTTCTGTATTCACTTTACCAAATACAACATCTTTATGATCTTCTGAAACTTCTTCGTAAATAGGTGCAAATGACTTACAAGGTCCACACCATTCTGCCCAAAAATCTATGATGACAATGTCATTTTTCTCAACTGTTTCTTGGAAACTTTCTTCTGTAATATCGACCGTTGCCACAATCTACTCCTAGGTTTTATGAATTGAAAGAGGAATATAAGGGCATTCTAATGGGATAACAAGAGGAAATTACGGATAAACTGAGTAAACATTAGCGAATTAAGACTTAAGAATATCCTTCCCCCATGGTTCCATCAAAGTATGGGGAATTTGCAAGTGATCAAGAATCCGCGCCACCATGAAGGCAACCATATCCTCAAGTGTTTTTGGCTGATGATAGAATGCAGGATTCGCGGGCATAATCGTTACCCCAATCTGCGACAGTTTCAGCATATGCTCTAAATGAATGGGAGAAAATGGTGTCTCACGGATCACCAAAATAACAGGCTTGCGTTCCTTAATCGCCACATCCACAGAACGTTCAATCAGATTACGACTTGCACCCATCGCAACTGATGCCAATGTTCCAGTCGTGCAGGGACAAACCACTGTTGCATCCGCTACATTACTACCACTGGCAATTGGCGCCATCCACTGCTCTCGCTCGAAAACAAATAACTGACCTTCCTCAACGCTATAGTAATTATTGAAGAAAGCTTGGATATCTTTAGCTCTTGAGGGCAACTTTAGGTCTGTCTCAGTCGCAATCACAATCTGTGCCGGACGAGAGATCAACAGATATACCATTTTGCCGGCTGCTAGCAATTCTTTCAGTAATAACAAGCCATATTGTGCGCCAGACGCACCAGTCATGATTAAGGTGACTGTTTCAGGTTTCATGCAGGGTTTCCAAGAGCATCTAATAGTCGGTCATGAATACCACCGAACCCCCCATTACTCATAATTAACACAGAATCCGCGCTGTCATCCTTCACGACATGTTGAATAATCGCATCGACATCATGAAATAGCTGCGCCTTATCACCAATCGCATCAATCACCGACTGCATATCCCAATCCACATCCGCAGGTTGATACATCAATACTTCATCGGCAAGCATTAAAGATGCAGGTAAATTTTCTTTATGAGAACCTAAACGCATGGTATTCGAGCGAGGTTCTAAAATGGCGGTAATTTTGCGATCAGCAACATTCTTACGCAAGCCTTGCAAAGTAGTGGTAATCGCCGTTGGATGATGCGCAAAGTCATCATAGACTTTCACGCCGTCAACCTCACCACGAAGCTGCATGCGGCGCTTAACCCCTTTGAACTCTGCCAAAGCAGCTATCGCATGTTTAACTGGAACACCTGCATGTCTTGCCGCAGCGATTGCCGCTAAGCCATTCGCCACATTATGCTTACCAATCTCATTCCAGCGAACTTCTCCTTGCTCTTCTCCATCAAGTAATACATTAAACGCACTACCATCTTGCTCGATATATTCAACCGACCAGCCTTGTGATGAAGCATCAGAAGTAAATGCCTCAGTCTCCGTCCAACAGCCCATCTCAATCACATCTTGCAAATGAGGCTCAGTAGCATTCACCATTACCCGTCCTGAACCGGGAACAATACGCATTAAATGATGGAATTGCGTTTTGATAGCGTCGATATTCGGAAAAATATCGGCATGATCATATTCAAGATTATTTAAGACCAAGGTACGAGGATGGTAATGCACAAACTTAGAGCGCTTATCAAAGAAAGCGGTATCGTATTCATCCGCCTCCACGACAAAAAATGGTGACTCACCCAAGCGCGCAGATAAACCAAAGTTCTCAGGAACACCGCCAATCAAAAAGCCAGGTTTCATACCTGCGTATTCCAAGACCCACGCCAACATACTCGCTGTCGTAGTCTTACCATGAGTACCTGCTACCGCCAGCACCCACTTATCGCGCAAGATATTTTCATACAGCCACTGAGGGCCAGAGGTATAAGGGAGATTTCGATCTAAGACATCTTCAATGACAGGCATACCACGCGTCATTACATTACCGACAACGATCTGTTCACTCTCATCATCAGGAAGATTCTCAGACTTCAAACCCTGCTGAATTGTTACACCCTGCTCTTCCAACATGGTGCTCATCGGCGGATAGACATTCTCATCCGACCCCGACACTACAATGCCCGACTCACGCGCCAACAACGCAATCCCACCCATAAAGGTGCCACAAATCCCCAGAATATGAATCCCCATACCAGTCCTTTTCAATAATGTTGCAGAGAAAATCCCTAAAGCTGATGAGATCTTACCGCATCTTCAATAGGAATTGGCTTGGAAATTCCATACCCTTGACCATAATCGACTCCAATCTCATTCAACATTTGAATAATTTTGTCATCTTCTACATATTCAGCAATCACTTCCAGCCCCATCGCATGTCCAACTTGATTGATCGAACGCACCATTTCCTGAGAAATCGTATCACCCACCATATCTTTAACAAACACCCCGTCAATCTTCAGATAATCGACAGGAAGCTGACGGAGATAGCCATAAGAACTCACGCCCGTGCCAAAATCATCAAGAGAGAAACTACACCCCAGATTCTTGAGACGTTTGATAAAACGCATCGCTGTACCCAGATCATTCACGGCCACTGACTCCGTAATCTCAAAACAGATCATCTGTGGACGAATTTCTGCACGCTTGATTTCACTCAGCACGAACTCCAGAAAACTTGACTCATTGATACTCTGTCCTGACAAATTAATCGAAAAGACTGGCAATGGTTTCTTTTGGGTAATTTTTTTCAAATTCCGAATCGCTTCACTGACCACCCATTTATCGACCGCCATCATCATCCCCTGCTCCTCTGCCGCCGGTAAAAACTCATCAGGAGGAATGGGCTTTCCCGAGTCATCGAACAAACGAATCAAGGTCTCATAATGGAAAAACGGCATAGAATATTGATCAAAAGCCAAAGGGTGGATCGGCTGTGAAAATAAACGAAACATATTATTCTCAATGGCATGTTTAATCCGGTTCACCCAAACCAAATTCCCTTTACGCGCTTTTACCGACTCGTCATTAGGACGGAAGACATACACACGATTACCACCATTCTCGCGGGCAATACGGCTAGCGATATCTGCATCAGAAAGCACCTGTGCGGGGTTGGTGCTGTCTTTATGCACTAATAAAAAACCAATACTCGCGGTTACCTGGTGCTCAGTCTCCTGCCATTTGAACTTAAAAGCCTCAACATTTTGACGAACCTGTTCAATAAATTTTAGCGTCGGCCCTGGCTCTTTTTCACGATACAGAATCGCAAAATCATCGCCCCCCATCCGCGCCAGAATATCACGCTTCGACTTTACCGAATCCTTCAACATCTCGCTTAACTGGGAAATCAGCGCATCACCTGCGGCATGCCCAGCCATATCCGTCACATTTTTTACTTTATCAACAGAGATATAACAAAACACATGCTTCGCATTATGTTTCTTGGCATCTGCCAAAGCATGCTTCAAAGAAGTTTCAACATATTTACGGTTTGGCAGGCGCGTTAAAGCGTCATAAGACTCCATGAAATTCAATTTGGATTCCAGAATTTTTTGCTGGCTGATATCCCGAATAACCAAGGCATAGCTGATTTGATCACCCACAAACTTCACTGGCGATATCGACAAATCGACAGAAATTTCCTGTTTGTGCGTTAAAACCAATAAATATTCATCAGCCAGTTTCTTGTCCAGATTCTCAAAAATATTTTTAACTGGACGTTGGGTTTTGATACTCAACAAGGTAAACAAACCCCAAAAATTCTTACCCAACAAACTACGCTGCTCACTTTTCAGAAGCTCTTCAGCGGTTCCATTGAGATATTGAATACCACCGTTTCGATCCAGGATGATCACGGCTTCAGAAACCACACCAAGCGATTGCTGCATGCACAAAGCAAACTGCTCTTTTGACGCAGCTGACTTACTCCGCTGAACTAAAATGAACCATACTACCAAACCGCCAACAAGCAGTAGCAAAGCGCCTATGATGAGAGTCGTTGATATCAAAGCGATCCCCTTGACCGTATTATTATTTTTATTATTATTCGAGAGCTTTATACTAGATCGTTACCTTCCCACCCAGTAAACCAGACAAATTTAACACCTGCCAGCTAGACAAATGTCAACAGGTATTAGTGCCATGACTCTAGCATAGAGGGCGATGAGAAAGTGAAAACAGCCGACAAGAGGGCTTCCAGCAAGGATCAAGGCCGCACGATAGAAGAAGACTATCGTCATTAAAAAAGGGTGTCTTTTAATCAATTAAGGTAGAAAAAACCTGACAACTTTTTCTACCTTCCTAAAGGAACTACAGATTTTGGATTTGTTGCAACTGCGATTGCATCTGCGTCAATGCCGCTTCTACCTCAGCATGTTGCTCACGCACCTGATTGACTACTTTCTCAGGCGCTTTATCGGTAAAGCTCGGATTGCTCAAACGACCATGTAAGCCAGCGAGATTTTTCTCTAACTTTTCGATTTCTTTTTGCAAACGCGCTGTTTCAGCATCTTTATCAATAATGCCTGCCAAAGGAATCAAGATACGCATATCACCAACCAAAGCCGTTGCGGACTCCGGTGCATCAGCACCTTTAGCTAACCACTCTACAGACTCAAGCTTCGCCAACGTCGAGATAAACGCCGCATTCATGGTATAACGCGTTTGTTCTTCTTCCGTCCAACCTTGCATCAGAATATTCAACTTCAAGCTTGGCTTTACATCCATTTCAGAACGAATACGGCGAATACCGAGTACAAACTCCTTCACCCATTCCAATTCCGCCACGGCAACAGCATCTTGCTTATCTGCATCAGAAATAGGAAAACTTTCCAGCATTACCGTTGGGCCTTCTTTACCACTCAATGGCTTAAGCGTCTGCCAGATTTCTTCTGTAATAAACGGCATGATTGGATGCATCATGCACAACAAAGACTCCAACACATGAATCAAGGTATGACGCGTTGCACGTTGTTGTGCTTCGCTTGCTTGATCAGAATTCAGAACAGGCTTACTTAGCTCCAGATACCAATCGCAATACTGATTCCAGGTAAACTCATACAACGTCTTCGCGGCTAAATCGAAACGGTAATTTTCGATATGCTCGGTCACTTCGGTAATCGTATCCTGCAATAAGCTCAGAATCCAACGATCGGCCAATGACGGCTCCATATCCTGCGAATCAAGGCCAACATCCTGCCCTTCCGTTTGCATCATCACATAACGGGTTGCATTCCAAACCTTGTTACAGAAATTGCGGTAACCTTCGATACGATTCAGGTCAAAACGCACATCACGTCCAGTTGATGCCATAGCTGCAAAAGTAAAGCGCATCGCATCCGTACCATAAGCAGGAATACCGTCAGGGAATTGTTTCTTGGTTTGCTTAGCAACCTTGTCAGCCAAATGCCCCTGCATCATATTACTGGTACGCTTCTCTAACAGCTCTTCCAATGAGATACCATAGATAATATCTAATGGATCAAGCACATTACCTTTGGATTTAGACATCTTCTGCCCTTCACCATCACGCACCAAACCGTGGATATACACATCCTTGAACGGCACTTCACCATCCATGAACTTCATACCCATCATAATCATGCGGGCAATCCAGAAGAAAATAATATCGAAACCCGACACTAATACATTGGTTGGATACCAGGTTTTCAACGCATCGGTATTTTCAGGCCAACCTAAGGTTGAGTAAGGCCAAAGTGCTGAACTAAACCATGTATCCAGCACATCTTCATCCTGCATCAACGCCACAGAATCATCCAGACCATATTTACTCCGTGCTGCGGCTTCATCACGCGCGACGTAAATCTTACCTTCCGCATCATAAAATGCAGGAATACGATGCCCCCACCACAGCTGACGCGAAATACACCAATCCTGGATATCATTCATCCAGCTGTAATACATGTTTTTGTAGTTATCAGGCACAAAGCGAATCTTGCCCGTCTCAACCGCATCAATCGCCGGTTTCGCCAAAGACTCAACTTTTACATACCATTGATTCGTCAAATAGGGTTCGATAACTGTTCCCGAACGCTCACCGCGTGGAACCATTAACTTGTGTTCTTTGACTTCGACCAATAAACCCAAAGCATCCAAGTCGGCAACAATCTTCTTTCGCGCTTCATAACGCTCTAAACCGCGATACGCTTCAGGTGCAACGTCATTGATGCGCGCATCTTCGGTCAAAATATTGATCATGGCGAGATCATTACGCAAACCCACCTCATAGTCGTTGAAATCATGGGCAGGTGTAATCTTCACACAACCTGTACCCTTCTCAGGATCAGCATGCTCGTCACCCACAATCGGAATCAAACGTTCCGCCAATGGCAATACAATATGCTTGCCGATCAAATGTTTGAAACGCTCATCTTCAGGATGAACCGCCACTCCGGTATCACCTAACATAGTTTCAGGTCGTGTCGTTGCAACAATCATAAATTCATCCGTCGCATTACCTGCATCATCCGCAATGGGATAACGTAAATGCCACATATGACCATTTTCTTCTTCGGATAAAACTTCCAAATCAGAAATCGCCGTGTGCAGAACTGGATCCCAATTCACCAAACGCTTACCGCGATAGATCAGGTCTTCGTCATACAACTTCTCGAACACCTCAAGCACCGCCTCAGATAAACCATCGTCCATGGTAAAGCGTTGACGTGACCAATCGGGTGAAGTACCCAAATGACGCATCTGCTCAGTAATCCGATCACCCGACTGTTCTTTCCAGCCCCAAACACGCTCAACAAATGCCTCACGCCCAAGATCGTGACGCGTTTTCCCTTCACCTTCCAACTGACGCTCAACCACCATCTGTGTGGCAATCCCAGCATGGTCTGTTCCTGGTTGCCATAAGGTATTATCACCCTTCATGCGGTGATAACGAATCAGAATATCAATAATCGTATGCTGAAAGGCATGCCCCATGTGCAAGGTGCCTGTAACATTGGGCGGCGGCAACATAATACAGTACGCATCATTGTCACTATCATTCGGCGCGAAATAGCCATTGGCTTCCCACTGCTGATACCACGTCTGTTCAATGTCTTGCGGGTTATAAGTCTTTTCCATGATTCGTAGGGTCTTAGGCGTAAAAAAAGTGGCTCAGTATAGCGCGAAAGGCTGCCACTCAACAGCCCTAGAACGATATTGGAACCGAGACTTTAGCCTCGCCTAACGTATTGAAAATAAACTACGCAGGGCAGGACTGAAGTCCCGATTCCAAAAAATAGACTTAATCAGAGCTTGCTTAACAGACACGGCAATCTCGCGTGATACACCATGCAAGGTAAAAAGAACTTTAACAGTAACCGCACCTTCCATATCAATCCGATAATGAGAGAAGCTCATTAATATGGATAAATGCTTGAAAATTTGAACGTTTAGGCATATACAAGTACCAGTATTAGAGACTTTTGCAGAAAACCCCTCTATGAATAACCCCAAAAAAAACACGACTGGCATTGCTATGAAACCACTGATTTTCCCCCTTGTACTATTGGCAAACATCCCCCTCGCCTACGCTGCTGATGAAGCTGACAAAAATTACTGTCAACACTATGCCACCACGGCAACTGATCAAAACAAAAAAAATATCGACAATAATTGTGGTTACAGCGGCGCACGCTGGAGTAGTGATTACAATGGGCAGTACCAATGGTGCTTAACCGTAAAAAACACCATTACACAACATGAAAACAGCGAACGTAAAAAATTACTCAAAAGCTGTATGACGCGAAAAACATCCCGTTTTAGTAGCAAAAACCAGATTACGCTTCCGCAAGTCTGTATTGACGCCAATAAACAGTACATCCCCATTCGCCACATTTATTCACGCAACCAGTACAACGAAGACTCATCCACTTACCAACCTATCGTGGATAAAAAAGGTTACCTACAAAAAGACTTTAACGACGACGGCGTCGATGATTATCTTTTCGTAGAGCGTGATAGCACCCATATGCGACTGGCCATGTGTACCAGCCAAGCTGATGGCAAGACACTGAAACGCAAAAGCACAAGCTTCCGCATCCATAGCGAAGAAAACCCCACCACAGAAATCAGCGCACAACGTATCAAATATAAAGATGGCAAACTCATCGTTAGCGATAGCTACCAAGAGCACAACTGGGGAACCGACAGCATCACCAGTACCTATGTGTTCGATCCCATTTTGGATGACTTTAATCTCATCCACTTTGTCAAAACGTCCACCAGCGGCGATGGCTATCGCAGCAATAGCTTTGCCGAATATAACCTTGTCGCACGCAGCTACAACATTGCCTCCAGTTGCGGCAAGTATGAAGAAGGCTGTAAAAACCATGTGGAAAAAGGCAGTATCACCCTACGTAATCGCCCGATAACACTCAGCGAAACTCCCGTCTCTCTTAACGTCAAATGGCTCAGCCCTTACGAAAAACTCATTCCTGCAACGCCATAACCCTCCCCTCCACAACAAGTATTCGGAGTCGTTCATTCACACAATCAATGAACGACTCTTTACCCCCTCTCTGCAACTTTTTCATCTGAACAAAAACTATACATGGTCTTAATTTAAACACTTGTGTATAATTATTGACCATCAAATGAATGAGCCACACCCCCCCGCTTTTCATTCATTTGAAAACAACAATTTGGGCTTAAACAACACAAGGGCAATACGGTTCAATAGCATTTTCACTCCAACAGTGCGCCGACACATTTCGTCAAGCTGAGGGTACGTACAGGCAAGATAAGCGCAAACTTTCATGCCTATAGGAATATCCGACGAGAAGACTATTGAAGTATTACCCGCTGATAACTGACAACACGTCAGTAAAAATGATGATATGAAAAAGATACTTTTTATTGCGTCTTGCCTCCCCGTGGCAGGCATACTCAATAGCTGCTCTACCCGAACAACAGCGACTAATAACTACTGCCAAAGCTATGCTAGTAAAGCAGTTGCTCAGCATCAGCAAAATCTCCAGTATCAGTGCGGATTCCAAGGATTACGCTGGAACAACGATCTCAAAGGACAACATCAATGGTGCAATAGCGTCACCCCAGACCTTGCTCAACGTGAGCATGTGCAGCGCGAGCAATCACTGAAAAGCTGCTTCTCACAACGACCTCCTGGCTACATCGCAAACAATCAGCCACCTATTCCTGCACAATGTATCGATCGTCAACAAAACTACACACCGATTCGACGCATTAATTCACGCAATCATTACCAGAATGGGTCAACCACTTACCAACCCATTATCGACCCAAAAGGCTACATCCAAGCCGACCTGAATTATGACAGAATCAATGATTACGTCTTTATCGAACAAAAACAAAAACAAACCCGTCTCGCATTTTGCACCAGCCAACCTCGTACAGGCCAACTCAAACGCAAAGCAACTCGTTTCAAAATCTATAGTGAAGCTAACCCCACCACAGAAATTAGCTCACAACGTATTGAATACAAAAAGGGAAAGCTACTGATTACCGATCAATATCAAGAACATAACTGGGGCACCGATAGCATTCAGGGTACTTACACCTTTGTCCCCAGTCTTGATGACCTAACCCTTACCCACTTCGCAAAAACATCGACAAGTGGTGATGGCTATCGTAGCAACAGATTTGAAGAATACGATCTCAAAAGAGGCCGCTACCACATCTCCGCCACCTGTGGACAATTCGAAACTGGCTGTCAAAACCAACAGACACAAGGACAACTTACACCGCACAGTCGTCCTATAACACTCAGCCAAAGCCCGGTATCACTCAGCGCAGAAGAACCCAGACGCTACGCAACATTACATCCGTAACCAATCGACCTCCTTCGAATAGGCCGGTCCTCATGCTGGCTTATTCTTTTTTTCCTGGCTGACACGCCTCCCCCCAAAAAACCTCAGACCAATATTTTCTCTTTGCTTAGGCCAACTCTCAGCCAAAAAAAGCCATTGAAATTGCGATTGACTTAAAAGCCTAAAAAAAGAACTGCCAACAAAGTCGCATACAAGCCAAAAGAGCCATAAGCACAACCAGCAAACAACTATAAATATTACACTTTCTAAAAAAACTGATTGATTAGCAAGCAA
>CACVAY010000052.1:0-4330 GCA_902727985.1 uncultured Thiotrichaceae bacterium | reverse complement strand
ATTGACTTAAAAGCCTAAAAAAAGAACTGCCAACAAAGTCGCATACAAGCCAAAAGAGCCATAAGCACAACCAGCAAACAACTATAAATATTACACTTTCTAAAAAAACTGATTGATTAGCAAGCAACCCTGCAGGTAAAGTTAAGGAAGGGTAATAATACAAACACAAACTAAAAACAGGGGTAAAACATGCTGAGCAAACAGCGTAAAGGCAATCTGCCAACTATCAGCGCGCACGTTGAAAACACATCACACTGCTCCCGCCACGAAGGCTCATAACAATGGATCAGTTAACCGATCTAAAGGCGATCCTCCACTCAAAACGCGCCAATATTTACTACCTGGAAAAATGCCGAGTCATGCAAAAAGACGGGCGCGTACTTTATCTCACCGAAGAAAAAGTCGAAAAACAATACTGGAATATCCCGATTGCCAACACCACCTGCATCCTACTTGGCACAGGCACATCCATCACCCAAGCTGCTGTAAGAATGCTCGCCTCCGCAGGCGTACTGATCGGCTTTAGCGGTAGTGGCGGCACACCACTCATAGCCGCCAACGAAATCGAATGGCTATCACCACAAAGCGAATACCGCCCCACCGAATACATTCAGGGCTGGATGAGCTTCTGGTTTGATGACCGCAAGCGCCTACAAGCCGCTAAACAATTCCAACAACAACGTGTCAGCTATCTACAACGCGTCTGGGGCAAAGACCGCGACCTGCAAAATGAAGGCTTCAATGCCGATGATCAAGATACAGAAAGAGCACTCAATAACTTCAGTGCCAAAATACACACGACAAGCAACGTCACCGATCTACTGCTCACCGAAGCACAACTCACTAAACAGCTCTACAAAATCGCCGCCAACCGCACCAAACAAGGTGATTTTGTGCGTGACCATGCAGCGATCGACGATGCTAACGCCTTTCTCAATCACGGTAACTACCTCGCTTATGGACTCGCCGCAACCACACTCTGGGTACTTGGAATCCCCCACGGATTCGCCGTCATGCACGGCAAAACCAGACGCGGCGCTTTGGTCTTTGATGTCGCAGATTTAATAAAAGACACACTGATCCTGCCATGGGCATTCATCTGTGCCAAAGAAGGGGCAACCGAACAAGAATTCAGACAGCAATGCCTGCAAAACTTCACGCAACATAAAGCGCTCGACTTTATGTTTGAGCAAGTAAAAAACATAGCACTAAAAATAGATTGGGAAGAACCCCAATCATGAAGATCAAGATAATGACCTTTGCGTTAAACCAATCGCGGAGAAGGAGGAAAATATAACGATGCGTTTTTAAATAAGCCTAACCAAATCAGTATATTCGCTAAGAATTTTATCATGCGTCAGCAAAATCAAAGGCTCACAAATAGCCTGAGAAATCAGTAAGCGATCAAATGGATCTCGATGATGATGTGGCAACTCCTGAACCATTTTAGAATGCTGCCAGGAAATGGGTAATTCAGTGACGCCCATCCCAACAAGCTCAGACATGGTCGCATCAAGATCTATTTCCAGCTTACCAATGCTTTCTTTGATAGCCATCTCCCAGATGGAGGCAGAACTTACAAAAAGCTGGTCTGCACTCTGAATAAGCTCTTTAGATTTAGCTGATAAACGATCAGGCTCAGACAACGCCCAAATAACAACATGAGTATCCAGTAATAAACGCATGATTAATCGGCCTCGAATAGATCGAGAACATCATCAGGCAACGGCGCATCAAAATCATCAGCCACTTTGATTTTGCCCTGCATCGTACCAAAGCGAAAGCGACTGCCCATGTTTTCATCCAGAGGAACCAGCTTGGCCAAAGGCTTACCCGCCTTGGCAATGATAAAAGTAGAACCCTTACTGGCTTCTTCAACTAACTGAGAAAGACGTGTTTTTGTCTCGTAAATATTTAACTGCTGCATGGCAAATCCTCACGGTGATGTTATCCAGCTTATACCTAGTTGACCAACTTGGTCAACGCAAGTTCAATTACAGGTAATGAAACCATGATGGTCACCTTCGTCTCACAATGCGAAAAGAAAGCACTCCCGAAAACACGGCGTGTGCTCGATGCCTTTGCTAATCGTATAGGCAACCGGACCTGGCAAACCGTGATCACCAATGAAGGGCTACAAGCGGTTAAGAAACTACTGCGGAAAACAGCGAGTAAGAATACGGCGGTGAGTTGTCACTGGATGAAAAGTCGCAGTAGAACGGAGTTGGTTTGGATTGTGGGGAATCGGAGTAAATTTAATTCGGAAGGAATTGTGCCTGTGAATCTTACAGAAGAAAGTCAAATTAAAAAGGAGGACTTTTCCTTAAATACACAGGTCATTTCCTTACTGGCAAAGCTTGCAGGTTTTTTCCATGATGTTGGAAAGTCTGTTTCCTTATTCCAAAAGAAATTAGAACCTAATTTTTCAGGTGTTGCATATGAGCCTTATCGTCATGAATGGGTATCTTTAAGGATATTTCAGGCCTTCGTGGATAGTCGCAATGATAAAGAGTAGCTTGAGGAGCTGGCCAACATTGATAACACAACAGAAAATAGTGTACTAAAGAAGCTTAAAGGATTACGTGATGGTATTGATGATCAACCTGCGAATCCTTTCAGGGAAATATCCCCAGTTGCTAAATTAGTAGCCTGGCTTATCGTATCTCATCACAAATTACCTCAGTATCCAAAAGGCGGCCTAAACCCACCTGATCTAGATAATATAGAGTCATGGTTAGATTATAGGTTTGAGGCTTGCTGGAACTCTCCACAGTGCTTAAAAGAGGACTGGCAAAAAAGCACCATAGAAGAAAACTGGCTGTTTCCTTATGGCACTCCTTTCAGAAGTGCGCTTTGGCAAACACAAGTATCAATAGTAGCTAGAGATGTTTTACGTTGCCAACGTATGTTCATTCAAGACTGGTTTGAACAACACTACACTGCACATATAGCAAGGTTGAGTTTGATGCTTGCTGATCACTACTACTCCTCACAAGAAAAGCCTAGCCCTGAATGGCAGGATAGAAATTACAAGGCCTATGCCAATACGGATACTGACTCACAAGGTAAGAAATACAAAAAACAAAAGCTTGATGAACATAATATTGCCGTGGGAATCAATGCTTGCGAAATAGCCAAAACACTTCCTGACTTAAAAAATGAATTACCTACGATAAAAAGCAGTAAAGCTTTTACAGCACCTGTACCTGAGAAATATAAAAATGATTTTGGATGGCAGGACAAGGCCTTTGATCTTGCATGTAAACTAAAAGAAGATACTAAGAAATATGGTTTCTTTGGTATCAGCAAAGCTTCAACTGGAAAAGGTAAAACCCGAGCTAATGCGAGAATTATGTATGGGCTTTCCGATAAAGGAAAAAGCCGCTTTAGTGTAGCTTTGGGGCTAAGAACCTTAACGCTGCAAACAGCTAGAGCACTAAAAAAAGACTTAAGACTTGCCGAAGACGAACTTGCTTTATTAATTGGTTCACAAGCAGTAAAAGACTTACACCAACAATCTCTTGAACCCATTAAAAGCAAATATCAAGAACAAGGGAGCGAATCGGCAGAAGAATTGCTAAAAGATGAAATAACGATAATCGATTCTCTACCTAAATATACTGGCAAAGGGGAAAAATGGTTCAAGCATGATGAAAAAATCCTCAAGCTTATTCAAGCTCCCGTACTAGTTAGCACTATAGATTATCTAATGCCTGCTAATGAAGGGATAAGGGGTGGAAGACAAATCGCCCCCATGCTCAGGCTTCTTACATCAGACTTGGTATTAGACGAGCCTGATGACTTTGGTTTAGAAGATTTCCCTGCTTTATGTCGTCTAGTGAACTGGGCTGGTATGTTAGGAAGTCGAGTACTCTTATCTACTGCCACGATATCACCAGCACTTGCGTGTACGTTGTTCAAAGCCTACCAAGAAGGCCGTAAGCATTATACGCAGGTAAATGGTGAGACTGGGGAAGTAGCACACGTCTGTTGTGCATGGTTTGATGAATTTAAGAAACCCCGTTCAAAAATCATTACAAATGCGGACGATTTTGATAGCGCACATGAGGAGTTTGTTGATAAGCGTATAAAAAAACTGAAAGAAGAAAAAGTTTAGGACTTACGCATTGTAGGAAGGTTTAAATTCTGGTACCAGCCCCTTAATCGTTGATGTTGTTTGCCCAATGAACTGACGGATCACCCCATTAAATAAGTCACGGTGGAGGGCGTAGATGTTTGTGATGTGTTCTGCTAGCAACATTTTCTGCAGGAGGATATAGCCTGACAATGCTGCAAACACATGATTTCTGACACCCGCTTCAGCACGCAC
>CACVAY010000051.1 GCA_902727985.1 uncultured Thiotrichaceae bacterium | reverse complement strand
TTTTCCTACTATTTCATTAGGTTGCACTATTTTTCCTTTTGGATACTAACGTATAAGCATCTTATCTCTGTAACCGTTCACGCGCAAGAATGGCACTTTCCAGCAAAGTAGATTATGTATATAAATCTACCCTGTTGCTTACTTCATGTCAGATTTCGATCGCTATCAGGTGTAGAAATAATAAACAGGCAAAAAACCCCCTATCATAGGGGGGAGATGATGATACTTCTAATTTGGAGAGAGGCGTATAAGTTTTCCATTATCTGCATCAGTTAGGAGGTATAGAAAACCATCAGGGCCTGTTCTCACGTCGCGAATACGTCCAAACTTTCCTTTGAACAGGCGTTCTTCGTGGGTGACTTTCTCACCTTCCAGCTCTAGTCGGACTAGTAAGCGAAACTTGAGTGAGCCTACAAACACATTATTCTTCCATTGAGGAAAAGCATCGCCTGTATAGAAACTCATACCCGATGGTGCAATTGAGGGCACCCAATAATGTAAGGGTTGTTGCATGCCTGCTTTGTGTGTTCCCTCGCCAATCTTCGTGCCAATGACATAATTCACACCGTAAGTAATGACAGGCCAACCAAAGTTTTGTCCATTACGCGAAATATTAAGCTCATCACCGCCTTGTGGGCCATGTTCATGTGACCAAAGTTCTCCCGTTTTAGGGTGCAGATCTGCGCCTTGTATATTTCTGTGTCCATAACTGAAGATTTCAGGTTTTCCCTGTTTGTTTACAACGAAAGGGTTATCTGCAGGGATGCGGCCATCATCATGCAAACGAATCACCGATCCCGCATGATCTTGCGTATCCTGCGCGCGGTTTTTTTCTCCACGGTCACCTAGGGTAATGTAGAGATAACCTTTTTTATCAAATATAAGTCGTGAACCGAAGTGCTGACCTCTATTGCTTTTGGGGCCTAGTTTGAATAAAACTTCGAGGTTGGACAATTGAGCCCCTTGCAACTTTCCTCGTGCGACTTCTGTGCCAACACCGTTTTCACCTTCAGCCGCATAGGAGAAATATACCCACTGATTAGTAGCAAAGTCAGGGTGAGGGCGCACATCAAGTAAGCCGCCTTGTCCATAGGCTTCTATATCAGGTAATCCACGCACAAGTTGACGATTTTTAGCTTCTTTATCAAAGATGAGTAAGTCTCCAGAGCGTTCTGTTATGAGCATTTTACCGTCTGGTAAGAAGGCAAGACTCCAAGGATGATCAAGGTTTTCAATGAGTGTTGTAGAACGTACCTTTGCTTTTTCGGTGTCTATCATGTCGGCGACAGCAGCCGCTAGGGGCAGAAAAGCGAGTCCACCGAGAAGAAGATGGAGGAGCCAGCGGGGTAATTGAAATCGTAATTTAGTCATGTTTTTTTCTTTGATGGTGGAACATTAGCGAGTAAGATATTGCTTAAGTATTGAACTTCCCATTTATCAGTAAGTTGTACTAGACTCTGTGGCAAGTTTATCCATTGCTGTATTTATCGAGAACCTATAAATTTTTCGATACTTTCCTAAAAAGTATACAACAAGATAAACATTTTTTTTGACATAGCGTTCTGTCTACCACCATTGCCCTGTGGGTAGACAATAGGATAACGAATACGAGTATAAGTGAGAATTGCCATGCCCTTTAATGGAATAATGAACCGTATGACAACAGAAAAACGACGTATATCGCTGACAGAGCAATTCGAAGCGGAAAAAACAGCCTTGCAGGCGAAAGATGCATTACTAGACAAAAATGAAGCAGATAGGATCGAAGACGATGCGGTTATAACAAACAATGAAGGGTTACATCAGAGTTACAGTAACCCTTATCATCGGGCTCCCGATTTCCCACTCTACCTATGGGCAGTATTGCCCATTTTACTGGTTGCATTTAGTGGGCCGGTAGCGATTATTCTGGCAGTGCTGGGAACCATAGCGAATTTCTTTTTGATTCATATATACACACGCCCAATTAACCGCTATTTACTGACAGGAATTGTCAATTCTGTGGCGCTCGTTTTATATCTATTGATTGGGTTATCAGCGTTCGAAGTAGGTGTAACCGCTTAAGCTTTCATTGAATGCTTTGAGCATTTTCTGACGATCGGCGATGGTAATACGCTTTTGGCGAACGGCTTCTTCAGAGGCGGTTCGAAAGCGGCGATAAAGGTCTTTGGGTTGGTATTCTACATAACTTAAAACGTCACTAATACTATCGCCTTCTAATTCATGCATGAACTCAATACCCCCTTCTTCATCAATACTGACACTCGCGATATTGGTATCGCCAAAGAGGTTATGTAAATCTCCCAGGGTTTCCTGGTAGGCACCGACCAAAAACACACCGAGGTAGTATTCTTCTCCATCACGTATTGTATGCAGAGGAAGGGTTTTCTGTGGGCTCTGTGAGCCAACGAAAGTATCAATTTTGCCATCACAGTCACAGGTTAAATCTGCGATTATGGCTTGGCGTGTTGGTTCTTCATTGAGTCTATGAATCGGCATCAACGGGAACACCTGCCCAATGGCCCAAGCATCGGGCAAAGATTGGAAAACACTGAAATTTCCGTAGTAGATATCCGCGAGATGTTCATTGAGAGTTTCTAATTCTGCGGATGGAAATTTTATTTGTGGAACTAGCGAACGAATCTTCTGCAAGATGGCGTAGAACAAGTCTTCTCCCATGGCGCGTTC
Organism: uncultured Thiotrichaceae bacterium; assembly: GCA_902727985.1. Lineage (GTDB taxonomy): Bacteria > Pseudomonadota > Gammaproteobacteria > Thiotrichales > Thiotrichaceae > HyVt-477. Next base: position 3,852 of record CACVAY010000051.1, on the reverse strand, counting down.
TCGTAGATTAATTTGGTTACGACGGAAAGCCTCACGCACTTGATCACGATAGTAAAACGCATCGTTGTAGTTTTCTTGTAAACGTTTTGTTTCAACGTGGCGATACGTATCCCACAACGCTTGAGTAGGTTCACAACACATGTTTGGTGGTGCTTTAGGAGGATGCGGGTTAAAGCTGCCTACATCTAACACATTGAATAATAAAACAGACATGGGGGCGACGGTTGCACGTCCTGATTCGGTGACCAGTTGAGGGTGTGGAATACCTAGTGGATCAAGTGATTCTTGTATTGATTCAATAATATCTGTGCAATATTCATCCAAAGAATAGTTGCAGCTATAGCCACCATTGCCCGTGCCGTCATAGTCTACTGCCAGACCGCCACCAAGGTCTAAAACCTCTAATGCTGCACCTTCTTTTAAAATACTGGCGTAATAGCGACAAGCCTCACGTGCGCCATCACGGATATTACGAATATTGGGGAGTTGTGAACCTAAATGATAATGCAGCATTTTGAGGCAATGCAGCATGTTCGCATGCTTTAACTCATCAATCACATGAATCAGCTGTGAGCTGTTTAGACCAAACAAACTACGATCACCGCTGTCATTCGCCCAATGTCCATCAACCTTTGTAGATAGTTTCAAACGTAAACCAATGAGGGGTTCGATACCCCAATGCTTGCTTCGCTCAAGAATCATAGGTAATTCTTTTGGGGTCTCAACGACAAAGTAGCACTGTAATCCCAACTTCCGTGCATGGAGTCCAAGGTCGATGAACTCTTGATCTTTGTAACCATTGCAAATAATTAAGCTATCCAAGTCGGTGAGGGTGCTCATCGCAATGAGCAGTTCGGCTTTACTGCCTGCTTCTAAACCATGATGATACGGCTTGCCATATTCGGTGATCCTCTCAACAACATGGCTTTGCTGATTAACCTTGATGGGGAACACACCACGATAGCCAGCCTGATAGTTGCTCACTTTAATAGCATTGTTAAAGCCGGCATACATTTCCTGAATACGTTTATCAACCAGGTTTTCAAGACGTAACATGACGGGCATATCTAGTCCACGCTGCTCCAAACCGTCAACAATCTCGCGTAAGGAAACTTCATGCTTACCGCCTGCATTTTCAACGTTAACAACGACTTCACCTTTTTTTGAAATGCCAAAATATCCAGAACTCCAGCGGTCAATACCGTATGCTTCTGCGGATTTTCGGATATGCCATGTGTTGCCAGTCAATGTTTTACTTTCCTGTGTGAGTACGTTCAACAATGCCCATCATTTTATACAGCAGTTGGGCAGCTGCAAATTCATAGGCATGAAAGCCTTTGATGGGAGCAAACTCCATCAAATCGAAGCCAATAATAGTGCGTTGTTTCGCGACTGACTCAAAAAGATTGAGAGTCTGATACCAGCCTAGACCACCTGGAACAGGGGTTCCTGTCGAAGGGAAAATAGAAGGATCCATGCCATCGATATCCAGCGTGAAGAAAACGTTTTTGGGGAAATCTTCAGGGAGTTCGATACTCTGCACATTGTTCGCAGCAATATCATCAGCATCGCGATAGTACACACCGAAATCCTTACGCGCCTGCATCTCTTCAGCGCAATAGGCGCGCACGCCCAATTGATAGAGTGGGATATCTAGCTCAACAATACGCCTCATGACGGAAGCATGGCTCAGTGGATCATCTTCATAGGCATCTCTTAGGTCTGCATGCGCATCAATTTGCACTACCCCGAAATCTTCTAAGCCAGCTCTCAATAAGCCTTGTATGACGCCATAGGTCACTGAATGTTCTCCTCCAATGGCAATGGGCATAGCACCTTGGTTAACAGCATCAGCCACACTATCCGCAATGCGCGCCATGACTTCTTCAGGAGCTGCGTTGCAATCAACGGCATCAGCTGTATAAATACCTAGATCAGTAGGTGTACTTTTACCATCCCAGACTTCGAGTTGCCAGGAAGCATCAAGGATTTCTGCCGGACCTTTGGCTGTGCCATCACCATAAGAAACGGTGTGTTCATAAGGCACAGGGATCACATGAAAGAAGGAATTATCAGGATCACCTTGCTCAATTTCAGAGCCGAGGAAAATTGGGAATTGATCGGTCATGCTGTCCTACGAAAGTCGTTGTTTGAAGTCGTCATAGCCAAAAGTACGAATGATCTCTATATCATTGGTTCGTGAGTCCCATAAGGCTAAGCTGGGTAAATTGATGCCATTAAACGTTGTGGTTTTAACCATAGTGTAGTGTGCCATATCATCAAAAATCAGGCGCTGTCGAATCTGCAAGGGCTCATCAAAGCCATAGTCACCCATAATATCACCTGCAAGACAGGTCATGCCTCCTAAACGATAGCTATGTGCTTTTTCCTGTGGCATACCCGCATCACGAATATCCGCACGATACGGCATTTCCAAGGTGTCCGGCATATGACAAGTTGCAGAGGTATCCAGAATGGCTATGTCGATATCGTTATGTACGATATCCAGAACTTCGGCCACGAGAACACCTGAATTGATCGCTATTGCTTCACCGGGTTCTAAATAAACTTGCACAGCATATTTTTGGGAAAAATCCTTAATCAGTTGGATTAAGTCTTCACGTTGATAATCATCCTGTGTGATGTGATGACCGCCTCCAAAGTTTACCCATTTCATTTTATGCAGGACTTTACCAAAGCTTTCTTCAATAGCTGTTATTGTGCGTTGCAGAGGCAAGAAATCTTGCTCACAAAGCGTATGAAAATGCAGGCCATCAATACCTTCTACATCATCAAATGGAAACGCTTTAGGAGGAATACCTAAGCGGGAACCAGTAGCGCATGGGTCGTAAAGTAGAATATCACCTTCTGAATGTAAGGGGTTGATTCTTAATCCATAACTGATGTTGGGTCTGGCCTGTTTAGCAGCATTGCTTAGATCTTTAAATTGTGACCACTGTTGATAGGAATTAAACACAATATGATCAGCGATTTTCAGTATCTCGCGTAAATCCTGTTCTTTATAAGCAGCAGAGAAAACATGCAATTCGCCTGCATATTCTTCATTACCCAAACGTGCCTCATGCAAACCACTGGCACAGGTACCACTCAAATATTGGGTCGTCAGAGAGCCTAATTTCCAAAATGAAAAAGCTTTTAAGGCAGCGAGAATTTTGGCGCCACTACGTTCTTGCACATCTTGCAATATTTGCAAGTTGCGTTCGATTGCTGCTTTGTCGACAACAAAGCAGGGCGAAGGCACAGAATTCGCGTCAAAATCGATGAAGGAGGTAGCTTTCATTGGGATCAAAAGTTCAGTGTTTCATCGCTTAGATCAACAACTCTCCAGGGTAGACCGTATAGATGCATATCCTCCATGAAAGGATCAGGATCAAGCTGTTCCATATTCCACACACCGGGCTTCATCCATTTTTCTTCTAGTATCATCTTCGCTCCAATCATAGCGGGTACACCTGTGGTGTAAGAAATCGCCTGAGATTGTACCTCAGCATAAGCCTCCTGATGATCGCAGATATTGTAAAGATACTTTGTAAGAGGTTTGCCGTCTTTCGTTCCTTGCACAATACAACCGATGCAGGTTTTGCCTTTGGTGAGTGGGCCAAGTGTCGATGGTTCAGGAAGCAATGCTTTCAAGAATTGTAGCGGCACAATTTCCTGACCATTGAACTCAATCGGCTCGATACCCGTCATGCCAACATTCTGCAGTACCTCAAGGTGCTTTAAATAATTATCCGAAAAGCTCATCCAGAATTGCGCTTTTTTGAGGCTAGGGTAGTGCTTAGTTAGCGATTCCAATTCCTCGTGATACATACGATAAATATCGTAAGTGCC
>CACVAY010000050.1 GCA_902727985.1 uncultured Thiotrichaceae bacterium | reverse complement strand
GGGGGCTTTATCAATATCAGCCAGAGCGCGCGTAAAGTTGTTTTTGTTGGTTCTTTTTCAGTGCATGCGCAATTGGATATTTCAGCAGAAGGTTTGAGTGTTATCAAGGATGGTATTCATCGCAAGTTTATTAACCGTGTTGAGCATCGCACCTTTAGCGGCAAGATTGCCCTAGCCAATAAGCAACAGGTACTTTATATCACTGAGCGTTGCGTATTCGAGCTAAGCCCCGAAGGACTTAAACTGGTCGAGATTGCCCCCGGAATTGATCTACAACGAGATATTCTTGCGCTGATGGAATTTGAGCCGATTATGCAGAATGAATTAGCGTTGATGGATGAGCGAATATTTGCTGCAAAGGCAAAAAGCGCATAAATGTAGGAGTGCACTTGTTATTATCGGTTCTACAATGTGTGAGTCCTAATCTTGGTACTTAATCAGTGATTCCTTAAAAAGGTAGCAACCTGCTCCCTTTGTATGAGAACCATTTTACATGAAACTGCCATGTATCTCCTAAGAGTGCTCTTTTATCTGCAGAACTTGGATGCGTATCTTGGGCTCCATTATTATTACAAAGTCAGATAAGGAACCTCTGATCAAGTCCAAACAATATTGGAACCAAGGTTTTAGCCTCGCCTAACGTATTAAAAATAAACTACGAAGGGCGGGACTAAAGTCCCGATTCCAAAAAAATAGACTTAATCAGAGCTTCCATAAGGGTACATAGACCATAGCCTTATTATTTACCACAAACCCCACAGCGATTTTTGCTAAGACCTTTCAAGGAAGAACAATGGAAATTGGCAGCCAGGCATTTACAACTCCAATCACAACTGATGCTAGTGCAGTAGGATCAGCGACTAATACCCTGCAAGGTATTGGTAATCAAGCTGAGTCATTACAAAATGGTCCTGTTGGCAATAATATTGTTGATTTAATCAATGATCTAGTTAACCAGCTTCAGGGAAGCGAAGGTGGGTCACTTGATGATCTTATGGCTGGCCTACAGCAAATTCTTGAGCAACTACAAGCCTATACAGGGCAGGCTGAATCAGAGGCTGAGCAAGAATTGGCATCGCTGCTAACGCTTGAGATCATGAAAATGTCGATCCGCATGGGCATTATGATGCAAGGCACATTGCAAAAAGAAGTCTTAGATATAGATGTTAGTTATAGCTGATTTTTAGGTCGGCTGACTGATCATGCAAATTAAGAGCTTAAAGTTTTTGATATATTTCTTAGGCTGAGAAGTCGCTCTGGAATATCTGCTTAATGCTATATTCCTCAAGGTTGCAGCGTAGATGAGACTATTTTCTATATAAGGGCATATTCAGGGCGCAAAGCTTTATCGGTTACAAGGTCTAAAGGGCAGTCAAAAGTATCTTCAAGAAAGAACAGTAATCCAAAGTAACGATAATGGCAGATGCTAATGCAAATCATAGAGCATCGGTAGCAACAAGCTATATACCAACCACATCAGTAATGTTAGTGGAATTCCCACGCGTAAAAAATCCGAGAATTTATAGTTGCCAGCGCTCATGATGAGTAAGTTGGTGGTATAGGCCATGGGGGTTGCATAGCTCATATTTGCCCCGAACAACACAGCCAGTACGAAGGGCTCGGCAGGTTGCCCAAGAGATTGAGCAATACTGACGGCAATCGGTGTACCAATCACGGCAGCTGCGTTATTAGAGATGATATTGGTGAAAACAGCCATGAGAAAAATAAGTGCGCTGATGGCGATAGCTGGAGATGCTCCACGTGTGAGTGATACGAAACCATCAGCAATCCATTCACTTCCCCCCGTCACTTGCATAGCCAAACCTAAAGCTAGGCTGGTTACCACAATCATGATGACCGAAACACTGAGTGCTCGTGTCGCTTGATTCCAGTTTAGACAGCCTGTCAGCAACATGGCTAATGCACCAACCATAGCGCTTACCGCAATAGGCAAGATACCAAATCCCGCAGTGACAACAACGGCGAGCATAATGAATAGGGAGAGGTTGGCATTTTTAGTGTGGGCCACGTCTAATTGGCGATCGAGGACTAAGAATTCATGATGGGCTTTTAGTGCATCAATATTTTCACGTCTGCCCTGTACCAGCAAAACATCACCTTCAAGTAAACGAAGATTGCCTAGTCCTTGAGGCATACTCTGGATTTTTTCTCCTCCTCGATGAACAGCTAGCGCAACCAGTTTGTATTGTTCAATGAAACGAATTTTTTTAAGCGTGCGGTTTTTTAATGGTGAGCGCCCATGAACAATAATTTCAATGAGTTGTTGGTCTTTACTTTCTAAAGGGTGCTCATCATCGACTTGTTTACTACCCGAGTACAATTGCGCCCCAAGAGTCTGCTCGTATTCCTTGAGTTTTTCGGGAGTGTCGTGAACAAGCAGGCGATCATCGGCTTGGATGATCATTTCGGAAAGAGGTGGTAAGAAGGTGCTAGCGGTACGGCGGATTTTACCGACTGACATTTCCCCTGCTGTTTTGGCGATTATTTCACCAAGTGATTTATCAGCAGCAAAACTGCCTTCTGGAATCACTAAATGAGCTGTGAAGACACGCTGGTTATTTTCATCAAGGAGTAGCGTACGTTTTGGAAGGAGGCGAGGTGCTATGAATAAAAGAAAAGCGATGCCCACACTTCCTGCCATAAGAGCGGGCAGTGCAAAGTCAAACATGCCAAATTGAGGTAGACCAAGATCCGTTGCTACGGTCACCACTAATAAGTTGGTGGATGTGCCAATGGTGGTTCCCATTCCGCCCAGTAAGGTTGCAAACCCCATGGGCATGAGTACGGAAGAGGGGTTGCCGCCCGTACGTAAGGCAACACTGACTAAGATCGGAATAAGCAAAACAACAATGGGTGTATTGTTAATAAAAGCGCTGAGCAATGCAGCTAGGAGCAGGGTAAGGAGAAATGAGAGTGCAGGGCTTTTAGTCCACAGTGAGGCGAGTATCCTGCCAACTGGCTCCAAAGCGCCTGTTTGTACAATGCCAGCGCCAACAATCATTAAACCGCACACGGCAATTAAAGCTTCGTGTCCAAAACCATGGAAGAAATCAACTGCATGGAATTGCCCAGCGTCAATTGGGTAAGGGAAGACTTCAAAAGTGACTGCTAATACACAAAGGATGAGTAGAGCGGATGTTTCGATCGGTATTTCATTCCTTGTGAACAGGAATAATGCAACAAGAGTCAGAAGTAAGACGAAAATGGCATGAGGATCGGGCATGTTATTAATTCGTGTTTAGATAGGCTGATTATATCGTGGTTTTATTATTTTTATTGGGGTATCGATATTTTTAATGAAAAGACTTTGTTGGAAGGTTTGCTAAGTGGTGTTTATCAATAACACGATGGTTGTGACTGTTTAGGCGGGAATAGCACGTAGTAGATGAGCAGGAAATTTCAGTAAACGCTGGGTGATATAACATCTATGTGATTAGAAATAGTTGGAACGCATGCTGTGACATATTGCATCTTGTTAATCTACGGGACACAATGTGCCTCACTTTATCCACTCAATTAGCAGAATTGGAACAATGCGATTAGCAGAATGTAACATATGCGTCTGATATTAACTTTACTTGTTCTAATACCAAGCAGCGCATTGGCTCATGCTCCTATCGAAGGAATGAACCATTTTTTTAATGGGGTATTGCATCCTGTTTTAATCCCCGCGCACATCATCTTGTTACTAGCAACAGGTCTATTAATTGGTCGTCAGGGAGATGAGGCGATTGCTGGGGCTGTGCCAGTATTTATGGTGGCTGTAATTGCGGGAGTCCTACTCAGTCAATGGGCAGTCAATCTAGATGTGGCGCCCATATTGCTGACGACTGCAATACTATTAGGGAGTGTCCTTGTTTGGGGGCGGCAGTTGCCCATCATGCTACTCAGAATTTCTGCTCTTACGGCCGCACTGCTTGTCGGTATTGATTCTTCCCAAGAAACATTTTCGGGCGAGGAGCGTTACATCGCTCTTTTCGGGACGGTAGTTGGAGTCAGTTTTCTTGTTGTTTATGTTGCTGGTATGACCGAAGTGATCCGAAAGTGGCTACATGGAATTCCTGTCAGAGTATTAGGATCCTGGTTGGTAGCGAGTAGTTTGATGGTTCTGGTGCTTGGCTTACAAAAGTAAAAAGGTGCTTTTTAGAGAAGCACCATGGCGTTTTCAGGCTAAAATTCGTAAGCGACTTGCAACGTGACAGTCTTATCATTCTCACCCGCATAGTTCTCGGTTTGCATATATTCCGCTGCAAATTGCGTATTGTCATAAACGGGCATGCTATAGGCGAGACCTGTTGCATTCTTGGGTAATCCCGCCGCTAGGGCATTTGAGGTCGTTTGGTATGAAGCCGCAATGGCTCTATCATTTCCGAAATCAAAACCCACTTCGAAATTGGTAGCTTTCGGCTTTTCGCCATCGGAGGTGGTATCAAGTGCAATATGCTCTGCTATTAAACTTAATTGATTACGCGTTCCTACAGCATAAATCGCAGTACCTGAGGCTTGGGTATTTGCATTCGATTTGTTGTTTACATCGGAGATATAGGAGATGCCTGTCATGAAGCCATCTGTTTCATAGTCGAGGCTGATGCCACCGTCATCAATTTTATCGGAAGCATCTTCATCATCTTTAAAAACATAGGCTGTCGCGGTGATATTTCCGAACTGTTTAGCCAATAAAATCGCTTCTTCCTGAGTTTCTGCAAGTTCCAGTGTTTGAGGATCAGATACCATCATGCTTTCAAATTTACCAAACGGTACATACATCCGCCCAGCTGAGACATTTGTGGTGTTATTGGGATGGACGTTGATAGTCGCTTCATCAATAGCAATGTTATCGTCATTCTCACCTTCTTCATACAAGAACAACACCTGGGCATCTACTTTTTCATTGAAACGATGCTCAGTGGCCAGCTCAAGGGTCGCCAAATTAATATCACTACTACTTGCTGCATCGTTATAAGAGACCTCAATTTCAAGCAGGCCACTGACACTTGTCGTGTTTGTGGTTTCATTTGCATAAATAACACTACTAAAGCAGCTAAGAACCAATAAGCTTGACAGCACTTTGCGTATATGATTAATCCTATTTTATGAAAAATATAAAAAAAGTATGATAGTGAATAGTATCAATGCTTTCTATAAATGTAAGCAAAATATTTTTTTTGTATGAAATTTAGAGCTATAATTCTTCCGTATCTTTTTCCATGGAGTATTTGAATGTTTTTATTAGGGAAGTTTGTAAGCAAAACTCTTGTGTTGCTTGTCGCAACCATATCAGTTGCGATGGCTCACTCTGGAGCCGATAGTGGCAGTGGTTTTATTAGTGGTTTTACGCACCCCCTGTTTGGTTGGGATCATGTGACAGCAATGGTTGCCGTCGGTATTTGGGGGGCTTTTCTTGGTCGCCCAGCTATTTGGATTTTACCAGTTGTATTTCCACTGATAATGGCATTTGGTGGAGTTCTGGGAATTTTAGGTGTGCCAATTCCAGCCATTGAAACGGGTATTGCTGTTTCCTCTATTGTCCTTGGGTTATTGATTGTTTTTGCAACAAAAGCACCTCTTTGGGTTGCTGCCGTTATCGTTGGGGCTTTTGCGATTTTCCATGGACATGCGCACGGAACCGAATTACCTGGAGCTGTTAGTCCATTGGCTTACAGTGCGGGGTTTGTTATTTCAACAGGTTTACTCCACTTGGCAGGTATTGCATTTGGCGAAGTGATTCGCTTGCCAAAAGGCGACATAATTCTACGAGCCGGCGGTGGTCTTATTGCTATGGCGGGTGTTGGTTTCCTGACAGGAGCAATTTAAGGAATATCTGATTAGTAACTAGGCGTCTAAGTAGAGGTCTGGTTACTAATCATATGTAAGCAGCCGCAAATTTCTTCGTGACTCATTTTTTCAGAAATAAAATGATGCAGAGCTTTCTTAAGATTTTGGTGATATGTGCTCGTGGGAATGTCCTTTCTGATCATCTTTAGGAGCATGGTCTCCATGAATATGATGCTTATTTTTCATCTCTACAGGAATCAGATAAAGCTTTCCGTGCCGAACACCTGATTGCGAGATAACATTATTTGCAAACTCTTGAACTTCGTTAATATTTCCTTTGACGATAACTGTTTCCATACAGTTATCATGATCTAAATGTACATGGAGCGTTGAAATACTTAAATCATGATGGTGATGATGCTCCTGCGTTAAACGCTTGGCTAATTCCCTTTCGTGGTGATCATATAAATAAGTCAATGTTCCTATACAGGTACCTTCTGTTTGTTCAAGCCGTTCATTTTCAATTTTTTCTCGGATCAGATCCCTTATCGCTTCTGAGCGATTTTTGTAACCTCGTTCATTAATAAAAGCTTTAAACTGAACAGCAAGTTCATCTTCTAAAGAAATTGTAATACGTTCCATGTTATCTAAAAAACCAAGCAATAAGAGCGAATTATCATTACATGATGCGCAGGATACAGACAATCATTATTTCCAAATAGTAGGTGGTCGACCTGATACTCACAAATCATTCACCTTACCGCAAAGAGGATAGCAATCCTCACAGTAAAAAATTTCCTTTTGAGAGAGTTCTAGTGGTCTATAGCTAACCAAGCTGTTTTGTATCCATGAATAAATAGATGTTTGCACTATCCTCAGTGTAGAGACAAGGAGAATAAATGCGACTTTCATACATTGTTATTCCACTTCTGGTGGGTGCTGTTGCGTATGCTTGGTATTGGAAGAAAATACATCCTGAGGTTATTACTGTAACGGTGACGAGCGTGCAGAAGGGGGATGTTGAGGCGACTATTGCAAATACACGAGCGGGTACGATTAAAGCCTGTCGGCGGGCTATGCTGTCGCCATCCATTGGGGGGCAGATTAGTGATTTACCTTTTAAGGAAGGTAATTTCGCAAAAAAAGACGCGGTGCTGTTGAGAGTCTGGAATGAGGACTTAAAAGCTGAAGTTACCTATAACGAAAAGGCCATTGAGGCTGCTCAGGATGCGGCTGTAGCGACTTGTTTGCAAGCGGAAGTCGCGAAGCGAAACGCTGACCGTGCTATACGTTTACGTCGCGCGGGCACAATATCCCAAGAAGAGTTTGATCGTGTGAGTACTGGGGCTGAAGTACATAGGGCGAATTGCAAGGCCGCAAAATCGAATATCTCGGTAGCAAGAGCGCGTCTGGCGGCATCAGAGACTTTGCTGTTACGCACTATTTTGTATGCACCTTTTGATGGCGTAGTTGCGAAAATCAACGGTGAACTCAATGAATATGTGACGCCTTCACCTCCAGGAATTTTGACGCCACCTGTTATTGATTTGATTGAACCCGGTTGTTTTTTGGTGAGTGTGCCGATTGATGAGGTTGATGCGCCAAAAGTGAAAATGGGCATGCATGCACGCGTCACACTAGATGCGTGGCGTGGTCGTGTATTCGAAGCTGAGGTGTCAAGAATGGGCTCGTATGTGGTGGATAGAGAAAAGCAGGCGCGTACCGTCGATCTTGAGCTGGAGTTCAAACATGTTATTGATTTAGATGCTCTGTTGGTTGGCTACAGTGCGGATGCTGATATTGTTCTGCAAACACATCAAAATGTATTACGTATTCCCAGTGAAGCCTTTCTCGATGACACGCATGTTTTGGTATTTAACCCAAATAGCAAAATGCTAGAGAAGCGAATGGTCAAGAAAGGGTTGCACAATTGGAGTTTTACCGAGATTGTTGCTGGCTTGAAAGAGGGCGAGCAACTGGTCACTTCTTTAGGTGTGGAAGGTGTGAAAGAAGGTGCCTTGGTTGAATTAGATACTAAGGCCGTACCAGCAAACGAGGCTCCAAATAATGATTGAGTTGCAGGATATTTGCCGCTCATTTGTGGTGGGTGATGAAACCGTACATGCGCTGGATCATGTAACGCTGGATATTGCCAAGGGTGAATACATCAGCATTATGGGAGCATCTGGTTCGGGGAAATCGACCTTGCTGAATATGCTGGGTTTACTGGATGAGCCGAATTCCGGAAGCTATCAATTCCAAGGTAAAGAACTGACAACTTTATCCGAAGAGAAACGAGCTGCTTTTCGACGTGAAAATATTGGCTTTATTTTCCAATCCTTTCATCTTATTCCACGTCTCACTGCCGCAGGGAATTTGGAGTTGCCGCTGATGTTGATGGGAATGTCACCTGCTGAACGTCGTAAACGATCGACAAAAGTTTTAGCGGATTTAGGCTTATCTGATCGAGCCCATCATTTGCCAAAACAATTATCAGGAGGACAACAGCAACGTGTAGCAATCGCGCGGGCAATGATTCTCAAACCACCGATGTTATTAGCCGATGAGCCCACTGGAAATCTGGATACACATTCAGGCACCGAGGTGGTTAAGATTTTAGAAGCGTTGAATGTGAGTGGTATTACTTTGGTTGTGGTTACGCATGATGTGGCGTTGGGTAGACGTGCGCACCGACGCATTCGCATGTTGGATGGCAAGATTGTTCAGGATGAAAGTTCGCGATCAAATGAAAGCGCAACATGAGAGCGAGCGACAACTTACAGTTTAGTGGTCGCGCCTTAACCGCTTACCCAATGCGTACTGGTTTGATTTTATTGGCTATGTCGATTGGTGTAGCTTCGGTGATTATTCTTACCACCTTAGGTGAGGGAGCTCGACAGTATGTGGTTGGTCAATTTCAGATGTTGGGTTCGCATCTTTTATTCGTATTACCAGGCAGAACAGAAACCACAGGAGGTCTCCCGCCGCTTTTGGGAACTTCGCCACGTGATTTAACAATTGATGATGCTCTCGCTTTGAAACGCAGTCGTTCAGTACAATATGTCAGCCCTAATGTTACCGGCGCAGCACCGGTTTCTTATGGAGCAAGAGAGCGTGAGGTCATGGTTTTTGGCACCAACAATGAGTTGTTCGATGCCGTGGAGTTGAAGATTCTGAAAGGGCAATTCTTACCTGAGGCTGATCCGCGTGATGCCGTATCTATCAGTGTGCTAGGCGAAACCTTAGCCAAGGAGTTGTTTGGCAAAAAGCATCCTGTGGGAGAGTGGATTCGTGTTGGTGATCATCGTTTTCGAGTGATTGGAGTGCTGAGTTCTGAGGGACAGTCTATCGGCATGGATATGAAAGATGTGGTGATCATTCCCGTTGCAAGTGCCCAGAGCTTATTCAATATCCCTTCGCTGTACCGTATTATTGTAAAGGCGCGGAGTAAGGAAGCCTTAGATCAGGCGGAGAAAGATGTTATCAAGATCATTCGGGCTCGTCATGATGGCGATGATGATGTGACGATTTTACGTCAGGATGCATTGCTCAAAACCTTCGATGGTATTTTGAAAACACTGACGTGGGCAGTAGCAGGAGTTGCCGCTATTAGCCTTATTGTCGCGGGCATTCTGATTATGAATGTGATGCTGGTTTCTGTGAGCCAGCGTAAGGCTGAAATTGGCCTGTTAAAAGCATTGGGAGCACCCACACGACAGGTGATGACGCTATTTCTGAGTGAAGCATTGATGCTTTCGTTGGCAGGAGGATTGATCGGTTTAGCGCTGGGTCTATTCAGCGCAAAAATGGTGACGTTCTGGATTGCGGATTTCCCCGTACAAACACCAATGTGGGCAATTGGTGCTGCATTATTGGTAACGGTTGTGACAGGCTTGGTGTTTGGCAGTATTCCTGCGCGTCAAGCCGCCAAACTCAATCCAGTCATCGCCTTGTCAGGGAAATAATGGAGAGCTTCTATGCGCACTGCTGATTACGCCATGCTGGCATTTTCCAGTTTACGCTTTAGCCGTTTACGAACGTATCTTACTGCCTTAGGTATTGCCGTCGGAATTGCGGCGGTGGTATTGCTAACTGCTTTAGGCGGCGGCGCACAGGATTATATGCTGGGGCAATTTACGCAGTTTGGGGCGCATATCATTGCTGTCAATCCTGGTAAAACGACAACCATGGGCGTTTCAGGTGCCGTTATTAGCAATATACGACCACTTTCATTAGAAGATGCGGAAGGTCTGCGACGTATTCCAAATGTGCGAAGTAGTGTGCCAGTGGTGCAAGGAAATTCACCCGTCGAGCATGGGAATCGTACACGTTGGACATTTGTTATTGGTGTCAATCATGAAGTACCTCAGACGTGGAAAATCAATGTGGCACAGGGGAGGTTTTTGCCCAATGAGAAACTAGAACAAGCACGTAACCTTGCTGTTATCGGTTATAAGATTAAACAAGAGTTGTTCCCTGGCAGAAACCCCTTGGGAGAATTCATCCGCATCGGGCAAGAACGTTTTCGTGTCATTGGCGTGATGGAAAGTAAAGGGCAGGTGCTGGGTTTTGATATGGATGACATCGTGTATATTCCTGTGTATCGCGCGATGTCGCTCTATAATCGTGAAAGCTTGATGGAAGTTGATCTATTATATGCGGCTGGGCGTGATGAAAAACAGATTGTTGAACGTATCAAAAAATACCTTATCGAACGTCACGGTGGTGAAGATTTTACGATTACCTCGCAAACCGACATTCTTGGAACGTTAGGTTCAATTCTCACGATCTTAACAGCGGTTGTGGCTGGCTTGGGTAGTATTTCTCTATTGGTTGGAGGCGTTGGCATTTTCACTATTATGAGTATTGCAGTGAACGAGCGTATAAAAGAAATCGGCCTGTTGCGTGCCTTGGGTGCTTCGAAACGGCAAATCACGTTATTGTTTTTATTTGAGGCGGCAGTCTTGTCGGGTTTAGGGGGAGTTGCCGGAATGTTGACGGGTTTAAGTATTGCTTGGCTGATGCATTTTTTTATTCCAGCCTTGCCCGTGAGTGTTTCTTGGGATTATGTCTTGCTTGCGGAAATTATTGCGATCGCAACGGGAATGGTCGCGGGTTTACTTCCAGCACGGAAAGCGGCCTCTATGGCACCGGTTGAAGCGCTTCGTAGCGAATAAATCAGTGTGATAATACATCGAGTTAAGTGCTGTTATTTCTCTAAATATCAGAATGAATATTATTGTATTATGAAGCTGCTAGTGGTCTTTAGAAGTATCAAACAATAAAGAATCATTAGCATTACGTTTGCTTGGTTTACCGGATAAGTAGTCAATAGAAATCGGCCAATCGCCTTTTAAAGGAAAATGCATATCACTATGAAGCTTGGGAGTACTTATTTTTCCTTCATAAATATCTTGGTGCATAATATTGCTTTGCAACGATGGTTTTTTGCTTGGGTCGATTTTATCCTGATTTTCGGATGAAAATGGGTGAGGCTGCACGTGGGTGTGAAGTTTTTTTGGTTGAAAGTCGATACCAATAAACGCCTCATCTTTGTCCATGATTTGTTCAGTAGGGTGTTGGTCTGTGAGTAGTTCCTTGGTGTATGCATTATCGACAACATTCTGTTTAACATGAATTTTTATGGCTGTTTTTTGATCGCTTTGTTCAAAAGCATCAAGCTCAGACGCCAAACCAAAATCACTCGCATATGTTGAGATGGAGCACGAAACTCCAATAAGTCCTACTAAGAAGAAAGCCCTAGCCACGATTACACCTGCCATTTGAAATGATAACTCTAATCTGACACTCTGCGTGCTAGAGTTGTAGAATAATTGTGCAACAGAAGTGTGTATAAATCAATGGCCAAAAAGAGATATAGGAAAAGTTAATTTAATGGCTACTATAATGGTGAAAAGTATGATTAAAGTCACTTGTGATATTCACCTTGATTATTTAGTGATTATTCACAGATAAACTTCTTCTGATGCATTATCATATCCACCCTCAAAATTATGCTACGGATCAAATGACGGATTATAAAAAAGGCACTCTGGTCTGCTACAAAAGCAAGCCAGCCATTGTTGACGCTGTTAGTGACAAGATCGATATTCTTTTTTTTAAGCACATAAAGCGGGTACGAGATAAAGATATTACGTTCATTCATCCTGGGCCAGTCAGTGATGTTTCGACGTTGAATGTCAATGTGCCAGAAGCACTTGAGAGTTTGGAAGAAACCATTGAATTACTAGATGGCGAAGCCGTGCCATTAGAGGAGTTAGCGGAATTATTGTTTGGTGACTTCACGCCACAAACCGCTTGGTCAACCTGGGCTTTGCTCAAAGATGACCTGTACTTTGAAGGTGAGCCCGATGAAATCAGGGCCCGCCCTTTGGATTTGGTCAAGGTTGAAAAAGAAAAACGTGATGCCAGGCGTCAGCAGCAGGAACATTGGAATTCCCTAATTGCGCGCATCAAAAATGGGCAAATAGAAGAAACGGATTATAAAGACTTGACCGAAGTTGAGCAGGTTGCCTGTGGTGAGCGAGAGAATAGTCGGATTCTGAAAACGGTTGGAATACCTGAAACTCCTGAAGCGGCTCATGCCTTGTTGATAAAATTGGGTTATTGGCTTGAAGAGTATAATCCTTGGCCACGTCGCCATGGTGTGATAATGACAAATCCCGAGTTAGCCATTCCAGAACCTGTTGAAACGGAACGCCGAGATCTTCGACACTTGCAAGCATGGGCAATTGACGATGTGGGTAATCAAGACCCAGATGATGCGATTTCACTTGAGGGTGATCGTTTGTGGGTTCATATAGCAGATGCATCATCTTTAGTTACCCCTGACTCAGAGTTGGATATTGAAGCTCGTTCACGAGGCACGAATGTGTATCTCCCAGATCAAACTATTCATATGCTACCTGCGGAAGCAACGCCAGTCTTAGGCTTGGGTTTGCAAGATGAAAGCAATGCACTATCGATTAGTTTCCGTGTTGCTGATAACGGTGAATTAGAGGATATAGACGTTTGTTTTTCTGTGCTTAAAGTGACGCGTACGACCTACGATGATGCAGATAAGGAATTAGATACGACGTTTGCTGATTTGAAAGCAATTACAGATCGCTATCAACAGCGCCGGCTTGATAATAATGCTGCGATGCTTGATTTGCCTGAAGTGAATATCAAGGTTAATGAAGAAGGCAAGGTTTCGATTCACCCCTACAGCAAAGGTGGTAGTCGTCAGTTAGTTGCTGAGTCGATGCTGGCGGCGGGTGAAGCTATTGCGCAGTTTGCGACAGATAACAATATTCCCATTCCTTTTGCTTTTCAGCCTGAGCCTGAAGAGATTCAGCATCCTGAAAAATTATCTGAGCATTATGCGTATCGACGTTGTTTCAAAGCGTCTCGTCATGCAACAGAACCCGACTCTCATTTCGGCTTAGGCTTGCCACATTACACGCGGGTGACCAGCCCGATGCGACGTTATCTGGATTTGATTGTGCATCAACAACTACGGGCGTTTATCACAGAACAACCGATGCTTGATCATGAGGCTTTAGTGGAACGCATTGGTTTAGCCGATGAGGGATCTTTTGCTGCGCGTAAAGCCGAACGTACTTCAACTCAACATTGGACGTTACTTTATCTGCATCAAAACCCTGATTGGAAAGGCGAGGCTATCGTCGTGAATCAGGATGAACGTAAAACCTATATCATTCTCCCTGAAATAGCGATGGAGCCACGTCTGCGTAAAGAAAAAACGTATGATTTGGATACCAGTCTAACGATGCAAGTGAAATCAGTGAATATTCCTGATCTGCATGCGCATTTCAAAATTGTGAGTGATTAATTGCTGGTTATTTCTGAACCATAAAAAACACAACGAGTGGCTCAATATAAATCCTTACATATGCCGCTTTTGCTGAAGCATTGAATTGTTGTTGTGTTGCAGAGTTTGAGATGTTTAGTATCTTAGTTAATCCGAGAAGGGCATCTCCTTGCCCTTGTTGGATTGCCACTTTTAATGCTTCTGAGTGTGTCTTCGCATAATTCTCAATTAGTTGGTGTGCCTGTGAATAGCTAAATCCATTGATGGTTTTGCTTGCTTGGCTCACTGGGTACAAAGCGGCAAAACCATGCATGAGTTGATTCGCCACTTTCTCTGAAGGATTGAAATACAGAGTCTGATCGCTAATCAATTGTTGTATAACCTGCTTGTGTTTGGTTTCAGGAATCTCTGCGACTAAAAGAGCTTGTTGTAAGTGCTGTCCTCCTCTTGCCATAACATCTTGGTGAATCTCAGAATAATGTTCTTTAACAAATGCTGTGACTTTGTTGCGTCGTGCGTTGTAAACAGCGTTATCTATTGCTGAACCAACTACAGCGCCAGGTAATTGGAAGACATTAGGCATATGACTTGCGTTGTTGCTACAAGCAATAAGAGAGAAGGCAAGCGTTAATAGGATGGTGTAGCGGACAGTAAGCATAGTGATGTCTTCCGTGTTGTTGTTATCTTTTAGGGCGGTATAAAAAAGAGACGTTCAAAGGTTTTCGCAAAAGTTTACAAAGAGCCTCTATGTTAATGACAGTTTTTTCTTTGTTTTCCATAGGAAGATGCTTTCTTTTTCCCTACAATAGCGCTCCTTTCAGTCTAGACATCTAAGGATACTTCCGTGGAAATAACAACTCGTAACCTCTCTGATATTAAAAGAAATAGTGAATATCTACGTATCCAAACCGATGTTGATGCGCTGAAGAAAAGCATCGAAAAAATTGGATTGATCAATCCGATTACCATTAATAAGGAGAATGAATTACTCGCAGGGGCAAGGCGTTTTCAGGCTGTCACTGATCTTGGATGGGCAGATGTGCCTGTGCATATTGTTGATAGAGGTACGCTTGAGCAAGAGTTGATTTCTATTGATGAAAACCTTGTGCGTGCGCCATTAAACAATCTGGAACTGGAAAAGTGTTTGAATCGCGGGCGCGAAATCTATGAAACACTTAATCCTACGGTCACTAAGGTTGATCTTTCAAATGAAGACCTGTCGGCTGAGCTGAAACAGAAGCAGAAAGAAAAAGAGAAGTTGGACACGAACTCCTTTGCGGCGATCACGGCAGAAAAAACAGGGCTATCAAAGTCTGTCATTAAAGGTGCGATTAAGCGTGATGAGCTGGCATCAGCGTCGGTGAAGAAAGCACGTAGTGAAGGCGATCTCAATGCTAGCCAAACCAATGAAATCATCCGCCTGGACAAAGATACCCAGGAAGAAGTCTTGCCGCTGATTGCTGATAAAACGGTCAAAGAAGCAAAGAAGATTATTCAAGCCGCCAAATCAGGTGGCATTGATGCTGCGCATGAAGAGGCCGATAACCTGATCCCATTACCCAAAGAGTACACGCTCTTAAAAAGTCCCCTGAAACGCATTAATAAGAATCTATCAAGAATCTTACTCGAAGAATTAAAATATGACGGGCCTGAGCAACAGCAAATCAACAAAGAAATGCTAGAGCTAAAAACCAATGTAGACAAGTACTTCCAGATGCTCCAGGAGAATGCATAAGAAGAGTGATGGAAGGCTTCACAAAACTATTATCGTTTTGTCATAAACTTGCCATATAGCTTTTTTATACTGCCTGGCATGTTAAATAAACGCGATAGTAAAAATATGAAAGCACTACCCCTTATGATTGCTTTGAGCCTTGGTTCAGTTGTAGCAACTGCATCTGCTAATTCACGTGATCACATCGATATCGTGGGTTCATCTACGGTTTACCCTTTTTCAACTGTCGTTGCAGAAACGTACGGTAAGAAAACAGGTAAGAAGACACCGAAGATCGAAGCAACGGGCTCTGGCGGCGGAATGAAGCTTTTCTGTGCAGGTAATGGTATTGAGACTCCCGATATTACCAATGCTTCTCGACGTATTAAGAAGAGCGAGTTTGATAGCTGTCAGAAGAATGGTGTTAAGGATATCATCGAAGTACAGATTGGTTTTGATGGGATTGCCATTGCCAACGCAAAATCTGCGCCTAAGATGGAATTAAGCACAAAAGACCTTTTCTTAGCGCTTGCCAAGCAGGTACCTGGTGAAAAAGCAGGTGAGTTGATCGAGAATCCATACAAAACATGGAAACAGGTTAATTCAGCATTACCTGATACTAAAATCGAGGTTCTAGGTCCTCCACCTACTTCAGGTACGCGTGATGCATTTGCTGAGCTAGCATTAGAAGGCGGTTGTAATAAGGTTGATTGGATCAAGCAGCTTAAGTCTGATTCTAAAGCCGCTAAGAAAGCTGGTGATAAAGAAAAATCAACAGAGCTTAAGAATAAGCACAAAGAGATTTGCCACACGGTCCGCGAAGATGGTGCCTATGTAGAAGCGGGTGAAAATGACAACCTGATTGTGGATAAGCTAAGAGCTAACCCTAAAGCGCTAGGGATATTCGGTTTCAGCTTCCTGGATCAAAACTCAGATAAGGTTCAAGGCTCTCAGATTGATGGTATTGATGTGAATTTCGAAACGGTTGCCGATGGCTCATATCCGGTTTCTCGTCCTCTTTACTTCTATGTTAAGAAGAGCCATGTTGATACCGTTCCGGGCATCAAAGAGTTCATCGCTGAATTCACCGATGAAGATACGTGGGGTGAAGAAGGTTATCTGACTGATAAAGGTTTAATTCCACTCTCTGATGAAAAACGTGCGGCAATGGCTGAATCTGCGAATGGTTTAATACCACTCGTTTTCGAAGCTGAGTAAAACGCTAGGTGTTCTTTTAGAAACGATTTCAGGCCAAGAAGTAATATCTTGGCCTGAATGGTTTACTAAGGCCTGGGTCGATAAATGATTAGTTCGTGCTAGCAGCGACACATTACGATCCAGACCTTAGTGAATCAACGGCAGGGCGGTTGGGTAGCGTTTTGGGTAGTTTGCCAATAGTGGTGCAGGCTATGTTTTGCCGTCATCAGTGAAGATCTTGATTCTTTAAATCTATTTGATAAACGCAGAATAAAATTATGCAAACTCACATTATCATTATCACCTTGCTTGCATTGCTGGCTTTCAGCTATTTCACGGGTCGTAAACGTTCTATAGCGACAGCGAGTCTAAGCAAGGGACGTTACAATCTGCATTCTCGCCCTCAGTACTATGGGATGATGGTTGTATTGTGGGCTGGTCTTCCTGCTTTATTGATCCTATTTCTGTGGACAGCATTCGACTCCACCGTTGTTAGTGCTTTGACGGTCTCGCAGTTGCCTGAAGATGTGCAGGCCTTGTCGGAAGGGAAACTTAGTCTCTTTATGAACGAGGTTAAGAATATTGTCGATTCGGGCAATGTCTCCGACGATACCAATAAACAAATAGCCGCTGAACATTATAAGCGACTGTCTGAAATTAGCCTTTTAGCGAAAACGGTCGTAGTGTTTGTCATTGCGGTCTTGATCATCCTTGTTGCTTTACGTTCGATAAAACCAACATTACAAGCGCGTAATCATGTAGAAAGAGTGATGACATGGTTGATGATTGCGTGTGCATCCATCGCGATATTAACCACTGTCGGTATTGTCTTCTCAGTCATTTTCGAGGCAATTCAATTCTTCAAAGCGGTTCCAGTTACCGAATTCTTATTTGGCACCCATTGGAGTCCACAAACGGCTATCCGCGCTGATCAGGTTGGAGGTTCGGGCAGCTTTGGTGCAATTCCTCTGTTCGTGGGTACTTTACTAATCTCCCTGATTGCATTAACGATTGCTGTTCCACTTGGGTTGATGTCGGCTATTTACTTATCGGAATATGCAAGCGCAAGATTCAGAGCGTTTGCAAAACCCATGTTAGAAATTCTTGCGGGTATCCCAACGGTGGTTTATGGCTTCTTCGCGGCCTTGACCGTTGCTCCATTTATTCGGAGTTTTGGGGAATCGATTGGCTTAGAGCCGTCCTCTGAAAGTGCTTTAGCTGCGGGTATCGTTATGGGTGTCATGATTATCCCTTTTGTATCCTCACTTTCTGATGATGTCATTTCAGCCGTTCCTCAGGCAATGCGAGATGGTTCGTATGGCATGGGGGCAACAAAATCTGAAACGATTACTCAGGTTGTTATTCCAGCGGCATTACCAGGGATTGTTGGGGGGGTGTTGCTAGCGGCATCACGTGCTATTGGTGAAACCATGATCGTGGTAATGGCGGCGGGACTCGCTGCCAATCTTACTGTAAATCCTCTGGAAGCGGTTACCACCGTAACGGTACAAATCGTAACCTTGCTAACGGGAGACCAAGAGTTTGATAGTCCGAAAACACTAGCTGCATTCGCCTTAGGTTTAGGTTTATTTATGGTGACGTTGATCTTGAATATCATCTCACTGCATGTGGTACGTAAGTATCGCGAGCAATACGATTAAGTCATTACGAATCAGAGCAACCATGAATAGAGCTTGTCTCTAAGCATTTAGATTAGGAATATTAACTACCATGTCTACACATAATACTGACAAGATCAAAGCCAAGCTAAAGAAGCGTTATGCAAAAGAGAGGCGTTTCCGTGCGTATGGCATCGCATCGTTAGCTATCAGTTTTCTGTTTTTATTGACCTTGATGGTTAATATTTTCAGTACGGGGTTGCCAGCATTCCAGCAAAGCTATATCAAGCTTGATATTCATATTGACGCTGAAGTGTTAGGTGTCACAAAAGCGTCTGATAGAGAGGCGTTGTTTAGTGCAAACTACAGTAAGCTGGTAAAGGGCACCTTGAAAGAAATGTTCCCTGATGCAAAAACGCGTAAAGAAAAGCGTGCTAGAAATAAGTTGGTTAGTAACTCTGCTAGCTATGATCTTCGTGACCATGTTATCGAGAACCCTGAACTTATTGGCACAACCCAGTCTTTTTGGTTTCTTGCTAAAGATGACGTCGATGTTTACATGAAAGGTAAAATTGATCGTAATTTGCCAGAAGACGATCGTCGTATTAAAGACTTTCAGCTAACATGGATCGATCAATTACAAGAAGAAGGGCGTTTAGAGAAGCGTTTCAATACCACCTTCTTTACCTCAGGTGATTCGCGTGAGCCTGAGCAAGCTGGTATTAAAGGCGCATTGATTGGCTCATTACTAACCATGTTGGTCACGATGGCGCTGTCTTTCCCAATTGGTGTATTAGCTGCGGTATATCTTGAAGAGTTCGCGCCACAGAATAATCGTTGGGTAGATATTATTGAAATCAACATCAACAATCTGGCGGCTGTGCCCTCAATTGTATTTGGTTTATTGGGGCTCGCCGTATTTATTGCCTTATTTGGTGTGCCCCGATCCGCCCCTCTGGTGGGGGGGCTGGTTTTAACCTTGATGACCTTGCCGACCATCATTATTGCCAGTCGTGCGGCCATTAAATCAGTCCCTCCGTCAATTCGCGAAGCTGCTTTAGGACTAGGTGCATCGAAAGTACAAACCACCTTTGGGCATGTTGTACCACTGGCAATGCCAGGTATTTTGACGGGTAGTATCATTGGTATGGCGCAGGCATTAGGTGAAACCGCACCGCTATTGATGATTGGTATGGTTGCGTTTGTTGCAGATGTTCCTCAAGGTATTTTGGATCCTGCAACGGTCATGCCCGTACAAATTTATTTGTGGTCAGATAGTCCCGAGCGCGCATTCACTGAGAGAACATCAGCAGCTATTATGGTTCTGCTTGCTTTCTTGGTCGTGATGAACTTTATCGCGGTGATGTTACGCAAGAAATTTGAACGTAAGTGGTAGGAGATAATGTCTAATAGCACTTATTAGAGGTATCTCAAGGAATAAGCCTTTTTTAAAGGCGAATACAGGTTTGAACAGGCAACTTAATGAAAGGCTTGCCCCTTAATCAAGAGCAACAAGATGACAGAAGCAATGACACATAATATTGAAAACCGCGACGAATTTAACGTCGAAATTAATGGCACGGTAGGCAAGCCGTTGATTGATGACCCTAAATTCACGACGCGTAATGTTGATGTTCACTATGGTGATAAGCAAGCAATTTTTGGTGTGGACTTGGATGTTGGCAAAAATGAAGTGCTTGCCATGATAGGCCCTTCAGGTTGTGGCAAGTCTACCTATCTTCGTTGTCTCAATCGTATGAATGACACGATTCCGATCTGTAAAGTGACGGGTGACTTTAAGCTTGATGGTGAAGATATTTATGCGAAAAACCAAGATCCGGTTCTATTACGATCTCGAGTCGGCATCGTCTTCCAGAAGCCAAACCCATTTCCAAAGTCTATCTATGACAATGTTGCCTACGGGGCACGTTTACATGGTTTGACCTCAAATCGTGCAGAATTGGACGATTTGGTCGAAAAGAGTCTCATCCGGGCTGGCTTGTTCAAAGAAGTGAAAGACGATTTGCATAAGCCTGGAACCGGATTGTCAGGTGGTCAACAACAACGTTTATGCATTGCGCGTACCATTGCGGTTGATCCTGAAGTGATCTTGATGGATGAACCAACTTCGGCGCTTGATCCGATTGCTACCGCTTTAATCGAAGAGTTGATGATTGAGTTGAGTGGAAAGTATACGATTGCCATTGTGACGCATTCTATGCAACAGGCGGCGCGAGTTTCGTCTCGTACCGCGTATTTCCACATGGGTAAATTGGTAGAAGTGAATGATACGGATTCCGTGTTTACCAATCCAGAACATCAATTAACTGAAAACTACATCACAGGTCGTTTTGGCTAATCAAAGTAAAAATAAAAGTCTAACTATAATTAGAAAGTGTATATAAGGTAATTCATCATGGAACTTGGTCAGCATATTTCTCAACGCTATAACGCAGAGCTTGAAGATATCCGGAATAAAGTAATGACAATGGGAGGGCTTGTTGAAAAGCAAACGAGTGAGGCGATTAAAGCATTGTTAGATCGTGATGGTGAATTGGCAAATGAAGTCGCTTCCTCCGATGATGTGATCAATCAGATGGAAGTCGATATTGATGAAGAATGTACGCGTGTAATCGCGCTGCGTCAGCCTACTGCTGGGGATTTACGTTTAGTTATCGCGGTGGTTAAGGTGATTACGGATCTGGAACGTATTGGTGATGAAGCAGCTAAAATAGCTCATTATGCGAAGAAGCTTGCCAAGAAAGAAACCGTTACGGGGATGCATGCTGAGCTCTCTCATTTAAGCCAGCTTATTATGAGTATGTTGCAGGATTCACTGGATGCTTTTGCGCGCTTGGATTCAGAACAGGCGATCAAAATCTTGAGTCAGGATATTAAGCTTCATAAAGAGTTTAATGTGATTTCCAGGTTATCGATTACGCACATGATGGAAGATCAGCGTAATATCAAGCAGGCTTTGCAGGTTAATTGGTGTGCACGTTCTCTGGAGAGAATCGGCGCTCATTCACAGAACCTTTGTGAATATGTTATTTATCTAGTCAATGGTAAGGATATTCGCCATACGAATCTTGAACATGTGCGTCGTAAATATTTCCCAGAGGTCTGATAAATAAGTATTTAGTAGGTTTCCTGCTGAAGT
Source organism: uncultured Thiotrichaceae bacterium (assembly GCA_902727985.1). GTDB lineage: Bacteria > Pseudomonadota > Gammaproteobacteria > Thiotrichales > Thiotrichaceae > HyVt-477. The sequence goes on along the minus strand of CACVAY010000050.1, from coordinate 12,991 downwards.
ATCTTTGGTGAAATAAGCAAGGGTTAGAGGTCTTGTGAATAGTAAATAGATCGGTCATACTCATTCAAATCAGAAAATATTCCCCAGGTTTCTAGTCGCTAAAATGTTTACAGTTTTAATTGTTGAAGATGACCATGCTATCCGCGATATGCTGAACATGTTTCTTACTTCTAAGAGGTATGAAGTCAAAATTGCCGAGAATGGTAAGCAAGCATTAGAGGCCTTATCTGAGATGACACCCGATGTGATGTTATTGGACTGGATGTTGCCGGATACCGATGGTCCAACATTGTTAACCCGTATCCGTAATAACCCCATTCATCAAAAATTAGCGGTGCTGATGCTGACAGCCCGAGCAGAAGAGGCGGATAAAATAAAGGGCTTGGATGTTGGTGCGGATGATTACATGACCAAGCCAGTATCTCTTCAGGAACTTGATGCACGTATCCGTGCTTTAATCCGTCGCGCACAAGGATTAAACGAACAGAATCTTATCCAGCAAGGTCCAATAACCTTAGACCCGGAAAATCAAAAACTCACCATCAATGGCGAACCAGTAAAAATAGGTATGACTGAGTTTCGTCTGCTGCACTTTCTCATGATTAACCCCAATCGCTTATACACTCGTGTTCAGTTGCTGGATAGTGTGTGGGGGCAGAGTACTTTTATCGAAGAACGCACCGTCGATACGCACGTCATGCGTTTACGGAAAACGCTTAAACCATCTGGTGCTGATTCAATGTTAGAAACGATTCGTGGCATGGGCTATCGGTTTGTGGATTCTGCTGATGGATCGTGAGTCTAAGAGTACTGAAATCTGGCGTATTATCTTTGTACTGCTTGCTGGTATTGCTGGTGGCATCGTAACGGGTTACTGGGAAATGAGTTTAATTGTTGCATTAGCAGCATATATCGCGTGGTTGCTTTATAAATTACAGCAACTCCATGTTTGGTTAAAAGACGGGGCTAAGCCTTTACATGTCCCCGATAGTGATGGTGCTTGGGAGCATATTACCCAGCAAATACAATACACGCAGCGCAAGAGCGCACAGCGAAAAAAAAGCATGTCAAAGCTGCTTAAGCGTTTTCAGGGAATCATCAAAAGCTTGCCATACGCTACCGTGGTCTTGAATGGTAACAATGAGATTGATTGGGCGAATAAAGCATCCATGCAACTACTTAGGCTTGATCTCAAAAAAGATAGAGGTCAGCGAATTGATAATCTTATTCGCATGCCTGAAGTGCAACGCTTACTAACGAAATATTCAGAAAAAGAAATTGAGATTAACTCGCCCTACAACGAGCAGATCAAGCTGTCCTTACAACTGATTCCGGTGCATTCAGATCTAAAATTGTTAATTGCTCGCGACATTAGTGAGCAAGTAAGACTTCAGCAGATGCGTAAAAACTTTATTGCTAATGCATCGCATGAGTTACGTACTCCGCTAACGGTTATTGCTGGCTATCTTGAAATCATTCAGGACGATGCGTCTTTACCAGAGCACTTAGAGCCAGCGGTAACGTCTGCTGCAGAACAGTCAGCACGAATGCAGATGATCATCGAGGACTTGCTTACCTTGTCACGTCTTGAAAATGTAGGGCTTAGTAAGAATCAAGATCAGGTGCTATCTGTTGCCAGTATTATTAACTCAATCTGTAATAGTGAAGCGCAACTGATCTCCAATGATACGCATAAAATTATCTTGGATACGGACCCAGACTTGAATTTAAAAGGTGTTGAAGTTGATATAACCAGCGTATGTGTCAACCTTATCCATAATGCCATACGCCACACACCGGTCGGTACAGAAGTGCATGTGACCTGGAAACAACTTGCCACCAATGAAGCTTGTTTCATCGTAAGAGATACTGGTAATGGTATTCCTGCTGAGCATATCCCAAGACTTACCGAGCGCTTTTATCGGGTTGACCAAGGCCGTTCAAAAGGCAAAGGGGGTACAGGTTTAGGTATGGCCATTGTGCTGCATATTGTGCAGTTGCATGAGGCAAGCTTGCTTATTAATAGTACGGTGGGTGAAGGAACAACTTTTACTGTATTTTTTCCTGCCATACGTGTTAGCCGTAGTTAGCTGAAATTAGTCGAATAGAGAATTATTAATACAAAAGCCATTGCAACCGCCGAGTGTAAATGCATAATATTCTTACGGGTAGTGATACCTGTGTTCAGCAATGTAATCATTGCATGGAATATATTGTGTAGTAACGATGGGAAAGGATGAAAATACCAAAAAGAATACAGTCACTTGTTGAATATGGACTCGTTGATGAAGTTATTAGTCGTATGATGAGTGGTAAAGAAGCCGATGTTTATGTTGTTGGCAGTGGCTCAGAAATACTCTGTGCAAAAGTCTACAAGGAAGCCTCAAAGCGTAATTTCAAAAAAGCCGTGCAATACACAGAGGGTCGTAAAGTACGCAATAGTCGTCGTAACAGAGCCATTCAGAAAGGTTCTAATTTCGGGCGCAAAGAACAAGAAGAAATTTGGCAGAATGCCGAAGTCGATGCGCTGTATAAACTCGCGGCTGCAGGTGTGCGTGTTCCAAAACCGTCAACCTGTGTGGATGGTGTATTATTGATGGAATTGGTGACCGATGGGGAAGGGCAGATAGCACCGCGTTTGGGGGATGTAAGCATGACTCGTGATGAGGCAATGCTATATCATGCCATGGTAATACAGGATGTGGTGCGAATGCTTTGTGTCGGTGTTGTGCATGGTGACTTGTCTGAGTTTAATGTCTTACTCGATCAGTTTGGCCCCGTTATTATCGATCTACCACAAGCCGTTGATGCTGCCGCAAACAACAATGCAGAGGCTATGTTGCAACGTGATGTTGAAAACATGCGTCATTATTTCGGGCAATTTGCTCCAGAATTACTCGCTACTCAATATGATAAGGAAATGTGGGAATTATTCGAGCTTGGCACATTGCATCCCGAGAGCATGTTGACAGGTGAGTACCAAGATAAGACTAAAAAAGCAGATGTTGGCGCAGTGAAGGCGCAAATCAAAGCGGCGTATGATGAGGAGCAAGCCCGTTTAGAGCGTTTGAAAGAGAGTGGTGTCTAAGAACTCTCATGCTGTAGAGCAAGTGATTTTCTCGTATAATATTTGAGCGTTTTCTCTTCGGTGCCGAGTAAATCAGTTCTATCTTCAATATACTGAAAGCCACATGTCACAATGACATGTTTTGATGCATTATTATGTGCGAGATGACGTGCTGTTTAGCGTCGTCCTTTATTGGTAAGTTGCTGCGGTAATGAATTCACCAAACGATTCGCACCAGACAATGACTGAAGTGTATTGTGCAGGATCAATATTTTCAGGTAATTTAACGACAAAGTTCTCAAACGTTTTCACATCGCCCACTGGCAGCATCTTAGGTTTAAGGGTTGCAAATTCAGCTTCTGTTTCAACAAAATCGGGCGATAGATAAAGCTTATAATCTGGGCCGGGCGCGAGGCTTCCCTTTAGGGAAATATATTCTTTACCGATAGAGACCGTACCTTCGCCCCAATGCAAGAAATCACTACCTTTAAGGTCTTTCTTGAATGCCCCTGTGTATATCGCTTGGCTTTCAGCCGTCATCATTTGTGATACTGAGGGAGCGGCTGGCGCAGTCAGAATCGGTAAGAAATAGATACCAGCGGCAAAGCCGATCGCCGCAAATACCAAATGTGAAATTGTGAGGGCAAAGAGTTTTTTCATACAATATCCTTCTTAGCATTAAACGTTATAGTGGCATCTATAACCTAGCAGTTAATGAGTGATTCAACTACTGCCAAGGTTCTAATCCCGCCTTCTCTATGAGATTTTACGAGGAGATAAAAGAAAAGGATGCAGGGTCATAACCACCACTGCAAGAATGGTTACGATAGGGGGGGGAATTAAGGAAGCTCTGATTAAGTCTATTTTTTTGGAATCGGGGCTTCAGTCCCGCCCTTCGTATTTTATTTTCAATACGTTAGGCGAGGCTAAAGTCTCAGTTTCAATATTGTTTGGACTTGATCAGAGATTCCTTAATGGTATTGATTGGACGTTTGCTGTTGTTGAGTTTGTTGTTGTACAGGAATAAGAGTGATTTCTACACGGCGATTCTTGGCCATACCCATATCGGTATTGTTATCAGCGATAGGTCGCGTTTCACCAAAACCCTGTGCATACATACGCGTAGGCGGAACGCCTTGTGATTGCAAATAAGTACGCACGCTATTCGCCCGATTGACGGATAACTGCTGATTATATTCCAGAGAACCGCGGCTATCCGTGTGCCCTGCAATACGGATACGGGTCTGGTCGTATTGCTTAAGCGTCGAGCCTAGCGTATTCAACGTGTTATAGAATTGTGGTTTGAGATTTGATTGTGCAGTATCGAAAGTGATGCTATCAGGCATACTCAATACGATATTGTCACCTTGACGGTCGATCTCGATACCTGTTCCTTCCATTTCAGTGCGAAGCTCTTGTTCCTGTTTATCCATGTAGGAACCAATTGCAGCGCCAGCAGCAGCACCTACCACACCACCGATAACCGCGCGTTTATCATCATGGTTACTGGTACTTTTCCCAAGAATCGCGCCCGTAACGCCTCCGATAATAGTGCCTTGTTGAGTTTTGCTTAACTCGCTAGTAGTACAGGCTGAAAGTGATACACCTAATAAGCCCGTTAGGAGTAAAGTACGTTTCATTTTCATAATCATTTTTATATTCTTCTGTATGAGTTATTGCTTATTAGTTTCTCACATAGACATGATAGTTCAGTTATGAATTGTTTATTTTATGAGCAATGTCATTCATTCAGAGCGTTATTACGAAGGCAAGCGAGCAGTGATATTTCCTTTTTGCTGAGTTGTTCTGACCTTATGTCGACGTTTAATTAGTCGCTTGAATGGTTATTGCTAAGCTTGATTTTTTGTGGCTTCATCATATCAACGCTCATGTTTTTCCTTACGCTACTATCACTTTTTTTCTGCTGGCTTATCTATCGAGAAGTGGTGGGAAATCGTTTTTGCCCTGAACGCTTTGATCGTTTTAACTTAATATATCTAGGGGGGGTGTTCGTATTGTTGATAGCATCAGCATGGCTACCCATTAAATATTGGAGTTTTGAGCGTGAAATGGCACGTAATGTAACCCAATTAACAGGCGTAGCAGGTGTGAGTTTTCATTGTAATTCCGCCTTTGACTCAATATTCGATAACGACTTAGGTGTGGCTGGGCATGCGAACCCTTATACAAAGAAAGTCGTGTTTCAGGTTGGATGGTGTGATGCACTAATGCGCTATATTGAAGACCCCATGGGTGCTAATCAGGAGGCGAAATTCAGCATGCATATGTTTACCCATGAGGCGATGCATATTCGTGGTGAAATGGTAGAGCAAAGAACAGACTGTCAGGCGCTACAGCGTGATGTAGAAGCAGCAGTAATATTAGGGGTTCCACAACATATAGCCAAAGACCATACGGAAGAGTTTTACACGACGGTCTATCCTAAACATCCTTACTACACGAATCTTTGTGCTCCGGGTAAAGCACTCGATGAGTATTTAATACATCCGCCATGGGGTGAGAGTTGAAGGGTTGGCCTTGTCGAATTATCTCGCGTAAGCTCTTTCGTCTTTAATCTCAAATTCCTATCACCATGCTCGAAACTGCGCTTCGCATCATAGGTATCATCTTCCCGGTTTTCGCCTGTGCAGGTTTAGGGGCACTTTATGGTTCGCGCTATCGTCCTGATATGAGCGTAGTCAATAAACTGAATATGGATGTCTTTGCGCCCTTGCTGATCTTTTGGGCGCTAACCGATAAGCCTTTTGATTTTGGTGGCTATACAGGGTTAGCTATTGGAGGAGCCGTTGTTGTTTTAGGATCAGGCTTGTTGTTATTTCCTTTGGTGAAACTGTTCAAGCTAAATCTGAAAACTTTTCTGCCGCCCATGATGTTCAACAACTCAGGCAATATGGGCTTACCGCTGGTGTTGTTTGCCTTTGGTGAAGAGATGCTACAAGCCGCCGTCGTGCTATTCATTATTGAAATGCTGCTGCATTTTACGGTTGGCGTTTATATGCTGGATCACAAAACACGTTTCCTCACGTTGTTGCGAATGCCGATGATTGTGGCAACCGTGTTGGGTATCTTGTTTAGCGTGTTTGATATACATCTGCCTGAACCTGTTGATAACACCATTGAGTTGTTAGCACAGGTTGCTATACCGCTATTGTTGTTCTCTCTCGGAGTGCGCTTGTTAGATGTAAATTTCAACGACTGGAAACAGGGAATGTTTGGGGCGTTTGCAGGGCCATTGGCAGGCGTTTTATCGGTAGTTGCAATATTGCCGTTTCTTGAACTAGGTGAGATGCAAACCGCAGTGCTGCTAGTGTTCGCTGCATTACCACCAGCAGTGCTTAATGTACTGGTCGCAGAACAATATCAGCAGGAGCCAGAAAGAGTTGCATCGATAGTCATGTTGGGGAATTTAGCGAGTATAGCCATCATGCCGATGGTATTGTGGTTTGTTTTAAGCTAATCCAGTCCATTCGAAGTAGAGCGCCAACGCAGATCTGTTGGATCAAATTGACTGTGTGATGTGGTCATTTCCTTTGGGTTTTGGCGAAGGTATTGTAGTATGCGATTACGCCTCGCATGTGCTGCTTTGGCGAGATGGTTTCGAAGGCTTTTTTCTAAGCATAATGCTTTTCCAATAATACAAATACTAAGTATTGATAAATTCTGTTAGTCACCCCATACGTAGTGCCTATACTAATTACAGAGTTTGGTATGAATGGATGGCGAATAAAAGCTGAACGTCATTTTTATCCGCCTTAACTTCAATACCTAAATCTCGAATACATTCAGGACTCACTTTTTTATTTACCCACTAAAAGTGATCCAATCCTCATAAATAACCTGACATCAGGTACAGCAGAGGTTGCTAGGTGTGAAGAAAATCATATTACAAATGGTCACTGTTACGTGGCTTTCTTGCTGGGAGCAATTCTTGTTTGCATTATTGATGCCGTGGAATGATAGGGTATTAGTCAAAATACCAAAGGAGAATAAGCATGAGCGTTGAAGTAAAAACCCCGGCCCTACCCGAGTCTGTTGCAGATGCCCTAATTGTTAACTGGTTTAAAAAGCCAGGTGATAGCATCACTTTAGATGAACCCCTCTTAGAATTAGAAACTGACAAGGTTGTACTGGAAGTGCCTGCTCCAGAAACAGGCGTTCTTGAGTCAATCGTTGAGGAAGTTGGAGCAACGGTTTTAGGTGATCAGTTACTTGCCTATATCAAAGTCGGTGCAGTTGCTGAAGAGCCTGCTGAAGAAGAGCAAACAGTTGCTTCTAGTGAGCCAGCTGAAGAGGCTACTGGTGATGCACAAACCAGTCCAGCAGTACGTAAGGCGTTGCGCGAAAATGATTTGAGTGCAGACGAGGTTGCTGGTTCTGGCAAGAAAGGACGCATTCTTAAAGAAGATGTTGCTGGCGCTGCACAGGCGAAAGCTGCACCTGCTAAAGCAGCAGAACCTGCTTCTATAGCGGTTAATGCACAAGGTCGTGTTGAAGAGCGTGTGCCAATGACGCGTCTCCGTAAGACGATTGCGAAGCGTTTATTAGATGCTACGGCTTCTACAGCCATGCTAACAACCTTTAACGAAGTGAATATGCAGCCATTAATGGAAATGCGTAGTCAATATAAGGACTTGTTTGAAAAGACACATGATGCACGCTTAGGCTTCATGTCATTGTTTGTGAAAGCTGCAACCATTGCTCTTGAGCGTTTCCCTGATGTGAATGCTTCTATTGATGGCGATGATATTGTTTATCATGGTTATAGCGATATCGGTATCGCGGTTTCATCACCTCGTGGCCTTGTTGTACCTATCTTACGTAATACAGAGAATATGAGCCTTGCTGATGTTGAGTCAGGTATCGCTGCATATGCAGTGAAAGCCCGTGACGGCAAACTTGGCATGGACGAGATGCAAGGCGGAACGTTCACAATCACCAATGGCGGTGTGTTTGGTTCATTGCTTTCAACACCTATCTTAAATCCACCACAAAGTGCGATCTTGGGTATGCACGGCATTAACAAGCGCGTTATGGTCGAAAATGATGAGATGGTGATTCGTCCAATGATGTATCTAGCATTGTCTTACGACCACAGAATCATCGATGGTCAAAGTGCTGTGTTGTTCTTGAAAACAATCAAAGAACTGGTTGAAGATCCAAACCGTATTTTATTAGGGGTATAGAGCGATGTCTGATAAATATGATGTAATTGTGATCGGTGGTGGCCCAGCAGGTTATGTGGCGGCTATTCGTGCTGCTCAGTTGGGTATGAAAGTTGCATGTGTGGAACGGTGGATTAACAAAGAAGGCAAGCCAGCGCTTGGTGGTACTTGTTTAAATGTTGGTTGTATTCCTTCAAAAGCCTTGCTTGAAAGCTCTGAGCAGTATGAAGAAATTGCCCATCACGCAGGCGACCACGGTATTTCCGTTGATGGTGTGCAGATGGACACTTCAGCAATGGTTGCTCGTAAAGACAAAATCGTTTCTGAGTTAACCGGAGGGATTGCGGCCTTATTCAAAGCCAATAAGATTGATTGGTTGCAAGGCACAGGAACCTTGTTAGCGGATAAGCAGGTAAGTGTGACGCCCTTGGAAGAAGGTGATGCAACGGTTTATCAAGCCGATAACGTAATTCTTGCTACTGGCTCTGTGCCATTTGAATTGCCTTCTGCGCCTTTAACTGATGATCGAATTGTTGATAACGAAGGTGCACTGAACTGGGAAACCATTCCTAAGCGCTTGGGCATTATTGGTGCAGGTGTTATTGGTTTGGAGCTTGGCAGTGTGTGGCGTCGTTTGGGCTCAGAGGTAGTTGTTCTTGAAGCAATGGATGATTTTCTTGGCACTGCTGATAAGCAAATCGCGAGAACGGCACAGCGTGAATTAAGCAAGCAGGGGTTGGATATTCGTTTAGGTTCACGTATTACTAATACACAGATTAACGACGATGAGTTAATCATGGAATACACGGATAAAGACGGTGAGCAAACCTTAGCAGTTGATCGCATGATTGTATCGGTCGGTAGACGCGCTTATACCGAGAGTGTGGTTGCTGAAGATGTTGGTTTGCAAATGGATGAGCGTGGACGCATCGACGTGAATGATCATTGTGAAACCAACATTCCAGGTGTTTATGCTGTTGGTGATGTTGTACGTGGTCCTATGTTGGCGCATAAAGGTTCTGAAGAAGGTGTTGCTGTTGCAGAACGTATTGCTGGTCAACAGCCACATATTGATTATGATAATTGCCCTTGGGTAATTTACACTCAGCCTGAGATTGCTTGGGTGGGTAAAACGGAAGAGGAATTGAAAGAAGCGGGCGTGAGTTATCGTGCAGGTTCATTCACATTTGCCGCGAATGGTCGTGCAAAAGCCATGAATCAAGCTTCAGGGATGGTCAAGGTCATTGCTGATGAAGCGTCTGATCGTGTTGTTGGTGTGCATATCGTAGGCCCCATGGCATCTGAATTAATCGGACAGGCAGTTATTGCCATGGAGAGTGAGAACACCTCCGAAGATCTGGCGCGAACTATTTTCGCACATCCATCTCTTTCAGAGAGTATTCATGAGGCTGCGCTAGCAGTCGATGGTCGAGCCATCCATGCGATGAATCGACGTCGATAAGGAGGATGTTAGTTAGTAGTTGATGATAGGCGGTGGATCTGTTGAGTAACTATTTGTCTCAACGTTGTAGACCTTGGTTCTGAGGAGTTCCAAGGCTGTTATTAAAGGATAAACGTATGAATTTACATGAGTACCAAGCTAAGGCACTATTCCGCGATTACGGAATGTCAACGCCCGTTGGTAAAATTGCTACGAGTGCAGACGAAGCAGCAGAAGCTGCAACCTCCCTAAGCACGGAAAAGGTCGTAGTAAAAGCACAGGTTCACGCTGGTGGACGCGGAAAAGCAGGCGGTGTAAAGCTTGTTGATACTGCTGACGAAGCGAAAGCGGTAGCAGAGGGTCTTTTAGGTACAAACCTTGTGACTTTCCAAACTGATGCTGAAGGTCAACCTATCAATACGATTTTGGTAGAAGAGACGTGCAACATTGATCGTGAGTTGTATCTCGGTGCGGTACTTGATCGTGCAACACGCCGTGTGACGATCATGGCTTCAACGGAAGGCGGAATGAACATCGAAGATGTTGCTGAAAATACGCCTGAAAAAATCCTGAAAGTACAAATTAACCCTGTCACTGGCGTGATGCCTTTCCAAGGGCGTGAGCTCGCATTTGGTTTAGGGCTTGAAGGTGCACAGGTCAAACAGTTTACACAGATCCTTATTGGTCTAGGCAAATTGTTTATTGAAAAAGACCTGTCACTGGTTGAAATCAACCCATTGGTTGTGACCCAAGAAGGTGATTTGCTTTGCCTGGATGGAAAAATCAACGTTGATAGTAGTGCCTTATATCGTCACCCAGAGCTTAAGTCTCTACAAGACGAAAGCCAGGAAGATGAGCGTGAGCTACGTGCTGAAAAGTGGGAGCTTAACTATGTAGCACTTGATGGCAATATCGGTTGTATGGTGAATGGTGCGGGTCTTGCCATGGGTACGATGGATATTATCAAGTTGCAAGGTGGAGACCCTGCAAACTTCCTGGATGTTGGTGGTACTGCTACCGCTGAACGTGTGGCTGAAGCGCTTAAGATCATTCTATCTGATGACAAAGTGCAGGGTATTCTGGTGAATATCTTCGGTGGTATCGTACGTTGTGATTTGATTGCCGAGGGTATTATCGCGGCGGTTAAAGAAGTCAATATCCAAGTACCGTTGGTGGTGCGTTTAGAAGGTAATCACGCAGTAGAAGGTACAGCATTGTTAGATGGTAGTGGGCTAGACTTAATTAGTGCCACGGATTTGACTGATGCAGCGAATAAGATTGTAGCAGCAGTAGGAGAAGCCTCATGAGCGTACTTGTAAACAAAGATACCAAAGTTATCTGCCAAGGCTTCACTGGAAAACAAGGCACATTCCATTCTGAACAAGCCATTGCATATGGTACAAAGATGGTGGGTGGTGTCACTCCAGGTAAAGGTGGTCAAACACATTTGAATCTACCCGTATTTAATACGGTAAGAGATGCCGTTGATCAAACTCAAGCGGATGCGAGTGTGATTTATGTACCAGCCCCTTTCTGTAAAGATTCAATTATCGAAGCTGTAGACTCGGGTATTGGTTTGGTTGTCTGTATTACAGAAGGCATTCCAGCATTGGATATGTTGGAAGCAAAAATGATTGCTGATGCAGCAGGCGTACGCCTTATTGGTCCAAACTGCCCAGGTATCATCACGCCCGATGAATGTAAAATCGGCATTATGCCGGGTGCGATTCATCAAGCAGGCAAGGTGGGTATTGTTTCACGCTCAGGAACATTGACTTATGAATGTGTGAAGCAAACCTCAGATATTGGTTTTGGTCAAAGTACGTGTATTGGTATTGGTGGTGACCCCATTCCGGGTACCAACTTTATTGATACATTGACCTTATTCGAAGCAGATCCTCAAACTGAATCTATTTTAATGGTTGGTGAGATTGGTGGAACTGCGGAAGAAGAAGCCGCTGAATTTATTCAGAGTAATGTGACCAAACCCGTTGTGGCATATATCGCCGGTGTAACTGCTCCGAAAGGCAAACGTATGGGCCATGCTGGTGCCATCATTGCTGGTGGTAAAGGCACTGCGAATGAAAAATTTGCAGCGTTGGAGAAAGCGGGTGTTCATACCGTTCGTTCACCATCTGAGTTAGGGAAGGGTGTGCTAGAAGCATCCAAGTAATGGCATCGATAATCTCTAAGAATAGGTTCTTAGAGGTTTTTATTTTAGGGCCAAAGGGGAAGGATCAGGATTTAAATGTTGCTTAAGGTTTTAGAGCAATAGTTTGGCCCCTCGAAAGAATTACAGTAAAACGGAGGATATATGAAAAACAAAACAGTCACGTTGACTGACAATGAGACGGGAAAAGAGTTGGTGATGGAAGTTCTCCAGCCGACGATTGGTCCCCCAACAATTGATATTGGTGCATTGTACAAAGAAATGGGTTATTTCACATTCGACCCTGGCTTTGTAGCCACTGCGAGTTGTGAAAGTGAAATAACGTATATGGATGGCGAAAAAGGTGTTTTAGCTTACCGTGGTTATCCTATTGAGCAACTAGCCAAGCAAAGTACCTATATCGAGACGTGTTATTTATTGTTTTATGGTGAATTGCCTACTGAAGAAGAGCATGCTGAGTTTAGGCATGTTATTCGTCGTCATACCATGGTGCATGAAGCCTTAAAAAGTTTCTTTAATGGCTTCCGTCGCGATGCGCATCCAATGGCGATTATGATGGGTGTTGCAGGTGCTTTATCTGCCTTCTATCACGATCATATGAATATTCGTGATCCTGAAGATAGAAAGATCGTTGCTAATCGCTTAATTGCAAAAATGCCAACGATTGCTGCATGGAGTTATCGTTATGCTAATGGCTTGCCATTTGTATACCCTGATAATTCACGGCCATATACACAAAACTTTTTGTACATGATGTTCTCGACTCCGACAGAAGAGTATAAAGTCAATAGGAAGTTTTCCAAGGCCCTCGATCTTATAATGCTGTTGCATGCTGATCATGAGCAAAATGCATCAACATCTACAGTAAGATTGTCAGGTAGTTCTGCCGCGAATCCTTTTGCGGCTATTTCAGCAGGTATTGCTACGCTTTGGGGACCAGCACATGGTGGTGCCAATGAAGCAGTGATTCATATGCTTGAGGAGATTATTGACTCTGGCAAACCCGTTGAAGATTTTGTTGCGCGAGCTAAAGATAAGGAAGATCCATTCCGATTAATGGGATTTGGTCACCGTGTTTATAAAACCTACGACCCACGTGCAAAAATCATTCGTGAAGTCTGTCATGATGT